>NZ_QTQM01000007.1:0-194760 GCF_003854225.1 Burkholderia sp. Bp8986 | reverse complement strand
TTCCTGCAAATCAAACAACACCGTTTCGGCTTCGCAGCCTTACTGCATACGCCTCGCACGATTGTTCAGGTCCGACTACTTCGGCTCAACGGCATCCGTTTGCCGAAGCCAGCTGCGCACCGTGTTCCGGGACAGGCCCGTGCGCCTCGCAATCTCGCGCAGCGGGACCTTCTCGCGGAAATACATCCGCCTGATCTTGGCCAATATGCCCACCGTGATCACCTCTGTATCCCCTGCTCAAAGATTGAGCAGGGCATTCAATCACGTGGGTCAAAATTCGATGAAAACTACAGCCTCAGGTGGGTCAGTTCTGCGTGGACATCAACACCCAGGGTGATGGAACTGGCAGGCAGCGTCCAGGACTACATCATCGTCCACGAACTCTGCCACACGGTCGAGAAGAATCACACTAGGGCCTTCTGGGGCTTGGTCGCTCAGTTCATGCCGGGATGGCGACGAGAGCACGAGGCACTGGAGAGAGTAGTGCACTGGGATGCAATCTAGTCGTAATGCGTGGCCGGGAAGGGATTCACTTTTCAGGGGCAAGCTTATAGGAACAAATCCTTGGCATGAAACGCGAGTCCGTGTGCGGGTGGCACGGTCAGCTTCTCGGAGCCTCGGCCAGAACGACTCGTGACGACGTCTCCAGAAGGCGACCGATTACTGCTGAAAGGTCTTCGGGCCTAAGATGGCTCGTACCAATCCACCCCCCGCTCACCAATCCTGAGAAGTCACTGTTCGACATATGGCGGGGTATCGAGTCGTACTTCACAATTTTCCCGAACCGCGGTCCTTGAGTTTCCTTTAGTTCAAGCAACGTGGCGACGTCAGCACGCCGCAAAAGACGACCATCGCACAGCTCACCATCTTGCCGCTGCAGTGGGAGGCGTTTGCAGAACTTTACATAGAACGGGGCCGTACAAAGCCGGCTCTGATGCATCAGCGCTTCAGGCGCGTGGTGCCCATTGACCCGCGAATTCCGCATCTGCTCAAAGGCAATCTCGGCCTGCCGCATGCTTTCCATTTGGTCGTGGAACTGGCGATTAGCGCGATACGCCCATTCAGAGTTCTTGTTCTCGCAGCACTTGTACTGAATCATGACCAGCGATGCTAGGTCAGCCAAGTAAATGAGCAAGTCAACACCTAAGGCAGTTTCGAGTGGTCCTTTGTCGAGTGTTTGCACATGGAGTTTGCGTGAACCCTCCCCTATTGAGAGGTCTCCGGTTACTGCGAAGTCTGGCAGCTCGAGACTGGCGAATGCATTTCGGTCATAGTCAACGAGCTCGCGTTCTTGAGTCGGCGCAACGCCTTCGAGGTAGGAGATAAAGGAGTCCTCTTTTGCGTTCTCGTCCACCGGTTTAGCTTTCCTAAACACATCACGACGAGTGTTCCCAAGTTTGGCGCAATCCAGCGCCAAGCCAATGGCATCTCGCTGCAACGCAAGTGTCTGTAGGTTGCTCGAAGTTTCAATCCGTTCGGGCTGGCAAACCTTTTGCCACAAGGCCTCAAGCTCGTTCGCGATGGATGGTAGCAATGCTGATACAGTTAGACGCACCTCATCCCAAGCAACTGGCGGCATCCTCCTTGCGACGCCGCCAACGCTCTTGACAAGCGACTTCTTCGTTCCGAGTGACACCATGCTCTCAAGCTGTGTCACCGAAATCGGCTTGAAAAACACGAAGTCCGAGAACCGGTAGTTTCGCGCCCCGGTGTTTTGAGGCCCCGCCTTGTAGGAAGCCATTGCGGCGGCAGAGATTTCCTTGCCCTCACCATCGAAGCACACCAAGAAGAATTCTCGTGTCTTGGCCGAGTTGTCCAAGCGCGAGAGCTCTAGGGAAAAGTAGTGGCCCGCCCGCGCCCGGTCTTCGAATAAGCGCGAACGTTCCGGCTCGAAAGAGATGAGGAAGCCTCCCTTGCCTGTTGCCATGACGTTTCCTATCGCGCGCAGTTGGCGCCGCAGTTTTGAAGTTTTTCGAATGATATGACACTTTCTTCACCGCCGATATGCACGGCAGTATGGCACTGCACGCCGTATTGCGCGGGCTGTGGCATGCCACAGCGGGAGCACGCTAATGGCCCAGCGAAATTTTGAGCAACTCGTTGATTTCAAAAACGATGGCATTCGCAATTAGAAGCACCGCACTATGCCTCGTCAGGATGCATCCAGCAGCCGGGGCTCTCGCTATTGAAGAAATCCACTATGATGTTCCGCCCCAACTTTTGGCGGAGCGTTTCGAACACTCGGTTGCAATAACCCTGGTCGTCTCCATGCACCGAAACTGCGACTCGCCGAATTCCTGAGCGGGCCATGCGCTCCAAAAGGTGAAGGTCCTGTTCACCGAACCCCCAACCGTAGACAGCAAGTGTCTCACGCGCGGACGCCAAGACTTCACGGTACACGGTAGACAAGTAGTGACTCCCCTGGATTGACGATACCTTCTGATGCTGAGTTCCCTCGCAAACGAAAAGAGGTATGACCTCCTCGCTTTCCCAGCGCTCCAGGATCGCCTCGAGAAGGCCGTTCTGGAGGTTGTGAACCTTGCGTTCCTCCTCGAGACGGTTCCGGCAGAGGACAAGACTCCCATGGGGATAGAAGACAAGAGTTGCAGAGCGCTCACGTCGAATTGGATTCCTTAACTCGCGCCAGTCATTATGGAAGACCCCGGCCCTAACGAAGCAATCCTTGAAGCGATGCCCGTCATCGATGTCCAAACCATAGGTAATGGCCCAGTAAACAATGAGGTCATAGTTCAGGGATATGACGGTATCGAAATCCTTCAGGAATCGGTAGAGGTGTGGCAGATGTTCGCTCACCTCCTGGTACTCGGGATGGACCTCCCGGACACCTTGAATCAAGCTGTCTCTCACTCGAACATACGCTTCGTGAGTACGAGCATCAGGTATCTGCAGCGACCGATTGACGTTGGAGGCCTGCCAGACGATTCTCAGAATGAATTCGAAATCCTGTGTATCGAAAAAGTCGAAAAGGCGCTGGGCATCCTCCGGAAGGAGCCCTGCGTTCCGCACGTGCTCCAGAAGGGAGCCATAATGGAACCGCTGGTTGACAGCGATACTCGCGCCATTCCCCAGCAGTACCGTGCCGCGATAATGCTGCTCCAGTGCTGACCACGGCTGAATATCGAACGGCATTGCCTTTTTCCTCCCATATCTTCACGGCCAGTACGTTACCGGCGATTGCCGGCTCTAATCAAGCGGCTGCCGGGAACCCGCCAGGAGCGATGACAAAACGGTCCTGGCGCCGTCGGCTACTTCTTCTGGTATCTGGCGCCGACAGTCAGTCAGTCAGGCAGCCACCGACTCTCTCACGTGCATCTCATACACCGGATCTAGGGGCAAGCTGCTCCTGGCGTTTCGCCTCGGATAGGCAGAAAAACTGAACCGCTCGTAGGGGTTGCGGACGGCGTCGGGACAATAGCCGTGGGTACGTTAGCGACGCGTCCGACTCGCTCGTGCGCCAACCGCTCCGCTTGGTACTTCAGCCGGTGCGGCTCGGCGACGGAATATGCCGCCACGTCACGATCGATGACGTCTGCACAGGTGGCGCAACCCCAGATTCCGTTGTTAATGGAGCGCCGCTCTTCAGGATGCTGGGCCAGGTCATTCCTCTGACCTCCAGGTGAGACCGTCTTGGTGTGTGCCGCCTTGCCAATACTGAACGATTTGTTGGAAATGGCCTGTGGCCCAACTTTCTGGGCGTTGCAGATAGAACAGCGGAAATTAACGCCTTTCGCCAATTCCAACTTTACCAATTTCGAAAAGTCGTCCCGGTTACTGTGTGTTCCTTTCCGCATTGACGGAAATCAAGCCATTTGCCCGCTTGGTCCCATATTTGGCTGCTGCGTAGCTCCAGCCCCGTGAATCACTCATACATCTGAGCTATCAATAAAAAAGACCCATAATCTTCTCAGCTTATGGGTCCGCTTTTCTCAGGTTATGAGGCTATCTACACCATGAGTTAGACGTCAATATTCCCCGCCCGCAACGCATTCGACTCGATAAACGCCCGCCGCGGTTCGACATCATCCCCCATGAGGGTAGTAAAGATCCCATCCGCCGCAATCGCGTCTTCGATCTGCACACGCAGCAGACGCCGCACCGCTGGATCCATCGTCGTTTCCCACAGCTGCTCGGGGTTCATCTCGCCGAGCCCCTTATAGCGTTGCTTGGAGACGTTGCGTTCAGCATCCGCCAGCAGCCACTTCATCGCGCTCTTGAAGTCCGCCACGGCCATGCTGCGCTCACCACGCTTGATGACCGCACCTTCGCCGATGAGTCCCTTGAACGTATTCGCGGTGGTCACGAGCTGCTGATAATCCGCGGTGTGCTGGAATTCCTGGTCGATGACCGAAACCCGCACGTTGCCGTGATGCGTACGCTCGACATGCAGCGAACGCTGTTCGCGAACCGGGTCATACGAAGGCACCACACGCACTTCGTTCTTCAAAGCCTCGTCGTGCAACGCTGCATGAAGAGCCTTCGCCGAAGCCTCAGTCGAAGCCTCAGTGGAGAGATCGATCACCACCCCATCCATGACCGCTTCCAGCGCAGCCGGGTCATACAACCGGCTCAACCGCTCGATCACGCTCTGCGACAGCAGATATGACCGCGCGAGCTCCCCAAGCGCATCGCCCGAAATCGCCGCCGCATTCTCACCCGGCACCAGCTCCGACCCTTGCAGCGCCAACCGCAGCATGTGCGCGTTGAGTTCCACGTCGTCCTTCAGATACCGCTCGTCCTTGCCTGCCTTGATCTTGTAAAGCGGCGGCTGCGCGATATACACGTATCCGCGCTCGATCATGTCCGGCATCTGGCGATACAGGAACGTGAGCAGCAGCGTCCGGATGTGCGCACCGTCGACGTCCGCGTCGGTCATGATGATGATGCGGTGATAGCGCAGCTTGTCGAGGTTGTAGTCTTCCTTGCCGATGCCGCACCCAAGCGCGGTCACGAGCGTGACGATCTGTTCCGACGAAAGCAGCTTGTCGTAACGCGCCTTCTCGACGTTCAGCACCTTGCCGCGCAGCGGCAGGATCGCCTGGAACTTGCGATCACGCCCTTGCTTGGCCGAACCACCTGCCGAGTCACCCTCGACGATGTAGATTTCGCACTTAGCCGGATCCTTCTCCTGACAGTCCGCGAGCTTGCCCGGCAGACCGACGCCATCGAGCACACCCTTGCGACGCGTCATTTCACGCGCTTTCCGCGCAGCATCCCGCGCACGCGCGGCTTCAACAATCTTCCCGCAGATGATCTTCGCGTCGATCGGCGTTTCCAAAAGGAATTCTTCCAGCGCCTTCGCCACAACCTCTTCAACCGGCGCACGAACCTCAGAAGAAACCAGCTTGTCCTTCGTCTGCGAGCTGAACTTCGGCTCCGGCACCTTCACGGACAGCACGCACGACAGCCCTTCGCGCATGTCGTCGCCGGTCGTCTCGACCTTCGCCTTCTTCGCGATTTCGTTGTCGGTGATGTACTTGTTGATGACGCGCGTCATCGCGGCCCGCAGGCCGGTCAGGTGCGTGCCGCCGTCGCGCTGCGGAATGTTGTTCGTGAAGCACAGCACGTTTTCGTTGTAGCTGTCGTTCCACTGCATCGCGACTTCGACGCCCACGCCATCCTTCTCGCCGTTGGCGAAGAACACCGTCGGGTGCAGGTTGGTCTTCGTCTTGTTGATGAACTCGACGAAGCCCTTCACACCGCCGGCGAACGCGAAATCGTCTTCCTTGCCCGAGCGCAGGTCCGTGAGACGAATCCGCACGCCGTTGTTCAGGAACGAGAGTTCACGCATCCGCTTCGCGAGGATGTCGTAGTGATACTCGACCGTGCCGAAAATGGTCGGATCGGCCATGAAGTGCACTTCGGTGCCGCGGTTCTCGGTGTCGCCGGTGATCAGCATCGGCGAAACTTCCACGCCGTCCACCGTCTCGAGCACGCGCTCCTGCGCGACGCCGCGATGGAACTCCATGAAATGCTTCTTGCCGTTCCGGCGCACGGTGAGGCGCAGCCAGCTCGACAGCGCGTTCACGCACGACACGCCCACGCCGTGCAGGCCGCCCGACACCTTGTAGCTGTTCTGGTCGAACTTGCCGCCGGCGTGCAGCTCGGTCATCACGATTTCCGCAGCACTGCGCTTCGGCTCGTGCTTGTCGTTCATCTTCACGTCGGTCGGAATCCCGCGGCCGTTGTCGGTCACGGAAATCGAGTTGTCGGCGTGAATCGTCACGTGGATGTCGTTGCAGTACCCGGCCAACGCTTCGTCGATCGAGTTGTCGAGCACCTCGAACACGAGGTGGTGCAGACCGGTGCCGTCAGACGTGTCGCCGATGTACATCCCGGGGCGCTTGCGCACCGCTTCCAGACCTTCGAGGATCTGGATCGACGAGGCGCCGTAGCTGCTGTTATCGGGTTGCGAATTGTGCTGTTCACTCATGGATATCTTCCGGTTCTGCGAGGCCACTCAGGTGGCGGCGCGGTGCGTTTCAGCGAGAAATCGCCGGGCCGCTCCAGTTTCCTGGCCCGCCCGAAGTGCCGAAAAGGCACTAAAAGGGCGGGTTGTCGGTTCGCCATAAAAACGCCAAAGGGGCTTGCCGCCCCCTGGTGTGTGTCGCGATGTCGTGCGCGTCAGATGCGCATCGGCATCACGACATACTTGAACTCGTCGTTCTCGGGCACGGTAATCAGCGCGCTCGAGCTGGCGTCGCCGAGGCTCACCTGCACGGTGTCGACCTTCAGGTTCGCGAGCACGTCGAGCAGATACGTGACGTTGAAGCCGATGTCGACGGTATCGCCCTGGTACGCGATTTCGAGTTCTTCCTGCGCCTCTTCCTGATCGGCGTTGGTCGACATGATCTTCAGCTGGCCCGGCGCGATGATGCAGCGCACGCCCTTGAACTTGTCCGAGGTCAGGATCGCCGCGCGCTGCAGCGAACGCTGCAGTTCTTCACGGCCGATCTCGAACGTGTTCTTGTGCGCCTTCGGGATCACGCGCTGGAAGTCGGGGAACTTGCCCTCGACGAGTTTCGACACGAGCTCGACCTGGCCGAACGTGAACTTGGCCTGGGTTTGCGCGATGTCGATGGTGACGGTGTCGTCGATGTCTTCGAGCAGGCGCTGCAGCTCGAGAATCGTCTTGCGCGGCACGATCACTTCCTGGCGGCCGAACGTGCCGCCTTCGAGCTTCATCGACGAGAACGCGAGGCGGTGGCCGTCGGTGGCCACGGCCATCAGCTGGTCGCCGTCGACGACGAGCAGCATGCCGTTCAGGTAGTAGCGGATGTCCTGCTGCGCCATCGCGAAGTGGACCATGCCGAGCAGCTGGCGGAACGACTTCTGCGGGACGGTCAGGGTCGCGCCGAAATCCTTCGCCTGCGCGACGGTCGGGAACTCGTCGGCCGCGAGCGTCTGGAGTGCGAAACGGCTCTTGCCCGATTGAACGGTGAGGCGCTTGTCGGCGAGCGACAGCGTGACCTGGCCGTCAGGCATCGCGCGCAGGATGTCGAGCAGCTTGCGCGCCGCGACGGTGGTCGCGACCTGGTCGCCGCCGACGCCGAAATCGGCGCGCGTGGTGATCTGCAGCTCCAGGTCGGTCGACAGGAATGAAACGTCCGGGCCGTTCTTGGTGATCAGCAGGTTGGCGAGGATCGGCAACGTATGGCGGCGTTCGACGATGCCGCTGACCGTTTGCAGCGGCCTGAGGAGTGTGTCTCGTTCGGTCTTGACCAGTTGCATAGAGTTCCTTCGTTGAGTAACGGCCTGCAGCGCAGCAGCCACGCAGCGCCCCGCCGGCCGGGCTCTTGGCCCGCCACCACCGGGGCGGTCAAACCAGTATTGTGCCTCAAAACCGAACCGCCCCCCTTAATTTGGGGCGGATGCCGAATTATCAAGCGCGGTGCGCGCGCTCAGCCCTTCAGCGTCTGTTCCAGCACGTGCAGCTCGTGGTTGAGCTGCGCGTCCTTGCTGCGCTCGTCGGCGATCTTGCGCACCGCGTGCAGCACGGTGGTGTGATCGCGCCCGCCGAACAGCTCGCCGATTTCCGGCAGGCTCTTCTGCGTGAGTTCCTTCGCGAGATACATCGCGATCTGCCGCGGCCGCGCGATGTTCGCGGGGCGCTTCTTCGAATACATGTCGGCGACCTTGATGTTGTAGAAGTCGGCGACGGTCTTCTGGATGTTCTCGACCGAAATCTGCCGGTTCTGCACGGTCAGCAGGTCCTTCAGCGCTTCCTTGGTCAGCTCGATCGAGATCTCGCGGCCGTGGAACTTCGAATACGCGAGGATCTTGCGCAGCGCGCCTTCGAGTTCGCGCACGTTCGAGCGCAGGTGCTTCGCGACGAAGAACGCGACGTCTTCCGACAGGTTCACGCCTTCGGACTGCGCCTTGCGCATCAGGATCGCGACGCGCATCTCCAGCTCGGGCGGCTCGATCGCGACGGTGAGGCCCGAGTCGAAGCGCGAGATCAGGCGATCGTCGATGCCCGAGATTTCCTTCGGATACGTGTCGCTGGTGATGATCACCTGCGCCTTGTTCGCGACCAGCGCCTCGAACGCGTAGAAGAATTCCTCTTGCGTGCGCGACTTGCCGGAGAAGAACTGGATATCGTCGATCAGCAGCAGGTCGAGCGAGTGGTAGTAGCGCTTGAAGTCGTCGAACGCCTTGCGCTGGTACGCCTTCACCACGTCGGACACGTACTGTTCCGCATGGATGTAGCGGATCCGCGCGCCGGCCTTGTCGAGCAGCAACTGGTTGCCGATCGCGTGGATCAGGTGGGTCTTGCCGAGGCCGACGCCGCCGTACAGGAACAGCGGGTTGTACGAGATGCCCGGGTTGTCCGCGACCTGGATCGCGGCGGCGCGCGCGAGCTGGTTCGCCTTACCGGTCACGAAGTTGTCGAACGTGAGCACGGGGTTCAGCTTCGAGCGTTCGTACATCGAATCGGCTTCACCGCCGTTCGCGGGTGCGGCGCCCGGGCCCGGACGCCACGTGCGGCGGCCGGCCGCCGCTTCGTGCGCGGGCAGGCTCGGCAGGTCGATGTCGGCGTCGTCGGCGTTCAGGTGGTGCGCGGCGGCCGCCGACGGCGTCATCGGCACGTCGGCCGGCGCGCTCGGTGCAGCCGATGCATTCGCGGTCAGATTGGCGGCGATCGCGGCCACCGTGGCGGCCGGGCCGCTCGGTGCGAGCGGCGCACGCGGCGCGGCTGCGCCCGGTGCGGCGCTGGCCGCTGCACTGCGCATGCCTGCCTTCGGATCGAGGACGAACTGGACTTCGATCGGCGCATTCCAGAAATCTCGGGCCAGATCGGAGATGCGGCCCGAAAACTGGCTCTTGACCCAGTCCAGCTTGAAGCGGTTCGGCGCGGCGATGGACAGCGTGTTCGCCGACGCATCGAAGGCCACCGGGGCCAAGGGTTTGATCCACGTCACGTACTGCTGGGGCGTCAGCTCGCGCTCCAGCAGTGCGGAACAGTGTTGCCAGAAATCGTTCATCAAGTAACTGTCGTTTTTTGCGTGCACAGCGCGGCTCGCCGGCGCCCTTGTCGCGGTTGCGCAACAAGGCCCGAAGCGGTCGTGCGAGCGTGCCTCGGACGCCTGCGTCACAGTGTTGGAGGGGCAGGCGCGGGCCGAGGCGGCGTGCGGGATTCTTGGAGATAAGGCGAGATTCTACCGCCAAACGCGGCCACAGCGCGAGTTATCCACAGGCCGGGATTGTGGGTCGCGGGGCCGGATCGGCGCGGGCCGGCACAGGCGAGCGACTCCTAAAGTATTGACCGTCAAGAGAAAAACGGTTTAAATAGCGGGTTCCGCGAAAACCAATCCTGTATTCCCGGCGATTGCGTTCGCCCGAATGCCTCCGGTTAAGGGCACGCGGTCCCCTGAATTTCGACATTCTCGAACAAGTGAGAACATCATGAAACGTACTTACCAACCGTCCGTGACGCGCCGCAAGCGCACCCATGGCTTCCGTGTCCGCATGAAGACGGCAGGTGGCCGCAAGGTCATCAACGCTCGCCGCGCGAAGGGCCGCAAGCGCCTCGCCATCTAAGGCAGGTTGCGCGCTGTGTCCGCCGTCCGCAGTCCTGCGGAAGGTGCCGTCGAGCCGGGTGCGAATCCGTCGCAGACGAAAGCCGCCTTCCCGAAAGCTGCGCGACTTCTGAAAACGGATGAATTTTCATCCGTTTTTCGTTTGCGCCCCTGGCGGCGCTCCGCGCACTTCGTGATCTACGGCAAGCCGACCGGTCAGCCCGCGCGTCTGGGGCTCGTCGTCGGCAAGAAGTATGCGCCGCGTGCAGTAACACGTAACCTCGTGAAGCGGCTGGCGCGCGATCAGTTTCGCCTGCGCCGGGCCGAATTCGCCGGTTACGACCTGCTGCTGCGGCAGCACACGCGCTTCGACAAGAAAGCGCTGCCGAGCGCGGCTTCCGCCCCGCTCGCGGCGATGTGCGCGGCCGAGATCCGCGAACTGCTCGACAGGGCAGTCCGGGAAATCGCCCGCCGGGCGTCGAAGCCCGCGTCCGAGTGACGCATCCGTGTCCGGTGCGGCGTTCGCGCCTGCCCGGCCGGTTTTGACGCGGCGTCGTACGGCGCCGCCCACGGTATGGAAACGGTATTGATCGCCTTGCTGCGCTTCTACAAGGTTGCCGTGAGCCCGATGCTCGGCAACCGTTGCCGTTTTTATCCTTCCTGTTCGGATTACGCGCGCGAGGCAATCCAGTATCATGGCGCCGCGCGCGGCACGTATCTCGCCGTCAGGCGCGTGTGCCGATGCCATCCGTTTTCCGCGGGCGGCATCGACCTCGTCCCGCCGCCCAACTCCGACACTCGCGCTCGCGGCGAAGCCGACGCGCGGTCCCATCGACTCTGAGACAACGCATGGATATCAAACGCACCGTCCTATGGGTGATCTTCTTCATGTCAGCTGTCATGCTGTACGACAACTGGCAGCGCGACCATGGACGCCCGTCGATGTTCTTCCCGAGCGCCACGCAAACGGCCCCCGCGGCTGCGGGCGGTGCATCGGGCACGGGCGCGACGACGACGACCGCAGGTGACGCACCTGCCGCAGCCGCAGGCACCGCACCGTCGACGACGGCACCGGCCGCGCAGGCGCAGCTCGTGAAGTTCTCGACCGACGTGTATGACGGCGAAATCGACACGCGCGGCGGCACGCTCGCGAAGCTGACGCTGAAGAAGCAGGGCGACGGCAAGCAGCCCGACCTGTACATCACGCTGTTCGACCATACGGCCGGCCACACGTATCTCGCGCGCTCGGGCCTGCTCGGCGGCGACTTCCCGAACCACAACGACGTCTACACGCAGGTCAACGCGGGCCCGACGTCGCTGACGGGTGACCAGAACACGCTGAAGCTGTCGTTCGAATCGCCGGTGAAGGGCGGCGTGAAGGTCGTGAAGACCTACACGTTCACGCGCGGCAGCTACGTGATCGGCGTCGACACGAAGATCGACAACGTCGGCACGGCACCGGTCACGCCGACGGTCTACATGGAACTGGTGCGCGACAACACGGCCGTCGAAACGCCGATGTTCTCGCATACGTTCCTCGGGCCGGCGGTCTACACGGACGCGAAGCACTTCCAGAAGATCGACTTCAGCGACCTCGACAAGAACAAGGCGAACTTCGAGAAGTCCTCCGACAACGGCTGGGTCGCGATGGTGCAGCACTACTTCGCGTCGGCCTGGATTCCGCAGCAGGGCGCGAAGCGCGACATCTACGCTGAAAAGATCGATCCGGCGCTGTACCGCGTCGGCGTGAAGCAGCCGGTCGCCGCGATCGCGCCGGGCCAGTCGGCCGACGTGCAGGCGCGCCTGTTCGCCGGTCCGGAAGAAGAGCGCATGCTCGAGGGCGTCGCGCCGGGCCTGGAACTCGTGAAGGACTACGGCTGGGTGACGATCATCGCGAAGCCGCTGTTCTGGCTGCTCGAGAAGATCCACGGCTTCGTCGGCAACTGGGGCTGGGCGATCGTGCTGCTGACGGTGCTGATCAAGGCCGTGTTCTTCCCGCTGTCGGCTGCCAGCTACAAGTCGATGGCGCGGATGAAGGAAATCACGCCGCGCATGCAGGCGCTGCGCGAACGCTTCAAGAGCGATCCGCAGAAGATGAACGCCGCGCTGATGGAGCTGTACAAGACCGAGAAGGTCAATCCGTTCGGCGGCTGCCTGCCGGTCGTGATCCAGATCCCGGTGTTCATCTCGCTGTACTGGGTGCTGCTCGCGTCGGTCGAAATGCGCGGCGCGCCGTGGATTCTGTGGATTCACGACCTGTCGCAGCGCGACCCGTTCTTCATCCTGCCGGTGCTGATGGCCGTCTCGATGTTCGTGCAGACGAGCCTGAACCCGACGCCGCCGGACCCGGTCCAGGCGAAGATGATGAAGTTCATGCCGATCGCGTTCTCGGTGATGTTCTTCTTCTTCCCGGCCGGCCTGGTGCTGTACTACGTCGTGAACAACGTGCTGTCGATCGCGCAGCAGTACTACATCACGCGCAAGCTCGGCGGCGGCAAGAAGGCCTGACGCCCTTGGCACACGCGGGCGGCCAGCCGTCCGCGATGCACGTAAAAAAGCCGCATGGTTTCATCCATGCGGCTTTTTTGTTTCTGGCGGGTGGCGGCGCGGGGGCGTTGACCGCTGCCGTTCAGGCCTTCTTCGCTTCGATTTTCGTGTCGCCGCCGTAGAACTGCTCGATCAGTTCCTGAACGAGGTAACGCTGATGCGGCGGCAACGCCTCGATCTTCGACGCGAGTTCGATCGTCTCGGGTGTTGGCGGATAACGCTCGTCGCGCGGCAGCGGTTGCGGCGTCGTGCGTTCGGTCACGCTCGGCGACGGGCCGTAATGCAGCCAATGCAGTTCGACGCGCAACCAGTCGGCGAGCGTTTCGAGTTTGTCCGGCGTCGGAATCGTGCGGCCCGTCAGCCATTTGTGCGCGGTTTGCGGCGAAACCGGCTGCGCACCGCGGTGACGCAGATTGAACCGGTTCGCGAGTTCCGTCGCGCCTGTGACCTTGTCCGGGCTGCGCCGCAAGGCGAATTTCAGGCGTTCCGAGAACGCTGCTTTTTCTTCGGGTGTCGGCATGGGGGTGATTGTGCAATTCCACCGACACGTCTCAGACAACCATATGGGCTAAACATAGCCTATACGGACGAATCCCAACCTGCCGTGGACCGTGCGGCGGAATTGGGGCCGCAGTGTCGGACCGTTCGGAAAGGCATACTCGTCCGAAATGGACAGGACGTGATTGTCCGGCATTGATACTCGACTTATCCCCGTCGGGATAAATTCGGGTAAGTTCGACGCCGATCAGGCGTCCGGTGGCGTGCGGGCCGGCAGGCTACAATGCCGGCGTCCCGATGCCCGAACTGTTGTGCGGGCGCACCACTGACGCTCTGTTCACCCGATTCATCCGATTCCCATGCTCGCTACCGATTCCGATCCGATCGTCGCCATTGCCACTGCTGCCGGCCGGGGGGGCATCGGCGTCGTCCGCGTGTCGTTCGGGCGCGGCGGCGAGGCGGCCGCGCTGCCGCTGATCGACGCGTTGTGCGGGCAGCGGCTCGCGCCGCGCCATGCGAGCTATGTGCCGTTCCTCGACGCGCACGGCGCGCCGCTCGACCGCGGAATCGCGCTGTATTTCCCCGCGCCGCATTCGTACACCGGCGAGCACGTGCTCGAGTTGCAGGGGCACGGCGGGCCGATCGTGATGCAGCTGCTGCTGCAGCGTTGCCTCGATGCGGGGCGCGGCTTCGGGTTGCGGCTCGCGGAACCGGGCGAGTTCACGCGGCGCGCGTTTCTGAACGACAAGCTCGACCTCGCGCAGGCCGAGGCCGTCGCCGACCTGATCGAGGCGAGTACCGAAGCGGCGGCGCGCTCGGCCGGGCGCTCGCTCGACGGCGCGTTCTCGCGGCAGATCCACGCGCTCGTCGAGGATGTGATCACGCTGCGGATGCTGGTCGAGGCGACGCTCGATTTCCCGGAAGAGGAAATCGACTTCCTGGAAGCGGCCGATGCGCGCGGCAAGCTCGCGAGGATCCGCGAGCAACTGGCGCACGTGCTCGGTGACGCGCGGCAGGGCGCGCTGCTGCGCGAAGGGTTGTCGGTCGTGCTCGCGGGGCAGCCGAACGTCGGCAAGTCGTCGCTGCTGAACGCGCTCGCCGGCGCGGAGCTGGCGATCGTCACGCCGATCGCGGGCACGACGCGCGACAAGGTCGCGCAGACGATCCAGGTCGAAGGGATTCCGCTGCACATCATCGATACGGCCGGGCTGCGCGAGACGGAGGACGAAGTCGAGCGGATCGGGATTGCGCGCACGTGGAGCGAGATCGAGCGCGCCGACGTCGTGCTGCATCTGCTCGATTCGCGCACGGGGATGACGGTGGACGACGAGACGATCGCGGCACGGTTCCCGGATGGCGTGCCGGTGGTGCGGGTGTTGAACAAGACGGACCTCACCGGCGTGCCGGCGTGCGTCGAGCATCCGGCGGCCGAAGGCGACCTGACCGAGGTGCATCTGTCGGCCAAGCGCGGCGACGGCATCGACATGCTGCGCGCGGAACTCCTGCGGATCGCGGGGTGGCAGGCGGGGGCGGAAGGCGTCTATCTGGCGCGCGAGCGGCACTTGATTGCGCTGCGGGCTGCGCAGGAGCATCTGGCGCAGGCGGCGGATCACGCCGAGCAGCGCGCGCAATCGCTCGATCTGTTTGCGGAGGAGTTGCGGCTCGCGCAGGAGCAACTCAATGCGATTACCGGGGAATTCACTTCGGATGATCTGCTGGGCGTGATTTTCAGCAGGTTTTGTATTGGCAAGTAAGCGGGCATTTCAACGGAACACCGGCGCTTCGAATTCCCGTCCCCAGCGATCCGGATCGACTGATCCGGACTGCGTCGTCGCGACAGCCGGGGTGGAATGCATCAGTCCCAATGCCGATGATGATGGTGGTAATACCCGCCATCACCGTAATACCCATACCCGCCGCCATCCGGCACCACGATGCAGCCGCTCAACAGCACGGCGACACCGGCAATCAGCAAAAGGGTTTTCTTCATCACGCTCACCTGCTCGGATTCGACATGAACCCAGCATAGCGAGCGCCTTCAACACCGGCTGTAAGCGATCGTTTCCCCGCGCGGCAATCCGTAACGGCGGATTATTCCGGTCACAATGACCGTAACAAATCCCCAATCCGCAGACGTTTTCACGCCGCCACGACGCGGTTTCGCCCCGCATCCTTCGCACGATACAGCGCGGCATCGGCGGCTTCGATCAACGCATCGGGCGTCGACAGGTCGTCGGCCGACACGGTCGCGCAGCCGACGCTGACGCTCACGCGCCCGGCCGGCGACCCGGGCATCGCGAGATCGATCCGCAGCACCGCTTCGCGCGCTTCCTCGGCAACGACCCGTGCACCGCGCGCACCGGTGTTCGGCAGCACGATGGCAAACTCCTCGCCGCCGTAGCGCGCGACGATATCGGCTGGCCGCCGCACCGCGCCGGCCAGCGCATTCGCGACCGCGATCAGGCACGCATCGCCCTTCACGTGACCGAACGCGTCGTTGTACGCCTTGAAGTGATCGACGTCGACCATCAGCAGCGACAGCGGCTCGCCTTGCCGCCGCGCCTGCAGGAACAACGTGTGGAAGTGATCGTTGAAGTGGCTGCGATTGAACGCGCCGGTCAGCCCGTCGCGCGCGGACGAACGAACCAGCGTCGCGTGCGCCTCGAACAGTTGCTGATACAGCTTCGTCACTTCCCAGGCGAGCACGCACACCAGCACGCCCGGCGTGAACATGCTGAACACGCGTGCGAGATACCAGCCGACCGTGAAGCGGCTCGTGGTCAGCAGGTTCAGCGTCGTGTCGGTGAGGCAGGCGAGCACCGCGATCGCGAGCCACAGGTCGAGCGTCGTGCGCAGTCGGCCGGAAGCCAGCACGGCGACGAGCGCGAGCGCATTGAGCAGCCACACGACCAGCGCGATCCCGTCGACGGGCAGCGCGGCTGCATCGCCCGGCGGATGGAACGCGGGCGGCAGGGCGACGTTCAGTGCGAGCACGCACAGCAGCGCGGCCGCGACGGCCGGGCCGCCGACCAGCGCGAAGGTCCACAGGCGCGTCTGCGCCGCGCCGACCGGCGCATGCGTGAGCCGCTCGCGCGCGAGCAGCGCGGCCATCACGAAGCACGGAAAGCCGGCGTGCCAGAAGACCCACATCCACGCGGCGCTTTGCGGACGCGCGCCGAGCAAGCCGTGCGGTGCGAACACGCCGGGGAAGGTGAGCAGCTGCAGCGCGACGGCGAGTGCGGTGAATGCATAGGCGCCGCCGAGCGCACCGAGCACGGGCTGGCGCGTGACGGTGAACTGCGCGCCGAGGAAGAAGGCGGCGATGCTCGCGGTGGTGAACACGGTCAGCGCGCACATCGGCATGAACGGCTCGACGACCGGCAGCGTGACGTTCGCGTGCGGCGCGGCGATTCCCAGGGCGAGCACGATGACGAGTGCCGTCAGCGCGCCGAACCAAAGCTGACGACGCGTCGTATGCTGGATCAGGATGCCTTCCATGGATTCCCCCGGGCACTCGTGCGGTCACGTCCGGTCTTGGCGCCGGGCAGCATGCATCCGGCCGCAGCGCAACCGGTGCGGCCCGATCCTATCGCGTTATTGGCGTGCGCTCAAATACCGAGGCCGGGGCCGAAGTTGCCGGCGACCCAGCGCGTGACGGCATCAACGTCCGCGTAGTCCTGTTCGGGCAGGCCGTCGAGCATCGACAGCACTTCGTTACTGGCGCCGGCGTCGCGTGCGGCGTCGACGATCGCATCCTTGTTGGCCGGGTAACGGACGGCCGCCAGCACGTCGGCAATCTGCAGGTCGATCGCTTCGCCGGGGATATCGTGCGGAGGGAGAGCGGGTTTGTCGTTCACGGCGGCGGCTCGCTGGTTGGACGGGATTCGGTTCGACGCGGTTCGTGGCGGAAAGCGGTTGCACCGTTTGCACCGTGTGCAGCGCCCCGCCCGCGCGGGTGCGCTGCGGGGATGGCGATCGGCTCAGTGTCCGCGCCGCACCCGGCGCCACGGATGTTTCCAGTCGATATGCGGTGCATTTTCGTCGCGCGGATGCTGGCGCCGATGTTCCTGCCACAGTTCGTCGGAGAACAGCGCGGCCACGATCATGAGTGGCAGCACGAGGAAGATGCCGAGTATGACTTGCTCGATCACGATAGCCTCCTTGCGGTGGCAGGAACCCTTGTGTCCATTCTAGGCTCTGACCTTCGCCCGCGGTCAACTTCTTACAGCGCGGAACGCGCCCCGTTCGCGGCGCCGCCGCACGGGTGTTTCATGCGCGCGCGGGCATCAAAAAGGACACGAACATGCAACTCCAGAACGACAAGCACACGCTTGCACTGCGGCCGCTGGAGCGCCAGGACCTGCGCTTCGTTCACGAGCTGAACAACGACGCGAAGATCATGCGCTACTGGTTCGAGGAGCCGTACGAAACCTTCTCCGAGCTGTCGCAACTGTATGACCGTCACGTGCACGACCAGCGCGAGCGCCGCTTCGTCGCGGTCGATGCGCAGGACGAACTGGTCGGCCTCGTCGAGCTGATCGAGCTCGACTACATTCACCGTCGCGGCGAATTCCAGATCATCATCGCGCCCCAATGCCAGGGGCGCGGCTATGCGGGGCAGGCGACGCGCCTCGCGATCGAATATGCGTTCAAGGTGCTGAACATGCGCAAGCTGTACCTGATCGTCGACACGTCGAATGCGGCGGCCATCCACGTCTACGAGAAATGCGGATTCCAGCACGAGGCGGAATTGAAGGAAGAATTTTTCGGAAACGGCGCGTATCACAACGCTTATCGCATGTGCATTTTCCAGCGCGATTATTTCGAGCGTCCGCAAGCGGTCTGAATAAGATCGGGTAAAAACACTGGCGAACGCCCGCTGCGGCTCCGCTGCAGCGGGCGCCAAGCCTGCCCGGAAAAATACGGGTAAATACGAGTGCGCTTATACCTGGCATTTTTCTTGTATCAGGTAAATCCGGTGCCGCACTGCGGTAAATTCAGATCATTCCGGATGACTTTATGTGCAACGCATCAAAATGGTCCCGTTATTGAAATGAATTATCCAAACCGTTCAGCCGATGGACTGCAGTTTCTCCGAAAGGCTTGCCGGATGAGGCTTTGCTTCCGGCGGCGCGGGCGAATCCGCCGGACGGCAGACGCCGCCGCAAGTAAAAAACCGGGCGCGCGCAGGGTGCGACAATTCGCCGCTATTGCGATCGCACAACAAATGTGCTTGATATCGCTTGCCGGTCTTCTAAAGTGAAAAACGCGGGTTCACGATCACCTTTAAACACATAGCTAACCGAGCCTGGTGCCCGCAAGCCTGGAGACAGAACATGATGAAGCGTACCGGTGTCCTTTTTGCCCTCGTCGGCGCATTTTCCGTGGTGTCGATCGCCCAGGCGGGCGGCGATGCGGCTGTCCAGCCGAAGCAGGAAATCCAGTTGACGAAGAATGCGTGGGGCTGTCTGTCGAAAGACAATCTGGACTCCGTACTGAGTCACGAACGTGACGGCAAGTCGCAAGCGAAGCAGCAGTACTTCGACGACTACCGTTGCCTGTCGGTGCCGGAAGGCCAGCGCTTCCGCGTGGTGTCGGTCGATCAGGGCGACGTCCAGTTCGTCAGCGCCGACAACAGCGACCAGCAGGGCCTCTGGACCGATTCGCGCTTCGTCAAGCAGTAACCCGCACGCGCACCTCTCGCCCCCCCGCGCCTGCCGCAACCGCCGGCGGCGCGATCCGAACGCGGCCCGGCCAATGCCGGGCCGTCGTGCTGTGGCGCGCCCGTCACGCGCCGGGCGGCGCGCATTCGGTATCATCACGGCCCGACCGAACCGAATGCCCGCCCGGGCCGTATCCGCATGGCGCTGAAATCCACGATCTACAAAGCCGAGCTGCAAATCGCCGACATGGATCGGCACTACTACGCCGATCACGCGCTGACGGTCGCCCGTCACCCGTCCGAAACCGACGACCGGATGATGGTGCGCATCGTCGCGTTCGCGCTGTTCGCGCACGAGCGTCTCGAATTCTGCAAGGGGCTGTCGGACGTCGACGAGCCCGATCTGTGGCAGAAGGACCTGACGGGGGCGATCGACGTATGGATCGAGGCCGGCCAGCCCGACGAACGGCGCATCTCGAAGGCGGCCGGCCGCGCCGGGCAGGTCACGGTGATCGCGTACGGCGGCAAGACCTCGGATATCTGGTGGCAGGGCGTGCGCAGCAAGGTGGAGCGGCTGCGCAACGTGCAGGTGCTGTCGCTGGCCGATGGCGTCGCGGCCGCGCTCGGGCGTCTCGCCGAGCGCACGATGCGCCTGCAGTGCACGGTGCAGGACGGCGCCGCCTGGATCTCGAGCGCCGACCACGATCCGGTGGCGGTCGAATGGACGGTGCTGAAGCCGTTCGCCGACGCTTGACCGCCGGCGCGCCGCTCAGCCGAACGCGGCGGGCGGCCCCTTGAATTCCAGCATGTTCCCTTCGGGATCGAACAGATAGATCGACGGCCCGTAGCCGCCGGCGCCGTAGCGATCGGCGGGGGCGCCGGGGCGCGCGCCATGCGCGGCGAAATGCTCGATCAGCGCGTCGGCGTCGAACGGCTCGACGCGCAGGCACAGATGGTCGAGGTTGCGGCCGGTGCCGGGCCGGCCGCTGTCGGGACGATCGATCGGGCCGCCGACCGTCAGCAGGTCGATCAGCGCGTCGCCGGCGCGCAACTGCACGAGGCCCAGGTCGGGCTGTTCCTTCTCCACGTGGCAGCCGACGGCATCGCAGTAAAAGCGCGTCATCGCAGCCATGTCGGTCACGCGCAGCACGACGTGATCGATCGCGCGGATGGTCGGTTTCATGAGCGGGGCACTCCTTCGGATGGCGTGCACCGAGTGTAGACCGCGCCGGCGCCGGATGCCGCAATGCTGCACGATCGACGGACGAAAAAAAGCCCGTTCACGCAGAGCGGAACGGGCTTAATCCATATCAGGAGGAGACATGGAGGAGACAGTTCCAACTATACACACGGCGATGGTGCGTTGCAATATTCCGAGTGTAAAAAATGGTCAGGACGGCGATTGGTCGCAGCCGCACTGCAGCAAAATGGTGACGCGACGATGACGAAAGCGGTGCCGGAGCAGCGCTTTGCGCGGTGTTTCGTCCGATTGATCGATTGCGATGTGCCCCCGGTTCCGCCGGTGCGAATCACAGAGCAAGATTCAGGGCGCGACGGCCCATGCCGATGTCTAGAGTAGGCACCATCTACACTAGAGAGTGCGAGGTTCAGATGACAACCGCCTATCCGACCGACGATGCCCGCTGGGGCGCCGTGACCGCCCGCGACCCGCATGCGGACGGCGCGTTCTTCTACGCCGTGCGCACGACCGGCGTGTTCTGTCGCCCGAACTGCGCGTCGCGGCTGCCGCGGCGCGAGCATGTGTCCTTCTTTGCCAGTCCGGCCGACGCGCGCGCGGCCGGTTTTCGTCCGTGCAAGCGCTGCCAGCCGGAAGGGCTGCCGCGCGAGCTCGAGATCGTCAATCGTGCCTGCGCGGTGCTCGACGCGCATGCGGAGCGGCTCACGCTGCAGCAACTGAGCGACGCCGTGCACGTAAGCCCGTTCCACCTGCAGCGGCTGTTCAAGCGCGTGGTCGGTGTATCGCCGCGGCAGTACCAGGCCGCGCAGCGCGGCGCCGCCTTGCGCGAGGCGCTGCAAAGCGGGCAGCCGGTCACGCAGGCGGCCGTCGACGCGGGCTTCAACTCGCCGTCGCGGCTCTATGCATCGGTGCCGCGCGAACTGGGCATGGCGCCGTCCGCGTTCCGTCGCCAGGGCGCCGGCCTGCGGATCGACTACGCGACCGCGTCGACGCCGCTCGGCACGGTGCTCGTCGCCGCGACCGAACAGGGCATCTGCCGGATCGCGTTCGGCGACGAGCCGGCGTCGCTCGTCGGCGAACTGACGGATGCGTTCGCGCGTGCGGAACTGGTCGAATCGCCGTCGCGGCTCGCGCCGTTCGTCGCGCAGATCCGCGCCTACCTCGACGGCACGCGGCACGCGTTCGACCTGCCGCTCGACATCGCGCCGACCGCGTTCCAGCAGCGCGTCTGGGAAGCGTTGACGCACATCCCGTACGGCGAAACGCGCAGCTACTCGGAGATCGCCGAGGCACTGGGCGCGCCGCGTGCGGTGCGGGCCGTCGCATCGGCCTGCGCGTCGAACCCGGTCGCGCTCGCGATTCCGTGCCACCGTGTCGTGCAGAAGGGCGGCGCGCTCGCTGGATATCGCTGGGGCGTACGCCGCAAGGCAACGCTGCTCGCGTCCGAGGCGCGCCATGCGCACGACGATGAAACCGAAGCCGTTGCGGAGGGCAACGCAGTTTGAGCATCGAAAAAACCACGATTACGTCGATCGCGGATGGCGGCCAGGTGCCGCCGTCCGCGCAGATGGAACTGCGCTTCAAGGCGCCGTACGACTGGGCGCGCGTGCTGCGCTTCTTCAGCGGACGGGCGATTCCGGGCGTCGAACAGGTCGTCGACGGCGTGTATCGCCGCATCGTCGACCTGCACGGCGACGCGGGCCGGCTGACCGTCACGAAGCATCCGCGCCGGCATTGCCTGATCGCGACGGTCGACGGGGCGGCCGCGCGGCATGTCGACGATGCATTCGCGCGCCGCGTCGCGTCGATGTTCGACCTCGGCGCCGATCCGGCCGCGATCGGGAGCGGGCTTGCGCGCGACCCGTGGTTCGCGCCGCTCGTCGATGCAGCCCCGGGGCTGCGCGTGCCGGGCGCCTGGTCGGGATTCGAGCTCGCGGTGCGCGCGATCGTCGGTCAGCAGGTGAGCGTGAAGGCGGCGACGACGATCGTCGGCCGGCTCGTCCAGCGGGCCGGCGAGCGCGTCGCGCACGACGACGGCATGGCGGCGCCGGATGGCGTGCCCGCCTGGCGTTTCCCGACGCCGGACGCGCTCGCCGCCTGCGATCTGGAGAAGATCGGAATGCCCGGCAAGCGGGCCGCGGCGCTGACGGGCGTGGCGCGCGCGGTGGCGGCCGGCCACGTGCCGCTCGATCCCGCCCAGGCCGATCTCGCGACGCTGCGGAGCGCCTGGCTCGACCTGCCCGGCATCGGCCCGTGGACCGTCGAATACATCGCGATGCGTGCGTGGCGCGACCCGGACGCATGGCCGGCGTCCGATCTCGTGCTGATGCAGTCGATCACCGCGCGCGATCCGTCGCTCGACCGGCTCGCGAGCCAGAAGCGCCGCACCGAAGGCTGGCGGCCGTGGCGCGCGTATGCGGCGCTGCATCTGTGGAACGACGTGGCCGACCGGGCCGGCGGCGCGCGCGGCGGATGACGGTCGCCGCGGCCGGCCGGCGGGTGCGCGGGGCATGGCCGCGCTGCGACCCGCAAACGGCGCCGGGCCGGCAGCGATCGGTCGGTGGTGCTCACGGTTGCGACGCTTGACGGCGATCACCCCGTTCCGGCGGCCGCCATCCCCCGGCGTGCGGGCGGCTCGAGCGTGACGGCGACGCATCGCGGGTTCGGCTGCGCGGGTTGCACCTGGCGGCGCCGTGGCGTGCACGGCTCATGTTACTTCCGACGAATTTCGCGTGATCGTCGCGTCCGGCGGTGCCGACGGACGGTCCGCCGCGCGCGCGGCGATCGTCGTCATCGGCCCGCCCGGCGGCCCGCCGCGGCGGGCGCGCACCACCCGGAGTCACCTCAAGCGCGCGTGACGGCGAGATGTTAAAGTGCCCGCTACCAACGAAGCGACCAATAATCCAGCCGGCCGCGCGGCATCCTGCGCGCGGCCGTCACGCACTTGCGTCTCCATGTCGAACACCATGACTCACCGCCAGTCCGAACTGCTGCTGAATCGTCTCGAAGCGCTGAGCTCGGGCCCGACGCGGCAGCATCTGCCCGACGGCCTGCGCGGCATCGAAAAGGAAAGCCTGCGCGTGACGCGCGACGGGATGATCGCGTTCACGCCGCATCCGCGCGCGCTCGGTTCGGCACTCACGCACCCGTCATTGACGACCGACTATTCCGAAGCGCTGATCGAACTGATCACGCCGGCGGAAGCCGACGCGTCGATCACGCTCGAACGCCTCGACGATCTGCACCGCTACGTGTATGCGTCGCTCGGCGACGAGATGCTGTGGAATAACTCGATGCCGGGCCAACTGCCGGCCGACGACGAAATCCCGATCGCCGACTACGGCACGTCGAACATCGGTCGCCTGAAGACGGTGTACCGGCGCGGTCTCGCGTATCGCTACGGCCGCACGATGCAGTGCATCGCCGGCATCCACTACAACTACTCGCTGCACGAGGAAGTGTGGCGGCGCCTGCATGCGGAAGAGGGCTCGACGGCCACGCTGGTCGACTACCAGTCGGAGCGCTATCTCGCGCAGATCCGCAACTTCCGCCGCCGCAGCTGGCTGTTGATGTACCTCTTCGGCGCGTCGCCCGCGCTCGACACGAAGTTCCTGCGCGGCAAGCCGCACAAGCTCGACACGTTCGACGCCGATACGCTGTACCGGCCATATGCGACGAGCCTGCGGATGAGCGACCTCGGCTACTCGAACACGACCGCGCAGGCCGCGCTGCAAGTCGATTACAACACGCTGCCCGCCTATCTCGACGCGCTGTCGAAGGCCGTGAGCGAGCCGTATCCGCCGTACGAGGCGATCGGCACGCATCGCGACGGCGAGTGGATCCAGATCAACACGAACGTGCTGCAGATCGAGAACGAGTTCTACTCGACGATCCGGCCGAAGCGCGTCACGTATTCGGGCGAGCGGCCGCTGCATGCGCTCGCGTCGCGCGGCGTGCAGTACATCGAAGTGCGCTGCCTCGACATCGATCCGTTCGAGCCGACCGGCATCGCGCTGGAGACCGCGCGCTTCATCGACGCATTCCTGCTCGCGTGCGCGCTCGACGAGAGCCCCGCGCTCGACTGCGACGCGTACAAGGAAGCGAACGCGAACTTCGGCAGCGTGACGATGGACGGGCGCAAGCCCGGGCTGACGCTGACGCGCGACGGCCAGCCGGTCACGCTGCAGGCGTGGGCGGACGACCTGATGGCCGATATCGAAACCATCGGGCGCCGTCTCGACGAGATCCGCGGTGGCGACGAGCATGCGCGTGCGATTGCCGCGCAGCGCGAGAAGCTCGCCGATCCGGAGCGCACGCCGTCGGCGCGCGTGCTGCGCACGATGCGCGAGAACGGGCAGTCGTTCCTCGCGTTCGCGTGCGCACACAGCGAAGCGCATGCCGCGCATTTCCGCGCGAACCCGCCGTCGGCGGAGACGATGCGCGCCGAGCAGGCGCTCGCCGCGAAGTCGCTGGCCGAGCAGGCCGAGCTGGAAACGAAGGAGGCCGGATCGTTCGACGCGTTCGTCGCGGCCTATCGTGCGTATACGCTGAACCGCTTCAGCGTTTGATGGCCGCGGCCCGCTGCGCGTCGCGCGGCGGGCGGGCCGGTTGCGCAGTCACGCGCCCGGCCCGGTTTCGTCCGCTTCAGTGATGCGCGTACGTGTCGCGATCGACCACGCGCGGCAGTGCCGGTTTTCCTGATTCCACATTCGCATGGCCGTTGCTGCCGTAGCCGGCCGCGTCGCCGCGCGCCTGCGCGGCGCGCTGCATGACCGCCTGCATGTTTTGCGGAAAGTCCGGGCTGCTGGCGAGACTCGGCCGGTAGCCGGCGGCCTGCAGTTCCGCGAGTTCCTGGCGAACTTGCGCGCGGGTCAGCGTCGACGCGGCCTGGGCCTGGGCGGCGACAGTCGAGCCGATCAGCAGGAATGCGCACGCCGCAAGTTTCATGGTTTTCATCGTGTTTGCTCCGTGAGGTATCCGGCGCCGCGCCCTTCGTCGGCGCGGGCGGAATCGATGCAGCCAGTCTAGGCTTCGGACGCCAAACGAAACACCCCGCGTGCCGTCAGTCACCTTTGTCGCCTGAGCAACATTGCGCCGGCGGCATGCTGGCGTGCGTGTCAGTGCGGCGCCAGCCGCCGTTCAGCGTGCGGCGGATTCCATGTGTCGACGCCGCGCGCATCGGGCTTGCCCTCCTTGTGCAAGCGCGATGCGCCTCCTAACCTTTTTTAAGCGACCGATCGGTCGGCGCTGCGGCATGGTTGCATGCGCAAGCGTCGGGTGATCTTCGCCGTCGTGGAACGCACGTTTGATACGGGACAGGAGCAAGCGCTAAAGCGCCAACTCCTGTCGACCGCGAAGCATGGGACAGGAGCAAGCGCTAAAGCGCTAACTCCTGTCGACACGGAGACACGATGAATCCCACCGCAACCCTGCCGCCCGGCATCCTGTTCGCGCAGCCGTTGACGCCCGTCGCCAACTCGCTGTTCCTGTCGTTCCTCGTCGCGGTGATCCCGATCGCGGTCGCGCTGATCGCGCTCGGCGTGCTGCGCCGGCCGGCATGGCAGGCGTCGCTCGCCGGCCTCGTCACCGGCCTCGCGGTCGCGATCGGCGCGTGGGGCATGCCGGCCGGCCTCGCGTTCAACGCGGTCGGCGCCGGCATGGCGCTCGCGGTCGTGCCGGTGATGTGGATCGTGTTCAACGCCTTGCTGCTGTACAACATCGCGGTGAAGTCGGGCCGCTTCGACCAGTTCCGGCAGTGGATGCTCGACCACCTGCCCGACGACCGCCGCCTCGTGCTGCTCGTCGTCGCGTTCTCTTTCGGCTGCCTGCTCGAAGGGATCTCCGGGTTCGGCACGCCGGTCGCGATCACCAGCGCACTCTTGATCGCGCTCGGCTTCCCCGCGCTCGAAGCGCTCACCTATACGCTGCTGTTCAACACGGCGCCAGTCGCGTTCGGCGCGCTCGGCGTGCCGATCACCGTGCTCGGCGCGGTCACGTCGCTGCCGCCCGCGACGCTCGGCGCGATGGTCGGCCGGCAACTGCCGTTCTTCGCGCTGCTGCTGCCGTTCTACGTGGTCGGCGCGTACGGCGGCCTGCGCTCGATCTCGAAACTGTGGCCCGCGCTGCTCGTGTCGGGCGCGAGCTTCGCGATCGCGCAGTTCGTCACGTCGAATTTCCTCGGCTACCAGCTCACCGACGTGCTGTCGTCGCTCACGTCGCTGATCGTCACGATCGGCTTCCTGCAGGTGTGGAAGCCGCAGCCCGATCCGCAATACGCGCTCGCGCGCAGCGTGCCCGCCACGGCCGGCGCCGCGCGCGCGGGCTTCGGCGGCTGGCTGCCGTGGATCGTCGTGTCGGTGGTCGTGATCGTCTGGGTGCACGCGAACATCGCGGCGATCGGCGACGTGAAGATCAAGTGGCCGGGCCTGCACAACGCGGTCTTCGTTTCGCTGTACCACAAGCCGTATGCGGCGATCTGGGACTTCCAGCCGCTCGGCACCGGCACCGCGATCCTCCTGTCGGCGATCATCACGGCCGTGCTGACGCGCACCGGCGCCGGCGCGTTCCTCGAATGCGTGGTCAAGACGTGGCGGCAGACGTGGATCGCGATCATCACGGTGATGATGATCGTCGGGCTTGCGTACCTGCTGAACTACTCGGGAATCAGCTACACGCTCGGCACCGGTGTCGCGTCGACCGGTGCGCTGTTCCCGCTCGTGTCGGCGTCGCTCGGCTGGATCGCGGTGTTCCTGTCCGGCAGCGACACGTCCGGCAACGCGCTGTTCGGCAACCTGCAGGTGGTCGCCGCGCGGCAGCTCGGCCTCGATCCGGTACTGATGGCCGCGACCAACTCGTCGGGTGGCGTGATGGGCAAGATGATCTCGCCGCAGAACATCGCGACGGGCGTCTCGACGACCGACCTGAAGGGGCAGGAAGGCATCGTGTTCGCGCGCACCTTCTGGCACAGCGTGATCCTCACGCTACTGCTCGGCGTGCTCGTGTTCCTGCAGCAGCACGTGCTGACGTGGATGATCCCCGCGCTGCCGAAGTGACGCGCGGCGGGAAGCGGCAAGGAAGGCACGGGGAACACAACGACGGAAGGCGCGGGAACAACGCAGGAACAACGCGGGAAACGCGCCCGGAAAAGCGCCGGGAAGCGCGAAGGGAAAAACGCGAAGCCGACGAACGCGCGGCGGCTCAGCGCGCGTTCACCGGCCGCGTCGCGTGCGTTGCGTCGCGGGTCGCGGTCTGCGCCGGTACGATGCACGCGAGGAACGCATCGATCGCCGGGCTTTGGCGGCGCGCCTTCAGGTAGTACACGTATTCGTCGATCGTCGTGTCGATGCCGCGCAGCGCGACGACGCGCAGGTCCGGGTGACGCTCGGCCTCGCCGCGCGGAAACAGGCTTCCGCCCACGCCATGCAGGATCGCCTCGCGGATCGCTTCGCGGCTGCCGATCTCGGCGACCGACGTGGCCGCGACCCCGGCCGCCGCGAGGATCGTCTCCGTGCAGCGACGCGTGACCGACCCTTCCTCGCGAATCAGGAGCCGCACGTCGGCGAGCTGCGCGGCGTCGATCGCGTCGAAGCGTGCGAGCGGATGGTCGCGATGCACGACGAGCACGAGCGGATCGGTCGAGATCACCTTGCGTTCGAGGCCGTCCGCGTCATTGCGCTGCGACGACACCGCGAGGTCGATGCGGAATTCGTGCAGCGCCTGCAGGATTTCCTCGGAATTGCCGATCCGGCACGTGAGCGCGATCGACGGATGCGCGTGCGAGAAGCGGCCGACCGCGTCCATGATGTAGTACGGCCCGGTCGCGCCGATCCGCAGATGGCCTTCGAACAGGCCACCGACGTTGCGCAGCATGATGTCGGCCTGCGCCTCGAGCGCGATCATCTTCTCGACGAGCGGCAGCAGCTCGATGCCGGTCTCGGTGACCTCGAGCTTGCGGCCGCTGCGATAGAACAGCTCGACGCCGTACAGCTGCTCGACCTGCCGGATCTGCGCGGCGATCGTCGGCTGGCTCACGCCCAGGTGGCGCGCGGCGCGCGTGATGCTGCCCTGCCGGACGGTCGCGTGGAACGCCTTCAGCTGATCGAACACGACTCGGCTTCTCCCCCCTCTTCATCGCGCGTCAGCGTAGCGCATGCGTGTGTCGGCCACGTGAAAGGTGCGTCGTGCGCCGCTTCGAAAAAAAGCTGGGGGTGACCGCAAGAAACCTGCTGGAACCGGTCACGGCCGGGACATGCCGGTGCGGAGTAATAGCGGCAACGCACCGACCGCCGGCCCCGCTCGACCGGCGCCACCCTTACCGACCCACAGGATCCTCCTCATGTCCGCCACCAATCGACGCGATTTCCTGCGCCTCGCCGCCCAGTCGGCCGGCGCGATGGCCGCCTACGCCGGCTTCCCGCCGGCGATCCGCAAGGCGCTCGCGATGCCGGCCGCCTATCGCACCGGCACGATCCGCGACGTCGAACACGTCGTGATCTTCATGCAGGAAAACCGCTCGTTCGATCATTACTTCGGCGGGCTGCGCGGCGTGCGCGGCTTCAACGACCCGCGCCCGCACCTGCTGCCCAACGGCGCGCCGGTGTGGCAGCAGCCGCCGGCGTCGGTGTTCACGAAGAACTACCACTCGCGCGGGCTCGACCCGTCCGCGCCGTACGTGCTGCCGTTCTACCTCGACCCGAAGCAGACGACCGAATTCCAGCCGGGCACCAACCACGGCTGGAGCAGCGGCCACCTGTCCTGGAACAACGGCCAGTGGGACCAGTGGGTGAACCAGAAGCAGGACGTGCTGACGATGGGCTACCTGAAGCGCCAGGACCTCACGTACCACTACGCGCTCGCCGACGCGTTCACGATCTGCGATTCGTACTTCTGCTCCGCGCACGCCGACACGGCGCCGAACCGCATCTACCTGTGGACCGGCACGATCGATTCGCGCAACGTGTACGGCACGCAGCCGAACGGCCCCGGCATCGGCGAGCGCAACAACACGAACGGCTACACGTGGACGACCTACGCGGAACGCCTCGAGAACGCGAAGATCAGCTGGAAGCTGTACCAGGGCGGCACGGGCATCCCGGGCGACCCGACGGACAACTACACCGACAACTCGCTGATGTTCTTCAAGCGCTTCCAGGTGAAGGAAGGCGCGAGCGGCCCGCTGGTCGACAAGGGCGCGTCGGACCACACGCTCGCCGAGCTGAAGGCCGACGTGCAGGCGAACCGGCTGCCGCAGGTGTCGTGGATCGTGTCGCCGTACAAGTACAGCGAACACCCGCAGGCGTCGCCGACCGACGGCGCGTTCTACATCAACATGGTGCTCGAGGCGCTGACGTCGAACCCCGAGGTGTGGGCGAAGACGGTGTTCATCCTCAATTACGACGAAAACGACGGGCTGTTCGACCACGTCGTGCCGCCGGTGCCGCCGGTCACGAGCGGCGTGGGCGGCCAGGGCATCGTGTCGTCGAACCTGCTGTCGAACCTCGGCGACGAACTGCTCGACCTGAACAAGTACCCGGGCGAGATGAGCCCGCTCGTGCCGGGTGCGGACCCGGGGGGCATCCAGCCGATCGGCCTCGGGCCGCGCGTGCCGCTGATCATCATCTCGCCGTGGACGAAGGGCGGCTGGGTCTGCTCGGAGACGTTCGACCACACGTCGGTGCTGCGTTTCCTCGAAGCGCGCTTCGGCGTGCAGGAGCCGAACATCAGCGCGTGGCGCCGCTCGGTCTGCGGCGACCTCACGTCGGCATTCGATTTCTCCGCGCGACCCGATACGCGCACGGTGAGCTTCACGGTGCCGCAGCACATCCAGACGGCCGGCCAGGCGTACCAGGTGCCCGCGCAGCAGTCGATGCCGGCGCAGGAGCCCGGCACGCGTCCGGCGCGGGCGCTGCCGTACGAGCTGTTCGTGCATACCCGCGTGAACGGCCGCGACGACAGCGTGTCGCTCGATTTCGCGAATTCGGGTGACGCGGGCGCCGCATTCTACGTGTACGACCGCCGCAATCCGGCGACGCCGCCGCGCCGTTACGCGGTGTCCTCGCACGACCGCTTCGCCGATACCTGGAGCACGTCGGCCGCGCGCGGCGACTACCATCTCGCCGCCTATGGCCCGAACGGCTATCTGTGCGAATTCCAGGGCAACACGCGGCTGGCCGCGGACGGCCGCCACGCGAATCCGGAAGCGAAGATCGGCTACGACGTGCGCAACCGCCACGTGTACCTGCAGCTGCGCAACAGCGGCGGCGCGGCGTGCCGCGTGGTCGTCGACAACGCGTACAGCCATGCGCATGCACGCAGCTACACGCTGGAGCCGGGCGAGCGCATCGAGGATCACTTCGAGCTGTCGTCGAGCCACGGCTGGTACGATCTGACGATCACCGCGACCACGCTGCGCGGTGGCGACGACAAGGTCGTGCGCCGCTTCGCGGGCCACGTCGAGACGGGGCGGCCGAGCCAGAGCGACCCTGGGCCGGTGAAGCAGCCGGCCTGACGGCAGGCCCGCATCGAGCGGTCCGGCGTGCTCATGCCGGCCGCACGATGCCGCGTGCCGGTTGCATTCCGGCACGCGGAACCGGTTTTTGGAAACTGGAAACTGAAAACTGTTGACAATGTATCGGGCCGAGGGTATATAACGATCATTCGCCGACATGGCGCCCTCGTTTTTTCTTCCGCAGCGCCGCTGCCTGCCCGACCATGACTGCCCCGAACGCGCTCAACGCCATCGAACTCCTGCAAAGCCAGTCGCTCGCGATGATTGTCCAGGACATGCTCGAGCGCGCGATCGTGTCCGGCGAATATGCGCCGGGCGAGAAGCTCAACGAAGTCGATATCGCGACCAGGCTGAACGTGTCGCGCGGCCCCGTGCGCGAAGCATTCCGCGCGCTCGAGCAGGCCGGGCTGCTGCGCAACGAGAAGAATCGCGGCGTGACGGTGCGCGTCGTGCCGCTGCGCGAGGCCGAAGAGATCTACGAAGTGCGCGCGATGCTCGACGAGTCGGTCGCGCGCGCGCTCGCGAAACGCATTTCGCCCGACACGCTGAAGGTGCTGAAGGGCATCATCCAGTCGATGAAGGATGCCGCGAAGACGCACGACGTCACGCGCTATACCGAGCTGAACGTGCAGTTCCACGACGCGATGGTGGTCGGCGTCGGCAATACGCATCTCACCGACACCTATCGCCGGCTCGTGCGCCAGCTCGGGCTGCTGCGCCAGGCCGCGATCGAGGCCGAGGAGGATGCGATCGCGGTGTCGGCGGCCGAGCACGACAAGATCGTGCAGGCGCTCGCGAGCGGCGACGAGGAGAAGGCGGTCGCACTGGTGCGCGAGCATGTCGCGCACGGCCTCGCGCGGATGCGCTGCACGCACGAGCAGGGGTTGCCTGCGGCGGGGAAGGCGGCGCGTGAGAAGGCCGGCGCGTGAGCGGGTTGCGGCGCGGGTTTCACCGCGCGTCGATGGCGACAGGGCGCTGAACCGATCGGTCAGCGCCTTTTGTGTTTACATCGTTCGCATGGTGACGTGCGGTGTGCGATGCGCGTTGTGCCTGGCGGGTTCAGTTCCTGCCGAAGATGACGAGATCCGAGCCGATTGGGGTGATCGTCGGCGCGTTGATCATTTGCCGCTCCGTTTATCAAAGAAATCGTCCAGGACCCAGCCAGTACCAGTCTCGCAGCGCACCTGTGTGTAGGCGTAAATTTTTGCGGCGCGATCCGCCAATGGCACGCAGGATTCGCCTTTCCTGATCGTAAAGACGGGCTGGGTTCGATCGTCATTCGGCTCGGCGAAGGCAGGCATGTCTTGAAGCGCCGTCCATTTTTCGTCTATGTGCTTCGAGCATGCGCTGATCATCACGATGAGTGCGGGCAATAGAAGAAACCGTGTCATTTCTTCGGATGTCGTCGGACGAGTTGATGAGGGAGTCGATGGTATCGCGTTGCATGCCGATTTGTTGGCAATGCAGATAATTCAAGACGCTATCCCGGTAAGACTCTATCGACCGCCGATAGCGGCATGTTTGAATCGTGGACCCGAAGATATGGATCGTGTGCGCCAGGACGCGTCCTATAGTCATGCTGTTCTTTGCATGCAGCGCCGCCGGTTCGAGAGAAGACACCACGCTGGTGATTTGACTTGTTCTATCGAAGGACTTCGCGTGTTCGCGATCTGGTGAGGCGATACACGCGTTTCGATAAAAATCGGCGATGCCGCAACGTTCACGAGCGCTGTGCGTTACTTGCCCCTTTATTGCATGGCGCCCGCCATCACGCCTTGTCCGCCTTCCCCGCCGCGCTCGCGAACTTCGCGAGCCACGTATCGACCATCGCCGGCCTCCGGCTCTCATCCTCCGCACGCTCCTTGCGACGAATCGCATTGCGCACCACGTGCGCGCCCACATAGCGGATCGGCTCCGGCGGGAAATGGCCGAGCGGGCCGCGCACGATCGGGCTGCGCGTCCACGCGTTGTCGAGCCCGAGCACCAGCGACGACAGGATCTGCCCGCCCATGTAGGTCGGCCCGACGCCGTTGCCTGAATAGCCGAAGCCGTAGAACACGTTCGGCGCGCCATCGAGGCGACCGAAGAACGGGAAGCCCGTCACCGAGCGATCCGACGGGCCGTTCCAGCTCGCGGTGACCGGCACGCCCGCGAGCGACGGAAAGAATTCGCGCAGGCTCTGCGTGAGCTGCGCCTCGTACGGCGAGCGCCGGTCGAACACCGGCGCGATGCGGCTGCGCCACGAGAACGTGTTGCCGCCCTTGCCGAGCATCAGCCGGCCGTCGGCGGTCGTGCGGTAGTAGTACACGAAGATCCGCGAATCGAGCACCGACACGCCGTCGACGAGCCCGGTCCGTTCCAGCAGTTCCGGGCATTTCTCGGTGATGACCATGTCGCTCGACACGACCGCGATCGTGCGCTCGAACTGCGGGAAGCGGCTCGCCATCCACGCGTTGATCGCGAACACCAGCTTGCCGGCGCGCACGCTGCCGGACGGCGTCCGAACGACGGCCGGCTGCCCTGGCGTGAAGTCGACGAGCGGCGTGCGCTCGTAGATCCGGATCCCCATCTCGAGCGCGACGCGGCGCAGCCCGCGCACGAGCTTGCCCGGATGCACGGTCGCGGCGATCGGCGAGTACACGCCGTCGAGATTGCGGGCGGAGCCCGTGCGGCGCGCGACCTCGGCGGCCGGCAGCGGCTCGTAGCTGTGGATACCGCACGCGGCGAGCGCGTCGAGCACCGGCGCGAGCGTGCCGACCTGCGCGCGCGACGTCGCGGTGTACAGCGTGCCGTCGAGCCGCAGTTCGGCATCGATGCGATGCGTGCGACAGAAGTCGGCGATGTGCTGGACGGCCGCCTCCGACGCCTTCACGAGCCGGATCGCCTCCGCTTCGCCGAACAGGCGCCGCAGCGTCAGGAATTTGGCTGACCACGTGAGCAGGCACCCGCCGTTGCGCCCGCTCGCGCCGGCGCCGCACAGGTCGGCCTCGAGCATCGCGATGTCGAGCGCCGGGTTCTGCTGCTTCGCCTGGATCGCGGTCCAGAGTCCCGTGAAGCCGCCGCCGACGATGCAGACGTCGGCCTCTATCGCGCCCTGCAGCGCGGGGGCGAGATCGCCGTCGTTGAACAGTGCTTGTTCGATCCAGAAGGGTCGCATCGGATGTCGTGCCGGTAAGGGTCGAGAGAATTGCCGTGCCGCACACGGCGGTAAAACGCAAAACGAAAGCGAACCCGTCGCACCGCAACGCACGGCGACCGGCCGCGCGCCGCGGTACGGCGGATGCCTCGCGTCAGGCCGCCGCTTCGGCCGACACGCGCCGCACGCCCATCGCCTTCAGCGTGTCGGCGATCGCGGCGACCGCGCCCGGAATGCCGGCCTCGCCGAAGTGGCCGATGCAGCCGACGCGGAACGTGTCGACCTCGGTCAGCTTGCCCGGATACAGAATGTAGCCGCGCTTTTTGACCTCCTGATAAAACCGCTTGAAGTCGTAGTTCGGATCGTCCGGCGCATGGAACGTGACGATGATCGGCGCCTGGATCGCGGAATCGAGGAACGGCCGGAACCCGAGCGCGCGCATTCCGTCGATCAGCGCGCGCGTGTTGCGCTGGTAGCGGCCACCTCGTGCGGCGAGCCCGCCTTCGTCGACGTATTGCGCGACGGCCGCATCGAGCGCCGCAACCACGTGCGTGGGCGGCGTGAAGCGCCATTGCGTCGTGCGCTGCATGTAGACCCACTGGTCGTACAGGTCCATCGCGAGCGAATGGCTGTTGCCTTCGCAGCGTTCGAGCGCGGTGCGCTTCGCGATCACGAAGCCGAGCCCCGGCACGCCTTCGAGACACTTGCCGGACGCGGCGATCACCGCGTCGAACGGCGTCGTGCGCGCATCGATGTCGATCGCGCCGAACGAGCTCATCGCGTCGACGATCAGCCCGCGGCCGTGTTTCGCGACGACCTGCGCGACTTCGTGCAGCGGGTTCAGCACGCCGGCGCCGGTTTCGCAGTGCACGAGCGCGACGTGCGTGATGGTCGGATCGCCGGCGAGCGCGCGCTCGACGTCGGCCGGATCGACGCGGCGGTCCTCGCTGTAGTCGATCGTCGTGAGCTTGCGGCCGAGCACGCGGCAGATCTTCGCGAGGCGCTGGCAGTACGCGCCGTTGTTCGGCACCAGCACGTGGCCGTCGCGCGGCACGAGCGTGCCGATCGCCGCCTCGACCGAGAACGTGCCGCTACCCTGCAGCGGCACGCATTCGTGCGTGCCTTCGCCGTGCACGATCTGCAGCAGCCGTTCGCGCAGCCGCGCGGTGATCGCGTTGAAGTCGCTGTCCCACGAACCCCAGTCGCGCAGCATCGCGTCGCGCGTGCGCTCCGAGGTCGTCAGGGGGCCGGGGGTGAGCAGGATGGGCTGGGTGGCGAGCGTCATGGTGTCTCCTTGGTGAAGTCGGGACGTCACGTGAATGCGGCGAACGGATCAGCGGCGATGCGGGGTGCGCCAGGCCTGCGTGCGGCGCAACAGGCGGTGCGAGATGCAGGCGAACAGCACGCACGCGAACGACGAGGTCGCGAGTACGAGCGTCGCCATCGCGGCGGCCGGGCCCATCTGGCCCGCGTCGTCGAGGTTCAGGATCGCGACGGAGGCGGGCTGCGTGTCCGGCGAGTACAGGAACGCGACGGCGGAGACCGTCGTCATCCCGTTGACGAACAGGTAGCGCGCGATCAGCAGGATCGCGGGCAGGCACACGGGCACGGTCACGCGCAGGAAGGTCTTGTAGAACGGCACCTTCAGCGACGCGGACACGGCCTCGAACTCGCTGTCGATCTGCCGCAGCGCGGTGACGGCGGTCAGGTGGCTCGACGCGTAGTAGTGGACGACCGTGACGATCGCGAGCAGCCACAGCGACCCGTACAGCCCGTTGAGCGGATTGCCGGGCGCGTTGAACAGGAAGATGTAGCTGATGCCGAGCACGAGGCCCGGCACGCCCATCGGCAGGATCGCGCACAGGCTGATGAAGCCGCGCAGCCAGCGTGCGCCGCGGGTCTTCTCGATCAGGTAGGCGCCGCCGAACACGACGATCGTGCCGCCGAGCGCGACGGTCGCGGCCATCCGCAGGCTGTTCTTGTACGCGTCGAAGATGCCGGCGCCGATCAGTCCCATCTCGTAGTGCTGGAGCCCGACGCTCATCTGGTACGGCCAGAACTTCACGAACGACGCGAACACCGAGATGCCGACCACCGCGACGAAGAACGCGCACACCAATGCGCAGTACGCGAGCATCGCGGCGTCGAATCCGCGTGACGGCTTCGGCTGGTACGGCGTCGAGCGCGCGCCGAGCTGCGACTGCTGGCGGCGGCGGATGAAGAAGTCGACACCGAACGCGACCAGCGCCGGGCACAGCAGCATCAGGCTCACGACCGCGCTGCGGTTGAAGTCCTGCAGCCCGATGATCAGCTTGTAGATGTCGGTCGACAGCACGTTGTACGAGCCGCCGATCACGACCGGCACGCCGAAGTCGTTGATGCACATCGTGAAGGCCACCATCGTCGCGCTGATCAGCCCGTACTTCGCGCCCGGCAGCGTGATCGTGAAGAACTTGCGCACGCGGCTCGTGCCCATCGCGTCGGCGGCTTCGTAGAGCCGGCCGTCCGCGAGCGACAGCGCGGTGACGAGGATCATCAGCACGTGCGGAAACGATGCGTACACCATGCTCAGCACGATCCCCGGCAGTCCGTAGATCGAGTGGCCGTGCAGCAGCGGCTTGAGCAGCCCCGCGTTGCCGAACCAGTAGATGAACGACACGGCGGACAGCAGCGTCGGCGCGAGCAGCGGCAGTAGCGCGATCGTGCGTGCTGCGTTCTTCAGCGGCATGCACGAGCGTGTCAGCGCATACGCGAACGTGAACGCCATCGGCACGACGATCATCGTGACGAGCGCGCCGACCGTCAGCGAATGAAGCATCGAGCGCAGCACGCCGCTGTCCTCGAGATACTCGACGAAGTTGTGTGCGCCGACGAAGCGGCCGTCCGTATCGACGAAGCATTTCTGCACGACGAGCGCGAGCGGCAGCAGCAGGAACAGCGACATCAGCGCGGCCATCGCGACGAGCGCGAGCTGTGCGAGGCGGTCGTGCCAGTGCGTGAGCTGCCGCACGTCGGCGGAGGCGGCCGCGCCGCGGCGGCGTTCGGTGAGGACGGCGCTCATTGCAGTCGCTCCTTCGCGCTGGGGAACACGCGGACATGCTCGCGATCGAGCGCGAGGTCGATGCGTGCGCCGGCCTGCACGCCGGTGCGGTCGACGTCGTGATACGACAGGTCGGCGACGACTTCCTGGCCGTCGAGCCCGTCGATCCGGAAGCTCACGCGACAGAACGCGCCGAGGAACTCGAGCTTCTCGACGCGGCCGGCCAGCACGTTGTCGGCCGTCTCGCCCGGAATGCGGATGCGCAGATCCTCGGGCCGCACGTAGACCGACACGGCCGCGCCCTGGGCCGGCCGGTTCGCGCCATGCCGGCAGTCGAAGCTGATGCCGCCCGCGCGCAGCGTGCCGTCCTGCGCGACTTCGGCGGGGATCGTGTTGACGCGGCCGATGAAGTCCGCGACGAACGGCGACGCGGGCTGGCGGTAGATTTCGAGCGGCGTGCCGATCTGCTCGATCACGCCGTGATTCATCACGACGATGCGGTCGGCCATCGACAGCGCCTCTTCCTGGTCGTGCGTGACCATGATCGTCGTCACGCCGAGCCGCTGCTGCAGCGCGCGGATCTCCTGGCGCAGCCGCACGCGCACGCGCGCATCGAGTGCCGACAGCGGCTCGTCGAGCAGCAGCAGGCCGGGCGACGTCGCGAGCGCGCGCGCGAGTGCGATGCGCTGCTGCTGGCCGCCGGACAGTTGGCCCGGATGCTTGCGATGGCTGTCGGGCAGGCCGACCAGCGCGAGCAGCGTATGCACGCGCTCGTGGATCGCGTCGCGCTTCATCCTGCGGTTCACGAGCCCGTACGCGACGTTGTCGAAGACGGTGAGGTTCGGAAACAGCGCGTACGACTGGAACACGATCCCGTAGTCGCGCAGTTGCGGCGGCAGCCGCGAGATGTCGCGGCCGTCCTGCATGATGTGGCCGGCGCTTTGCGCCTCGAGCCCCGCGATGATCCGCAGCAGCGTGGTTTTCCCGCAGCCGGACGGCCCCAGGAAGCAGATCATCTCGCCCTTCATCACGCTCAGGTTGATGTCGGTGAGGACCTGTGTGTCGTTGTACCGCTTTTCGATGCGTTCTACGCTCAGATAGGGTGCCATGCACGCCTCCACGCTGCGGGCGGCCCGGATGCGGGCCGGATACGACGATCGGAAGGGAGGCGGGGCGGCGCGTGTGGCGGCCCCGCTGCCTGGTGCGGCGTTATCGCCGCGTCATTGCTGCGCTTTCGCCCCGTAGCGCTTCTGCCAGGTATCGAGGATCGACTGACGGTTCTTCGCCGACCACACGAAGTCGTTCTTCACGAGCAGGTCCGCGTAGTTGTCGGGGATGCCGGCCAGCTTGCGCGCGACGCCCGGGTACGCGACGATCGCCCACCAGCGCGCGGTGATCTCGTTCGCGTCCTTGCTCGCCATGAAGTCCGCGAGCTTCTTCGCGGCGTCGGGCTGCCTGGTCGTCTTCATGATCGCGGTGCCTTCCATGTCCCAGCCGAGCCCTTCCTTCGGGAACACGAGATCGATCGGCGCGCCCTGCGCCTGCAGTTCATGACCGCGGAACTCGAACGAGATGCCGATCGGGAATTCGCCGGTGCCGGCGAGCGTGCACGGCTTCGAGCCCGAATGCACGTACTGCGCGACGTTCTTGTCGAGCGCGTCCATGAATTTCCAGCCGCGATCGTCGCCGAAGGTCTGCAGCCACGCGGTGACGTCGAGATAGCCAGTGCCCGACGACACCGGGCTCGGCATCACGATCGCGCCTTTGTAGACCGGCTTCGTCAGGTCTTCCCACGACGTCGGCTTCGGGATGTTCTTCGCCTGCGCGGCGACGCGGTTGTAGCAGATCGTCGCGCCCCACACGTCCATGCCGACCCAGTGCGGCGGCGTGTTCGCGTCGCTGTACTTGCGCGTGAGCTGGTCGAAGCCCTTCGGCGCATACGGCATCAGCATCCCCTGCAGGTCGAGCAGCGTGAGGCTCGATGCGGCGAGGCCGAGGATGACGTCCGCGCGCGGGTTGTTCTTCTCCGCGAGCAGCTTCGCGGTGACCGAGCCGGTCGAGTCGCGCACCCAGCGGATCTCGATGTCGGGGTTCGCTTTCTCGAAGGCGTCCTTGTAGGGCTTCATCGCCTCGTCCTCCAGCGCGGTGTAGACGAGCAGCGACGTCTTCGCATGCGCCGCCTGCGCCGCGCCGAGCGCGACCGCGGCGGCCAGCGCGACGCGCGCCGCGCCCGCCGCCCATGCATTGAAACGCTTCTGTACCGGCACTTCGTTCATCTTCAGACCCCTTGACCGTGGCGCCGCGGCATGCGGCGGATGAGTGGAGACCAGCCCTCTTCGTACTGCCTCGTGTTTCCGTCTTTTGCTTTCTGTTCTCTGCATGTTGTTGACAATCTACAAATCATCAATTTTAATGTCAAGCATGGAAAACACCTCCTCGGCGCGGCGCGGGCGCCGACAGCTCAACCCCTTCGAACCGAAAGGACTGAACGTCATGACTGAAACGCCTGTATCCGTGGAAGTGAACGGCCGCCGCTACAACTGGATGCGCCGCCCCGTGGTGGTGGTCTGCGTCGACGGCTGCGCCTATGAGTATCTCGAGATGGCGGCCGAGGCCGGCGTCGCGCCGTTCCTGCGCACGCTGCTGAAGCCGGGCACGGCGCTCAAGGGCGAGTGCGTGGTGCCGAGCTTCACGAACCCGAACAACCTGTCGATTGTTACCGGCGTGCCGCCGGCGATCCACGGGATAAGCGGCAACTACTTCTACGATCGCGACACCGGCGCCGAGGTGCTGATGAACGATCCGAAGTACCTGGTCGCGCCCACCGTGCTCGCGACCTTCGCCGAGCAGGGCGCGCGCGTCGCGGTCGTCACCGCGAAGGACAAGCTGCGCCGCCTGCTCGGCAAGGGGCTCAAGGGCATCTGCTTCTCGTCGGAGAAGGCCGACGAGGCGAGCCTCGAGGAAAACGGCATCGACAACGTGCTCGAGCTGGTCGGCAAGCCGGTGCCGAGCGTGTACAGCGCGGACCTGTCGGAGTTCGTGTTCGCGGCCGGCGTGCGCCTGCTCGAGACGCGCCCGATCGACCTGATGTACCTGTCGACGACCGATTACGTGCAGCACAAGTGCGCGCCCGGCACCGACGGCGCGAACGCGTTCTACCAGATGATGGACGCGTACCTGAAGCGGCTCGACGAACTCGGCGCGATCGTCGCGATCACGGCCGACCACGGGATGAACGCGAAGCACGACGGCGAGACCGGCGAGCCGAACGTGATCTATCTGCAGGAGCTGTTCGACGACTGGCTCGGCCACGACGCGGCGCGCGTGATCCTGCCGATCACCGATCCGTACGTCGTGCACCACGGCGCGCTCGGCTCGTTCGCGACCGTCTACGTGCCGGACGACGCCGATCCCGACGCGCTGCGCGCGCGGCTCGCCGCGGTGGACGGCATCGAGGTCGTGCTGACGGGCGCCGAAGGCTGCGCGCGCTTCGAGCTGCCGCCCGAGCGGATGGGCGACCTGATCGTGATCTCGAAGCAGGACGTCGTGCTCGGCACGCGCCGCATCAAGCACGACCTGTCGGGCCTCGACGTGCCGCTGCGCTCGCACGGCGGGATCTCCGAGCAGATCGTGCCGCTGATCTTCAGCAAGCCGGTCGCGACCGACGTCGCGGGCCGCGCGCGGCTGCGCAACTTCGACATCATCGACATCGCGCTCAACCATCTGCAGTGACGCGGACGCATCCGCCAGGAGACACTCATGAACGCCATTGCAGCATCGACGGAGGTTCGCACGGTACATCGTGAAGCACTGCGAATCGATGGTGAAAGGATTCAGCGCGATGCGGTAATCGAAGTGCGCAACCCGTACGACGGCTCGCTCGTCGGCACCGTGCCGAAGGCGACGCTCGACGACGTGCGGCGCGCATTCGCGGTCGCGCGTGCGTACCGGCCATCGCTCACGCGCCACGAACGCGCGGCGATCCTGCGCCGCGCGGCCGACATCGTGCGTGCGCGCACCGCCGGGATCGCGGCGCTGATCACGGCCGAGGCCGGCTTGTGCATCAAGGATTCGACGTATGAAGCCGGGCGCGTGGCCGACGTGCTCACGTTCGGCGCGGGCGAAGTGCTGAAGGACGACGGACAGATCTTCTCGTGCGATCTGACGCCGCACGGCAAGAAGCGCCGCGTGTACACGCAGCGCGAACCGCTGCTCGGCGTGATTTCCGCGATCACGCCGTTCAACCATCCGATGAACCAGGTCGCGCACAAGGTCGTGCCGTCGGTCGCGACCAACAACCGGATCGTCGTGAAGCCGTCGGAGAAGGTGCCGCTGTCGTGCTACCTGTTCGCGGACATCCTGTATGAAGCCGGCCTGCCGCCGCAGATGCTGCAGGTGATCACCGGCGACCCGAAGGAGATCGCCGACGAGCTGATCACGAATCCGGCGATCGACCTGATTACGTTCACCGGCGGCGTGTCGATCGGCAAGTCGATCGCGTCGCGGATGGGCTACCGGCGCGCGGTGCTGGAACTCGGCGGCAACGATCCGATCATCGTGATGGAGGACGCCGATCTCGACGAAGCGAGCACGCTGGCGGTGTCGGGTTCGTACAAGAACTCGGGGCAGCGCTGCACCGCGATCAAGCGGATGCTCGTGCACGAGGCGGTGGCCGATCGCTTCACCGAGCTGGTCGTCGAGAAAACCCGCGCGTGGGCCTACGGGAACCCGGCCGATCCGTCGGTCGACATGGGCACCGTGATCGACGAAGCGGCCGCGAAGTTCTGCGAGCAGCAGGTGAACGACGCGATTGCGCGCGGTGCGCGGCTTCTGGTCGGCAACGTGCGCGACGGCGCGCTGTATTCGCCGACGGTCGTCGATCGCGTGACGCCCGACATGCCGCTCGTGAAGTACGAGACATTCGGGCCCGTGTCGCCGATCATGCGTTTTCGCGACATCGACGAGGCGATCCGGATGTCGAACAGCACCGACTATGCGTTGTCGTCGTCGGTCTGCACGAACCGCTTCGACAGCATCACGCGCTTCATCACGGAGCTGGAAGTCGGCAGCGTGAACGTGCGCGAGGTGCCGGGCTACCGGCTCGAGCTGACGCCGTTCGGCGGCGTGAAGGATTCGGGCCTCGGCTACAAGGAAGGCGTGCAGGAGGCGATGAAGAGCTTCACGAACACGAAGACCTACTCGCTGCCGTGGTAAGCGGTGTGTGATGCACACGCGCCGGCTCGAAGGCCGGCGCGCGCAATTTCCCCATGACGGGAGGCGGCCGCGACAGCCGCCAGGCGACGGTCAATCGTCGTCGTGATGGTGATGACGCCAGCCGCGATGCCAGCCGTTGTCGTGCCGGTAGTAGCGGTAACGGTATTCGCCGTAGTACGGGCCGTAATAGACCGGCGCCGGCTCGTACACGACGGGCGGCGGCGGCGCGTAGTAGACAGGCGGCGGCGCCTCGATCACGGGCCCCGGCACGCCGAAATACACGCCGACGTCGGCACGCGCGAACGCACTTGCCGACAGGCAGGCGGCCGCGATGCCGACGGCACTGGACAACAGGATGCGTCTCATTTGCCGTTCACTCCGTCCGCGGGGACCAGGCCCGCGAGCAATCGTTTTACCTGCCTTCATGGTACGTAGCGCATGCCCAATGGGTGATACCGCAGTGTCGCTTCTGTAACCGCAGGTAACGATTCGTCAGACGATCGCCGCGCTGCATCGCGTGGGATTTCGTCTGCGGAACGGGCGCGGCTCGCCGGCGCGTTATTCGACGCGCTCATATCGTTAGCGGATTTGCGTTTTTGCCGGATATCGGCGCGTCGGTAGAATTCGCGGACCTCTCGCGCGGCCGTTCGGGCCGGCGGGTCCACTCCCTTCCATCGTTCGGGGTCCGCACCATGAAATTCCTTCGCTCCATCCTGGTCGTCGCATTGCTGCAGGCCACTGCCGTCACGAGCGCGCTGGCGGCCGACGATCTCGCGCAGATCAAGTCGGCCGGTGTGTTCCGGGTCGGCACCGAAGGCACGTACGCACCGTTCACGTATCACGATGCGTCGGGCAAGCTGACCGGCTTCGACGTCGACATTGCGAGCGCGATCGCGCAACGGCTCGGCGTGAAGGCGGAGTTCGTCGAAGGCAAGTGGGACGGGCTGATCGCGGGCCTCGACGTGAACCGCTACGACGCGGTCGTCAACGAAGTGTCGATCACCGATGCGCGCAAGGCGAAATACGATTTCTCGACGCCGTACATCACGTCCCGCGCGGTGCTGATCGTGCGTGCGGACAACACGTCGATCCGCTCGTTCGACGACCTGAAGGGCAAGAAATCGGCGAACACGCTGACCAGCAATTTCGGCAAGCTCGCGGCCGCGCACGGCGCGGACGTGGTGCCCGTGCAGGGCTTCAACGAATCGATCGACCTGCTGAGCGCGGGGCGCGTCGACGCGACGATCAACGATTCGTTGTCGTACCTCGATTTCCGCAAGCACAAGCCCGACGCGAAACTGAAGATCGCGGCGACCGACACGAGCGGCGCCGGCGATGCATCGGGCGTGCTGCTGCGCAAGGGCAGTCCCGCGCTGGTGGCGGCGATCGACAAGGCGCTCGCGGACATCAAGGCCGATGGCACCTACGCGAAGATCTCGCAGAAGTACTTCGGCCGCGACGTGTCGCAGCCGTGACGCGAGGCTGACCGATGCCGCCCTGGCTGCACTTGATGGCGGAATCGCTGCGGCCCCTGCTGGTGGCGGGGCTCGTGTTCACGGTTCCGCTCGCGCTCGCGTCGTTCGCGATCGGCCTGCTGCTCGCGTTCGGCGCGGCGCTCGCGCGCCTGTTCGGGCCGCGCTGGGCGCAGGCCGGCGTGCGTTTCTACATCTGGCTGTTTCGCGGCTCGCCGCTGCTCGTGCAGCTGTTCGTGATCTTCTACGGGCTGCCGAACGTCGGCATCGTGCTCGATCCGCTGACCGCCGCCGTGATCGGCTTCTCGCTGAACGTCGGCGCGTACAACGCCGAGGTGATCCGCGGCGTGATCGAATCGATCCCGAAAGGGCAGTGGGAAGCCGCGTACTCGATGGCGATGACGCGCGCGCAGGCGCTGCGCCGCGCGATCCTGCCGCAGGCCACGCGCGTCGCGCTGCCCGCGCTGTCGAATTCGTTCATCTCGCTGGTAAAGGACACGTCGCTCGCGGCCGTGCTGACCGTGCCCGAGATCTTCCAGGCCGCGCAGCGCATCGCAGCCGTCACCTACGAGCCGCTGATCCTCTATACCGAAGCCGCGCTGATCTATCTGCTGTTCAGCTCGGTGCTCTCGTCGCTGCAGCGTCGGCTCGAGCTGCGCTTCGGGCGCCATGCGCTGTTCCACGCGGAGTTGCGATGATCCGTCTCGAACGCATCGACAAGTCGTTCGGCGCGCAGCGCGTGCTGACCGGCATCGACCTCGCATTGCAGCCCGGCAGCGTGACCGCGTTGATCGGGCCGTCCGGCAGCGGCAAGAGCACGCTGCTGCGCTGCGTGAACCTGCTCGAAGTGCCGGAGGCGGGCGCGCTCACGGTCGGCGACGCCCGCATCGACTTCGCGGCGGGGCACCGCCCGTCGCGCGATCACGTGTTCGCGGTGCGCCGTCAGACCGGCATGGTGTTCCAGAACTTCCAGTTGTTTCCGCACCTGAGCGTCGTGCAGAACGTGATGGAAGGGCTCGTGACCGTGCAGCGCTGGCCGCGCGACCAGGCGCGCGAACGGGCGCTCGCGTTGCTGGACAAGGTCGGTATCGCCGACAAGGCCGACGCATGGCCCGCGACGTTGTCGGGCGGCCAGCAGCAGCGCGTGGCCATCGCACGCGCGCTCGCGCCGTCGCCGCAGGTGCTGCTGTGCGACGAGCCGACGTCCGCGCTCGATCCCGAATTGTCCGTCGAAGTCGTCGAAGTGTTGCGCCAGCTCGCGCGGGAAGGCACGACGATGCTGATGGCCACGCACGACCTGCGCCTGGCTGCGTCGGTCGCGCACGATGCGGTGTTTCTCGCGGATGGCCGCGTGGTCGAGGCCGGCGCGTCGCGCGAGCTGTTCGGGCGGCCGCGAGATCCGCGCACCGCGAAGTTCGTCGCGACGCTCGCGCAGGGCGTGCCGGCCTTCTGATTGGCCACGCCACGCGGCTGCGTGGGCGATCATTCCTGTCCGTGTGCGTCGAGCACCGCGGCGACGATCGCCTCGGGCGCATCCTCCTGGACCAGGTGCCCCGCGCGCGGCACGCGGATCAGCGTGCCGCCCGCGATGCGATCGGCGAGCGCCTGCCCCTGTTCGCGCGGAATCCACGCGTCGTCCTCGCCCCACACGATGCGCACCGGAAAGTCCGGCGGCGCATAACGGGCCTCGGCTTCCTCGATATAGCGCTGGCGCATCTGCGCGATCTGCCGATAGAACGCCGGCTGGCCGGCCGGCGTGAGCCACGGCGAGCGGTAGATCGACAGCACGTCGTCGCTCAACGGCCGTGCGACCGCATTGCCGATGTAGGCCGACACGAGTGCGTGATGCGCATACGCCGGCAGCCCGGTGAACGCGGCTTCGTGCTGCGCGACGTGACGCACGAACGGCGAGCCTTGCGGCGCGATCGCGACGGGGTTCACGAGTGTCAGGTCCGAATACGCGATACCGTCGAGGAAATGCGCGCGCAGCACGGTTGCGCCGCCGTAGTCGTGCGCGAGTACGCGCGGGCGTGAGAGTTTCCATTCGGCGAGCAGCGCGCCGAACAGCGCGTTCTGCCGGCCGAGCGAGACGTCCGTGTCGGGCATGTCCGACTGGCCGTAGCCGAGCAGGTCGTAGAAGAACACGCGATGACGCCGTGCGAGCCACGGCGCGATGCGGCGCCACACCTGCGACGAGAACGGCGTCCCGTGCACGAGCACGAGCGGCGGCCCTTCGCCGAGCGTGCCCCATGCGATCCGGTGACCTTCAAAATTGTAGCGATTGGCGAGCTCGAGCATCGGTGCCTCCGTGCTAACCTGTTTTGGTTGTTAACAGGTTACGCTTGTTCACTCGGATGTGAAACCGATAGGTGAAAATAAATGGTTACTCGACACGAGCCTGCGCGAGCGGCGCATACATGGCGTGCGGCCGATTTCGTCGGCGGCCATCCGGCGCTCGATTTCCTGAACACGGTGGCCGACACGGGCAAGACGCGCGATGAGGACAAACTCGTCGACTGGCCGGCCGTGCGTGCCTGGGCCGGGAAGTCGGGGTTGCTGGCGGAGGCCGACCTGACGCGGTTTCTGCGTCATCCCCGGCAGGACGGCGCGGACGAACTCGTCGCGCTGCACGGTTTTCGCGAGGATGCGTATGCGGCGCTCGCGCACCTGACGGCCGGCGAAGGCGGCAGTGCCGGCGCGCGAGCGGCGGACCGGCTCGCCGAGGCGATTCGCGATGCGATCGGGCGCAGCAGATTCGACGCGGTCGACGGCCGCTTCGCGTGGCGGCCCGATGCGCGCGCCGCGTCGCGCTGGATCGACGCGGCCGCGCTCGGGTTCGAGCATCTGCTGCGCGGCGACGATTTCGCGCGCGTGCGCCAGTGCGGCCGCTGTACGTGGTTCTTCGTCGATCGCGGCCGCGGCGTCGGACGCCGCTGGTGCGACATGCGCACGTGCGGCAACCGAGCGAAGGTGGAGGCGTTCAGGGAGCGGTGAAGCCGGGGCCGCGACGTTGACGGCCCGGTTCTTCCGCGTTCGTCATTCGGCGAGTTCGTGCGGCCGAGGCTCGGGCCACAGCGCCCCGACGACGAACAGTCCGGCGACGAGGAACGGCGCGCCGATCGCGAACAGGATGGCCGTGAGCCCCCACCGGTCCCAGAACCGGTCGATGACCGCGCGCTCGGGCGTGACGGGGTCGTACAGCACGTCGACCACCTCGCCTTCGTACAGCCCGGGGCGCGACGAGGTCGAGCCTTGCGCGAACGTGACGGGGCGGCCGCTGTCGGTCATGAACGCGATGGTCGCCGAATAGAGCGACGTGCGCGTGCGGGACGACTGGGCGGTTTCGGCGATCTCGACGACATGGCCGGTCGAGTGCGCGTAATGGCGGGCGATCTGCCACTGGCGCAGCCCGGCGGCGCCGGCGCCGGCCAGGAAGCCGGTGCCGATCGCGATCGGAATCAGCACGATCGCGATGTTCCAGCGGCGCCGGACCGCTTTGCGGGCGGCTGGCGCAGACAGCGCGTCGGCCTGCCGGCCGCGGCGCGCGTTCACGTACAGCAGGCTACCGATCGCCAGCGATGCGACTGCAAGCAGCGCCGGCACCGCGACGGGCAACCAGCGTTGCGTGAAATCGTCGATCAGTGCGGGACGGTTCGGATGGGCCGGATCGACCAGGACGTCCACGCTTTCGCCGATGTCGTAGGCCGGGACCACCGATGCGGTATTGCCGGCGACTTCGCGGCGGCGGCCGTCGTTCGCCAAATAGGCGACGATCGGGCGGTATGCACGCATCGCGTCGCTGTCCTGCACGATGCGCACGACCGTGCCCGGCGTACGGATCAGGTCGCCGGCCGCATGGCTCGCGGTGACGGCGAGCATGGCTGCGACCACGAGCAGCGCAACGCCGAGCGCGAGTGCGACGAGCGCGTCCTTACGCGGCATGGCCGGATCCGTAGTGCGCGTCACGCGACGGGCCCGGATGCGATCGGGGGGAGGAGGCGACACGATGTGCGTGCCGTTGTCGGCGTGACCATGCCCTCTGAATGGTCGCGTCTCGTTCACATGATTCCATGTCTGACGTCCCATGCTCTCTCAGTGCCGGCGGCGATACGGCGATCGCCGTCCCGGTCGTGTGATATTTTGTCGGACGATTCTAGCGGAAAGTACCTGGGCGAGGCATCAATGTGATTGCCCGTCGCGAGGAGGGGCCGAGGCCGGGCGGCGCCGGAAATGGAAAAAGGCCGGTCAGCTTGCGCTGACCGGCCTTTGGAATTCCTGGTGGGGCGTGAGTGACTCGAACACTCGACCTACGGATTAAGAGTCCGCTGCTCTACCAACTGAGCTAACGCCCCCAACAGAAGAAAGATTATGCCCGTGTATTTTGGACTTGGCAAGCCCTTTCTGCGAATTTCCTCAAAATATTTCGTGGCGGCGACGGCGGCCGTCGCCGCGGTAATGAGCCATCGCAGTTGGCGCGCTCCCGGTATGATGACGTCCACACCCGTTGCGCGGCGGTCGCGCAACGTTTTCTGGACATTCGAAGATGGACGAAAACGCAGTCCGCGAATTGCTGGATCGCCTGCTGGCCCCGTGGGTCCGCTCGCTCGGTCTGGTCCCCGTATCGATCGGCGACGACAGCGTCACGATGCGCCTGCCGTTTTCCGGCGAATTCCGTCATTCGGGCGGGGTCATCTGCGGCCAGGTGTTCACGGCCGCCGCCGACACCGCGATGGTGGTCGCGATCTCGGCCGCGCTCGGCGAGTTCCGGCCGATGACCACCGTCTCGCTGAACACGAACTTCATGCGTCCGGTGCGCAAGGGCGACGTGCTCGTCACCGCGCGCGTGCTGCGGATGGGCCGCAACCTGGTATTCGGCGAAGTCGAGCTGTTCGACGAGGACGGCAAGATGGCCGTTCACGCGACGTCGACCTACGCGCTCGTCAGCTGAGCGGCGCGATGTTCGACCAGATCGTCTTCGCGGGCGGCGGCAATCGCTGCTGGTGGCAGGCCGGCTTCTGGGACGTCGCGCAGCCGGCGCTCGGCTTGCGCCCGCGCGTGATCGCGGGGATCTCCGCCGGCGCGGCGACCGCCTGCATGCTGTATACACGCGACGCCGCGTGGGTGATGCGCTATTACGAGGAAGCGCTGCGCCACAACCGCAAGAACGCGTACTGGGGCAACCTGTTCGGCCGCGAGCCGGTGTTTCCGCATTACCGGATCTACCGTCAGGCGCTGCTCGACATCTACGGCGAGCCGTTCGCGCGGCTCGCCGACGCGCCGGAGATCCGCATCGGCGTGTCGCACGTGCCGCGCTGGCTCGGCGCGCGCAGCGCGGTCGCCGCGGGCCTCGTCGCATACAACATCGAAAAGTACCTGCGCAAGACGCTGCACCCGACGCTCGGGCGCACGCTCGGTTTCCGGCCCGAGTTCGTGCGCGCGCAGGCGTGCGCGAGTGTCGAGGAGCTCGCCGACCTGATCCTGCAGTCGTCGTGCACGCCGCCGTTCACGCCGGTGCTGCGCCGCGACGGCCGGCCGGTACTCGACGGCGGGATGGTCGACAACGTGCCGGTCGACGCGCTCGACACGTCGCCGGGCGACGTGCTGGTGCTCGTCACGCGGCTGTATCCGCGCCCGCAGATGTTCACGGTCGCGCACGGCGACCAGCGGCGGCTGTATGTGCAGCCGTCGAGCAAGGTGCCGATTTCGAGCTGGGATTACACGAGTCCGTCGCAGATGCGGCATGCGTACGACCTCGGACGGCGCGACGGCGAGCATTTCCTCACGCGCGTCGACGCAATGACGGGCGGCCGCGTGGCCGCCTGAAGGCGGGAAGCCCGGCAGCAGAGCCGCGCGGCCAGCGCGCCCCGTGCCGGTCAGCACCGGTCGGAGTCGGTCAGCGCACGCGGCGCGGCGTCAGCGCTTCCGGATTGACGACGCTCGACATATCGCCCTGGTCGAACGCGAGGATGTTCTTGAACGCCGCGCTGAAATAGAGCTCGTAGCTTTCGCGCTCGACGTAGCCGATGTGCGGCGTGCAGATCACGTTTTCCATTCGCAGCAGGCTGTAGCCCTGCAGGATCGGCTCGCTCTCGAACACGTCGATCGCGACCATCCCCGGACGGTTGTGCGACAGCGCGTTGACGAGCGCGTTCTCCTCGAGCAGCTCGGCACGGCTCGTGTTGACGAGCAGCGACGTCGGCTTCATCCGCATCAGGTCTTCCTGCTTGACGATCCCGCGCGTGTCGTCGTGCATGCGCAGGTGCAGCGACAGCACGTCGCTCTGCTCGAACAGCGCTTCGCGGCTCTCGGCGGCCGTGTAGCCGTCGGCGCGCGCGGCCTCGAGCGAATGCTCGCGGCCCCAGATCAGCACGTTCATCCCGAACGCCTTGCCGTAGCCGGCCACCAGCCGGCCGATCTTGCCGTAGCCCCAGATGCCGAGCGTCTGGCCGCGCAGCACCTGGCCGAGGCCGAAGTTCGGCGGCAGCGCCGACGTCTTCAGGCCCGACTGCTGCCACGCCCCCTGCTTCAGGTTCGCGACGTATTGCGGAATGCGGCGCTGGGCGGCCATCACGAGCGCCCAGGTCAGCTCGGCGGGCGCGACCGGCGAACCCGTGCCTTCGAGCACCGCGATGCCGCGGTCGGTACACGCTTCGAGGTCGATGTGGCTCGAGATGCGGCCGGTCTGGCTGATCATGCGCAGGTTCGGCAGCTTGGCGAGCAGTTGCGACGAAATCGGCGTGCGCTCGCGAATCAGCACGAGCGCCTCGACTTCCGCCAGGCGGCTCGCGAGTTGCCCCAGGCCGCGTACCGTGTTGTTGAAGACCTTCACGTCGTGCTCGGCGAGCATCTCGAAGCAGTTCAGCTTGCGGACGGCGTCCTGGTAGTCGTCGAGGATGGCAATTTTCATGATCAGCGGGAGTCGCGCGTTGAAAGCGGCAGCGGCGGCGGCGCAGGTCGCGCACCCGTCCCGCCCGGCCGGGGCCGACATGATGCTACGTCGGCGCACGTCGTGGTGTCTTTTTAACAGGTTGTTACGCTCCGCCGCAATCGGCGCCGGCCTGAGCCGGCGCCGCTCCCCTCGGACGCGTCGGGATGCGATGTTGTGTCGCATCAGACACGTCCTTTCTGATTCGGCAGCTTACCGGAGGAGGTTCACCCAATTGTTGCTTCAATCAGAATAATTGGATCATCCATTCGCGATGAGTGAGGATTTTTGACTATTTTTATCGTCAAGGCGGCCCTTGTTGAGCAACTCTGCATCATTTCCGCTGTCGTAGGAGAATTATGCATTTGCTTCAACTTTTTGAAGTTGTAACAGCGGCAGGAGTCGTTATGGATCATTTGCAGTCGATGCGCGTGTTCGTCAAGGTTGCGGATCTCGGCAGTTTCGCGCGGGCCGCGAGTGCAATGGATATTTCCAACGCGGTCGCGACGCGTCACGTCGCCGATCTGGAAGGCCGGCTCGGCACGCGCCTGCTGAACCGCACCACGCGCAGCCTTTCGCTGACGGAGTCGGGCCAGGTCTATCTGGAGCGGGCGCGCCAGATTCTCGATGAGCTCGAGGATGTCGAGCAGATGGTCGTCGCGCGCAATCACGAGCCGGTCGGCACGTTGCGCATCGTCGCGCCGGTCGTGTTCGGCCTGCACAACCTTGCGCCCGTCCTGCAGTCGTACACCGAGAATTTCCCGAAAGTGGTGCCGGATCTGACGCTGGTCGACCGCCAGGTCGATCTCGTCGAGGAAGGTTTCGACGTCGGCATCGTCGTGACGCGCCAGATGCGCAGCGCGAGCATCGTCACGCGTCGGCTGACCACGGGCTGCATGACCGTGTGCGCGACGCCGAGCTACCTGGAAAAGCACGGCGTGCCGACCCATCCGGAGCATCTCGCCGAACACCCGGCGCTGAGCCTGCCGACCGAATACTGGGGCGACGAGCGCGTGTTCACCGGGCCGGACGGCGAAGTGCGCGTGCGCCCGACCAACGTGATCGTCGCGAACAATACCGCGATGCTGCGCCAGTTCGCGCTGCTCGGGATGGGCGTCGCGATCCTGCCCAGCTACCTGATCGGCAGCGACATCGCGCGCGGCGCGCTGGTCCGGCTGCTGCCGGATTTCCGGCTGCCGCAGGTCGAGATCAACATCGCGTATCCGAGCCGGCGCCACCTGCCCGCGAAGGTGCGCACGTTCATCGATCACCTCGTCGAATATTTCAGCCACTCGACCGACGCGATGATGGGCGAACAGTGGGCCGCACAGAGCGCGGCGCCTGCGCCGATCGGCGTCGAGATGCGTGCCGAGCCGCCCGGGTCGACCGACCCGAACCTGCAGCCGCGGCTCGCGCGTTCGCCGCGCGCGCGCGTCGCGGTGCCGTCGCCGCTGTAACGGCGCGGCGGCCGCGCACCGGCACGGCCGGCAGCAGGCACCAAGAAAAAACGCGGATCGAGCGATCGATCCGCGTTTTTTTTGTCGCCGCTTCACCGGCGTACTACGGGCCGGAGAAACCCCGGCGCCCGGTGCGTCAGGAGCCCGTCTTGCGCGCCGTCGTCTTGCGGGCGGCGGTCTTGCGCGCCGGTGCCGGTTTCTCGTCGGCGCCTTCCGTCACGGTTTCGGCATCCTTCGTCGCCGATTTTGCCGTCTTCTTCGCGGCCGCGGCCTTCGGTTCCTTCTTCTCGAACTCGAAACCGATTTTGCCGTCCGGCTGCTTCACGAGGAATGCCTTGAAGTTGCGGCCCGTGCGCGACGACTTGAAGTTCGGCAGCAGATCCGTGCGGCCGTCGGCCAGCAGTTTCGCCATCTGCTCGCGCGTGATTTCCTGCTGCAGGATCACCTTGCCCGAACGGAAGTCGCAGGTCTTCGGATTCGCGACCGAGTGCTCGCACACATAGCTCATCCCGTGCTCGAACACGCGGCCCTTGCACTTCGGGCATGCGCCGACCGGTTCCTGCGCGGAGAAGTCGGGCGCTTCGCCTTCCTCGCCGCCCTGGTCCTGGCCGAAGTCGAACTCGAGCTTGTAGTTCTTCGTTTCGTCGTCGAACGAGAGCTTCAGGATCGCCGAGAACGGACGGCCCATCTTGCTGCGGAAGCCGGACAGCGGGCCGATGGTTTTTTCCCGCAGCAGCTCCTCGACTTCCGCGATCTCGAACTGCCGGCTGCCCGGAATCTTCGAGATCGAGAACTCGCACTTCGTGCATGCGAAGCGGCGGTAGTTTTCCTTCACCTGGCCGCCGCAGTTCGGGCACGGCGTCTCGAGCGTCGCGTAATCGCCGGGGATCGTGTCGGAATCGTATTCCTTCGCGCGCTTGACGATCTGCTGCGTCATGCGGGCGATTTCCTGCATGAACGCGTCTCGCCCGAGGTTGCCGCGCTCCATCTGCGACAGCTTGTATTCCCATTCGCCAGTGAGCTCGGGCGCGGTCAGCTCCTTCACGCCGAGCCCGCGCAGCAGCGTCATCAGCTGGAATGCCTTCGCGGTCGGGATCAGCTCGCGGCCTTCGCGCACGAGATACTTCTCGCCGAGCAGGCCTTCGATGATCGCCGCGCGCGTCGCCGGCGTGCCGAGGCCCTTCGCGGCCATCGCCTCGCGCAGCTCGTCGTCCTCGACGAGCTTGCCCGCGCCTTCCATCGCGGACAGCAGTGTCGCTTCCGAGTAGCGTGCGGGCGGCTTCGTGACGAGCGCGACGGCGGCGATCTCGTCCGTCTTCACCTTCTCGTCCTTCTGCACCGGCACGAGGTTCGCGTCCGCGCCTTCGGCGTCGCGGCCGTACACCTGCAGCCAGCCCGGCTCGACGAGCACCTTGCCTTCGGTCTTGAAGTGATGGCCGGCGACTTCGGTGATCCGCGTCGTGACGCGGAACTCGGCCGCCGGGAAGAACACCGCGAGGAAGCGCTTCACGACCATGTCGTACAGCTTCTGCTCCGGCTCGGACAGCGACTTCGGCGCCTGCAGCGTCGGGATGATGGCGAAGTGGTCGCTGATCTTCGAGTTGTCGAAGATCCGCTTGTTCGGCTTCACCCAGCCCTTGTCGAGCACCTGCTTCGCATGCGGCAGGTAGTTGTGGCTCTCCTTGAGCATCTCGAGCGTGGACTGCACCGTCGAAATGTAGTCTTCCGGCAGCGCGCGCGCGTCGGTACGCGGGTACGTGAGTACCTTGTGCTTTTCATACAGCGCCTGCGCGAGGCCGAGCGTGTTCTTCGCGGAGAAGCCGAAGCGGCTGTTCGCTTCGCGCTGCAGGCTCGTCAGGTCGAACAGCAGCGGCGACAGCTGGGTCGACGGCTTCGATTCCTCGGACACCGTGCCGACCTGGTCGCGGCACGCGGCGACGATCGTTTCGGCGGCCGGCAGGCTCCAGAGGCGCGAGTCGCGCTTTTCCGGATCGAATTCGTCGCGCTTGAATTTCGGGTCGAACCACTTGCCTTCGTAGAAGCCGCCCGCGCATGCGAACTCGGCCTTCACTTCCCAGTAGTCGCGCGGGATGAAGCGGCGGATTTTCTCTTCACGTTCGACGACGATCGACAAGGTTGGCGTCTGAACGCGGCCGACGGTCGTCAGGAAGAAGCCGCCGCCCTTGCTGTTGAACGCGGTCATCGCGCGCGTGCCGTTGATCCCGACCAGCCAGTCGGCTTCCGAGCGGCAGCGTGCGGCGTCGGCGAGCGGCTGCATGTCCGAGTCGGTGCGCAGGTGCGCGAAACCGTCGCGAATCGCCTGCGGCGTCATCGACTGCAGCCACAGGCGCTGGACCGGCTGCTTCGCCTTCGCGTGCTGCACGATCAGGCGGAAAATCAGCTCGCCCTCGCGCCCCGCGTCACATGCGTTGATCAGGCGATCGACGTCCTTGCGCTTCATCAGCTTGGTCAGGACTTTCAGGCGCGACTCGCTTTTTGCGATCGGATTCAGGTCGAAATGCGGGGGGATGACGGGCAGATGAGCGAAGCTCCATTTCCCGCGCTTGACCTCGTACTCTTCCGGGGCGGCGATTTCCAGCAGGTGGCCGACCGCGGACGACAGGACGAATTCGTCGCTCTCGAAGTATTCGTCATGCTTGGTAAAGCCGCCCAAAGCGCGCGCGATGTCGTTCGCGACAGAAGGCTTTTCCGCAATGATCAGAGCTTTGGACATGACAGATGTGTGTTGGTAGACCGGGTTCGCCGGCGTGGGTCCCTTTTACGACGGCTTTATAGCACACGCCGCAGCGACGGCGGCTCGGCGTGCAAAAAGCGGCTCATCATAGAGGGGGGGCGCAACGGCGGCAAGCGCGCCCGGCGCGGCGGCACGCGCAACGGCGCGAAAAGCCGCCCGGCCGGTGCGCGGTTCACGCCTCGACGTTCAGGATATTGCGCAATTTCGGTGCGTGCGGCGCGCCGGGCACGGCGCTCAAGTCGGACAGCATCCGTTCGACGATCGTCGCGTGCGGCAGCACCGTGCCGAAGAAGCGCGCGGTGTTCGCGTCCTCGATCAGGATCGTCGGGAAATTCTCGACGTCGAGATCGTCGAGCCGGTCGGCGTGGGTTTCGATGTCGATCCACGCGAAGCAGGCGTCGGGATGGCTATCGGCGAGCTGGTCGAAGGCCGTCCGGTAGTCGCGGCAGGTGCCGCACCACTCGGCGCACAGGCAGGCGACCAGCAGCGTGTCGGGATCGGCGAGGCGCTCGGCGATCCGATCGGCATCGGTGTCGAGATTCAGCGCGGGCATGGAATTCCTTGGGTAGCGTCGGCGGCACGGGCCGCCCTATGCGGGGGACTGTAGCACGCCGGACGCGGGCGGAGTGGGCGCCACGTCAAGCCGCGCGAAGCGTCCGCCGGGCACGCTCGCGACGCGGCCGGCCAGTTCGAGCGCGAGCAGCGCGCGGTGCAGCGCGTCATCCGACAGGCCGCTGTGCTCCGCGAGCCACTCGTAAGTAACGGGGCCGTATCCCAATGCGACGAGCACGGATCGTTCGGCCGGGTCGTCGGGCGGTACGCCTTCGTTTCCGGCCGATGCGGTGGATGGAACGGCGGAAACCGGTTTCCCGACATACTCGCCCGCGCGTCGCCCCAGCGTGCCGGCTGTTTCGCCGTTATCGGGGCGCGTACCCGAATTCGCCGCGGCGTGGGCGGTGTGCGCTGCCGGTTCGTCCAGCCCGTACTCCTCGAGCACGTCGAGCGGTGTCGCGGTGAGCTTCGCGCCGTCGCGGATCAGCGCGTGGCAGCCCTGCGCGAGCGGCGCGTGGATCGAGCCCGGCATCGCGAACACGTCGCGGCCCAACTCGTTCGCGAGGCGTGCGGTGATCAGCGAGCCGGAGCGCGGCGCGGCTTCGACGACGAGCACGCCGAGCGCGAGCGCGGCGATCAGCCGGTTGCGCTGAGGGAAATGCGACGCCCGCGCGGGCGTGCCGAGCGGCCATTCGGACAGGATCGCGCCGCGCGCGGCAATGTCGTGCGCGAGCGTGCGGTGCCGCGCCGGATAGACGAGATCGGCGCCCGTCGCGATCACCGCGACCGTGCCGGCGCGGCCGTCGAGCCCGCCGCGATGCGCGGCGCCGTCGATGCCGAGCGCGAGGCCGGAGACGATCGCGAGCCCCGCGTCGGACAGCGCATGGGCGAAGCGCGTGGCGTCGGCGAGCCCTTGCGGCGTCGCATGGCGGCTGCCGACCACGGCGAGCCCGCGTGCGTGCAGCAGGTCGAGCCTGCCCTTTACATATAGCAGCGGCGGCGGGTCGTGCAGGTCGCGCAGCCGTGGCGGATAGACGGGATCGTTGAGCGTGACGATCGCGTTGCCCGGTGTATCGAGCCATGCCAGTGCGGCGTCGGTGCAGGCGTCGAGGTCGTCCCGCTCGCTGGCGCGCACCGCCCGCGCGGCGGCGGCGCTGCTCGCCGCGCCGATGGCCCGGTCGGACGCGGCGAGCAGCGCCGCCGGCGAGCCGAATGCGTCGAGCAATGCATGCAGCACGGCGGGTGAGATGCCCGGCGCATGCGCGAGCTGCAGCCACGCGCGCAATGCGGAAGTCGTCAGCGCTTGCGGCGACATGAGGTTCCCCTCGAACGCGGCGGCCAGCGGAGCGCGTGGCGCCATGATAAAATTTTCATCATCCGAAATACTCGACAGGGCCGCGCGCACGAGCGCCCGGCCAATTGCAGGAGGCATGACCCGCGGCGTTGATATGCCGCGCGTCTGCCTCATCTTCATTGCATCCCGGCGGCGGCGCCAGCCGGCCGGATGGCCGATGCGGCACGCCGCTCCACCGAATACCGAACACCATGGCTTTGCTGAACATTCTTCATTACCCCGACAAGCGACTGCACAAGGTCGCGAAGCCCGTCGACAAGGTCGACGACCGGATCCGCAAGCTCGTCGCCGACATGGCCGAAACCATGTACGCCGCGCCGGGCATCGGCCTCGCGGCGACGCAGGTCGACGTGCACGAGCGCGTGATCGTGATCGACGTCTCCGAGGAGAAGAACGAGCTGCGCGCGTTCATCAACCCCGAGATCATCTGGTCGAGCGACGTGAAACAGGTCTACGAGGAGGGCTGCCTGTCGGTGCCCGGGATCTACGACGAAGTCGAGCGTCCCAACCACGTCCGTGTACGTGCGCTCAACGAGCACGGCGAGACTTTCGAGCTCGACTGCGAGGGCCTCCTGGCCGTGTGCGTGCAGCACGAGATGGATCACCTGATGGGGCGCGTGTTCGTCGAATATCTGTCGCCGCTGAAGCAGACCCGCATCAAGACGAAGATGAAGAAACTCGAACGCGCGATGTGACGCGCGTGTGCCCAGCCCGATCCCGAACGCTGTCATGACCCATACGTTGCGCGTGATTTTTGCCGGCACGCCGGAATTCGCCGCGGCCGCACTCGCCGCGATCCACGAGGCCGGTTTTCCGGTGCCGCTCGTGCTCACCCAGCCCGATCGCCCGGCCGGGCGCGGGATGAAACTGCAGGCAAGCGCCGTGAAGCGCTATGCCGTCGAGCACGGGATGCCCGTCGCGCAGCCGCCGTCGCTGCGCCGCGCGGGCAAGTACCCGGCGGAGGCGGCCGATGCGATCGAACTGCTGCGCGCGACCCCGCACGATGTGATGGTGGTCGCCGCATACGGCCTGCTGCTGCCGCAGGAAGTGCTCGACATTCCGCGTGCCGGCTGCATCAACATCCACGCGTCGCTGCTGCCGCGCTGGCGCGGCGCCGCGCCGATCCACCGAGCGATCGAGGCCGGTGACGCCGAGACGGGCGTCACGCTGATGCAGATGGACGTCGGCCTCGACACCGGCGCGATGATCGAGGAAGCGCGCGTCGCGATCGCGTCCGACGACACGACCGCCACGCTGCACGACCGGCTCGCCGCCGACGGCGCGCGGCTGATCGTCGATGCGCTGGTGCGGCTCGAGCGCGACGGCACGCTGCCCGCCACGCCGCAGCCGGCCGACGGCGTGACCTATGCGGAAAAGATCGGCAAGCACGAAGCGGCGCTCGACTGGCGCAAGCCGGCCGACGTGCTCGCGCGCCAGGTGCGCGCGTTCGACCCGTTCCCGGGCGGCGTCGCCACGCTCGACGGCGCGGCAATCAAGCTGTGGGCGGCCGAGCCGGTGGCGGCGCGCGGCACGACTGTCGACATGGCGCCCGGCACGATCGTCGAGGCTGCGCCGGAGGGCGTGGTCGTCGCCTGCGGCAGCGGCGCGCTGCGCGTCACGCAACTGCAGAAACCGGGCGGCAAGCGGCTGCCCGCGCGCGAATTCCTGGCCGGCTCGCCGCTCGCCGTGGGCCAGCGCTTCGCGTTGCCTGACGCGGCCTGAGCGTCATTCGACACGGCATCGCGTCCGCGCGCAATCGGCCGGATGGCCGAGTCGCGCAGCGCGGCGGGCGCGCGTAGAATTTCCCTGCGCATTCCGGTTTCGAGGTTCTCATGCTTGGCATCACCCATTTCGGCTTCTTCGTGCTCGCGGTCTTCCTGCTGAACGTCACGCCCGGCCCCGATACGGCGTACATCGTCGGCCGCAGCGTCGCGCAGGGCCGTGGCGCGGGGCTGATGTCGGCGCTCGGCATCTCGGCCGGCTGCTGCGTGCACACGCTTGCGTGTGCATTCGGCCTGACCGCGCTGCTCGCGGCGTCGGCGGCCGCGTTCACGGCGATCAAGCTGGTCGGTGCCGCTTACCTGATCTACCTCGGCGTGCGCATGATCATCACGAAGCAGGCCGCCGCGCCGGCAGGCGCCGAGGCGGCGCAGGCCACGGCCGCGAAGCCGCTGCGCCAGTTGTTCATGCAGGGTTTCTGGACCAACGTGCTGAATCCGAAGGTCGTGCTGTTCTTCGTGTCCTTCTTCCCGCAGTTCGTGTCGGCCGACAGCCCGCACAAGGCGCTGGCGTTCCTGGCCCTCGGGTCGGTGTTCCTCGTGATGAGTACCGTCTGGAGCTGCATCGTCGCGTGGGTCGCGGGTAGCGTCACGCAGCGCTTTTCCGGCAAGCCGGGCGTCAGGAAATGGCTTGATCGCACGGTGGGCAGCGCCTTCGTCGGCCTCGGGCTGCGGCTCGCGGCGACGCAACGCTGAAATTGAATTTTTCCGGCAAGACCTTATCTAACAAATCGCTTACAATTTTCCGCCGCGCACTATGATGTCGGCGGGTCCCCTGACGGATAAGGAGTGGGTATGTTCAATTGGGTCAAAACGGCGATGCTGATGGCCGCGATCACGGCCCTGTTCATCGTGATCGGCGGCATGATCGGTGGCTCGCGCGGCATGACGATCGCGCTGCTGTTCGCGCTCGGCATGAATTTCTTCTCATACTGGTTCTCCGACAAGATGGTGCTGCGCATGTACAACGCGCAGGAAGTCGACGAGAACACGGCGCCTCAGTTCTACCGGATGGTGCGCGAGCTCGCCACGCGCGCGAACCTGCCGATGCCGCGCGTCTATCTGATCAACGAGGACGCGCCGAACGCGTTCGCCACGGGCCGCAACCCCGAGCACGCGGCAGTCGCCGCGACGACGGGCATCCTGCGCGTGCTGTCCGAGCGCGAGATGCGCGGGGTGATGGCGCACGAGCTCGCGCACGTGAAGCACCGCGACATCCTGATCTCGACGATCACCGCGACGATGGCGGGCGCGATTTCGGCGCTGGCCAACTTCGCGATGTTCTTCGGCGGCCGCGACGAAAACGGCCGTCCGGCCAACCCGATCGCGGGGATTGCGGTCGCGCTGCTCGCGCCGATCGCCGGTGCGCTGATCCAGATGGCGATCTCGCGGGCGCGCGAGTTCGAGGCCGACCGCGGCGGCGCGCAGATCTCCGGCGATCCGCAGTCGCTCGCCACCGCGCTCGACAAGATCCATCGCTATGCGGCCGGCATCCCGTTCCAGGCGGCCGAAGCGCATCCGGCCACCGCGCAGATGATGATCATGAACCCGCTGCACGGCGGCGGCCTGCAGAACCTGTTCTCCACGCACCCGGCGACCGAGGAGCGCATCGCGCGCCTGATGGAGATGGCCCGTACCGGCCGCTTCGACTAAGTCGCGCAGCGCTCGACACATCGCCCCGCATGCCCCGCGCTGCGGGGTGTTTCATTTGTGCGCCCCGTAAAGGGGCCGCATGACCTCACGCTACAATGCGCGGTTTGGAATCGCGGCGGCCATGCGGCCGCAGGGTTCCCGCCGCTCGCGGCACCCGTTTGCCGATTTTGCTCCGATGACACGAACCCGTTCCTCCGCCCCGTCTTCCTCCGGCCGCCCGGCGCGCCCGTCCGCGCTGCATCTCGCGCCCGATTCGCTGGGCTTCGCGCTCGACGCGGCCGCGCAGGCAGTCGATGCGGTGCGGCGCGGCACCGCGCTGCCGGCGGCACTGGCCGCGGTGTTCGCGCAGATGCCGGCCGGCACGCAGGCGCTTGCGCGTGGCGCGACGCAGGACGTTGCATACCGGACGATGCGTCGTCTCGGGAGCGCCGATTGGCTGATCGGCCGGCTCGTCAGCAAAGCGCCGCCCGCGCATGTGCATGCGGTGCTCGCCGGCGCATTCGCGCTGCTGCTCGATCCGGAGGAAACGGCTGCATATCCGGCGTTCACGATCGTCGACCAGGCCGTGACTGTAATCGGCGCGCGACGCGAATACGCGTTCGCGAAGGGGCTGGTCAACGCGGTGCTGCGGCGTTTCCTGCGCGAGCGCGACGTGCTCGTCGCGGCGCTGCAGGACGATCCGGTCGCGCGCTGGAATTACCGCACCTGGTGGGTCGACGCGGTGAAGCGCGCATGGCCCGACGCATGGCAGGCGATCCTCGCGGCCGGCGAGCGCCAGGGGCCGCTGACGCTGCGTGTGAACGCGCGCCGCGCGAGCGTCGACGCGTATCTCGACACGCTGCGTGCGAGCGGGATCGACGCGACCGCGATCGGCCGTCACGCGGTGCGGCTCGCGTCGGCGCTGCCAGTCGATCGCATTCCGGGCTTCGCCGATGGCGTCGTGTCGGTGCAGGACGCCGGCGCGCAGCTCGCGGCCGAATGGCTCGGTGCGCGCGACGGCATGCGCGTGCTCGACGCGTGCGCGGCACCGGGCGGCAAGACCGGGCATATCCTCGAACTGGCCGACGCGGAAGTCGTTGCGCTCGAAAGCGACGCGACCCGCGCGGCGCGCATCGGCGAGAACCTCGCGCGCCTGTCGCTCGCGGCGGACGTGCGCGTCGGCGACGCGGGCGCACCGAACGCGTGGTACGACGGCCGTCCGTTCGATCGCATCCTGGCCGACGTGCCGTGCTCGGCGTCCGGCATCGTGCGCCGTCATCCCGACATCCGCTGGCTGCGCCGCGAAGCCGACATCGCCGCGCTCGTCGCGGAACAGCGCCGCATCCTGAGCGCGTTGTGGCCGCTGGTGAAACCGGGCGGCGAACTGCTCTACGTGACCTGTTCGATCTTCCCCGAGGAAGGTGAATTGCAGGCGCGCTGGTTTGAAGCGGCCTGTGAAGATGCGGTACGATTGGACGCGCCCGGCCAACTGCTGCCGGGCGGCGTGCACGGCGGGGCGGCCGGCGCACGCGACCAGAACACCGATCACGACGGATTTTTCTACGCGCGGTTTCAGAAACGGTGACGATCAAACACCTTTTTCCACTTCGGCTTGCGGCCGTCCTGCTGGTCGCGTTGACGCTGTGCATGACGGTCGTTCGGCCGGCGCGCGCCGAGTCGATCGCCGTGCAGCGTGCATCGCTGCAGGCTGACGGAAGCGGCTGGAGCCTCGATGCCCGCTTCGATTTCGAGCTGAATCCGAACCTCGAGGATGCCGTCAACAAGGGCATCCCGCTTTACTTCACGACCGATTTCGAACTGGGCCGCGCGCGCTGGTACTGGTTCGACGAGCAGCCGGTGTCGGTGTCGCAGACGATCCGGCTGTCGTTCCAGCCGCTCACGCGCGAGTACCGCGTGTCGACCGGCGGCCTGCAACTCGGCTTCCCGTCGCTGAAGGACGCGCTCGCGGTCGTCCGGCACATCACGTCGTGGCACGTGATCGACCGCAACCAGGTGCGTGCCGGCGAAACCTACACGGCCTCGGTGCGGATGCAGCTCGATACGGCGCTGATGCCGAAGCCGTTCCAGGTCGACGCGGTGAACAACCGCGACTGGACGCTCGGGTCGGACTGGAAGCGCTTTACCTTCACGGTGACCGAACGTGCTAAATAAAGTGCGCCGCGCGGCCAGCGGGAAGAGCCTCCTCGTTCGCGTGATCGTCTCGACCGTCGCGATCACCGCATTGCTGCTGCTCGTGCTGCTCGCGGCCGCGAGCGCGAACACCGAATTCTTCGACCGCTACTACTCGTGGCTGTACGCGACGAACATCGTCGTCGCGCTCGTGTTCCTGCTCGTGGTGCTCGGGCTGATCGGGATGATCGTCGTGCGCCTGAGGAAGGGCAAGTTCGGCACGCGGCTGCTCGCGAAGCTCGCGGTGTTCTTCGCGCTCGTCGGCGTGGTGCCGGGCGGGATCATCTACATCGTGTCGTACCAGTTCGTGTCGCGCAGTATCGAGTCGTGGTTCGACGTGAACGTCGAGACCGCGCTGACGGCCGGCCTGAACCTCGGCCGCGGGATGCTCGACGCGTCGCTGTCCGACCTGCAGACGAAGGCGCGGCTGATGTCCGACCAGCTCGCGAGCGTCGATGCGAACACGAACGGCACGACGCTCACGCTCTTGCGCCTGCGCGACCAGTTCGGCGTGCAGGATGCGACGATCGTCGAGCCGAGTCGCGGCGGCTCCGGCGCGGCGCCCGACCTGCACATCGTCGCGCAGGCATCGGGCAATTTCGCCGCGCTGATTCCGGACGACCTGCCGACGCCGCTGATGCTGAGCCAGGCGCGCGAACACGGCGCGTATGCGGCGATCGAGGGCGAGGTCGACGGCGACCCGCGCGCGCATGGCGCGAAGGGCGCATTGCGGCTGCGTGTCGTGCGGCCGATTCCCGACGCGACGACGTCGCTGCTGCAGCCGGCGGAGCGGTTCCTGCAGCTCACGCAGCCGGTGCCGCCCACGCTCGCGCACAATGCGGACGCAGTGCAGCGCGCGTATCGCGAGTACCAGGAAAAATCGCTCGGCCGCACGGGCTTGCGCAAGATGTACATCGGCACGCTGACGCTCGCGCTGTTCCTCGCGACCTTCATCGCGATGATGCTCGCGCTCGCGCTCGGCCAGCAGCTCGCGCGGCCGCTGTTCCTGCTCGCGCAGGGCACGAAGGAGATCACGGAAGGCGACTACACGCCGAAGCGCGAGATCAAGTCGCGCGACGAGCTCGGCTTCCTCACGCAGTCGTTCAATGCGATGACGCGCCAGCTGTCCGAGGCGCGGCTCGCGGTCGAGAAGAACCGGGTCGCGCTCGAGCATTCGAAGACCTATCTCGAGAGCATCCTCGCGAACCTGACCGCCGGCGTGTTCGTGCTCGATCGCCAGTTCCGGCTGACGACGGCCAACCGCGGCGCCGAGCGAATTTTCCGGCAACCGTTCGGCGCGATGATCGGCACGGCGCTCGACCGGATCGGCGTCATCGCGGAATTCGGCGCGATGGTGCGCAAGGCGTTCGCCGATCGCGAAGCGGCGTCCGACGACGGCGGCGGCGACCGCGGCCACTGGCAGCAGCAGTTCGCGATCGAAGTGCCGGGCGAAGCCGATCCGCTGACCTTGCTCGTACGCGGCACGCGCCTCGTATCGACCGTCGAGGGCGAGGCCGACGATCCGCAAACGTCCGGCTACGTCGTCGTGTTCGACGACATCTCCGACGTGATTTCCGCGCAGCGTTCGGTCGCATGGGGCGAGGTCGCGCGGCGGCTCGCGCACGAGATCAAGAACCCGCTGACGCCGATCCAGCTGTCGGCCGAGCGCCTGCAGATGAAGCTGTCCGACAAGCTCGCGCCGCCCGATGCCGACGTGCTCAAGCGCGGCGCGACGATGATCGTCAACCAGGTGGCCGCGATGAAGCGGATGGTCGACGACTTCCGCGAATATGCGCGCACGCCGCCGGCGGTGCTCGCCAACCTGCAGCTGAACGAACTGGCGAGCGAGGTGCTCGGGCTGTATGGTGTCGGCGAAGGCAAGAGCGCGATCGTCGCCGAACTCGCGCCGTCGCTGCCGGTGATCCGCGGCGACGCGACGCAACTGCGCCAGGTGATTCACAACCTGCTGCAGAACGCGCAGGATTCGGTCGCGGAAGTCGCGCATCCGCGTGTGTTGATCGAAACCAAGACAGTAGAATATGGCGACCCCGACGCCGAGGGCAAAACGCGCGTCGCGGTACGTCTTACCGTGTCCGACAACGGGCCCGGTTTTCCGGCACGCATCCTGACCCGTGCGTTCGAGCCTTACGTGACGACGAAGGCGAAGGGCACGGGGCTCGGATTGGCCACGGTCAAGAAAATCGTCGATGAGCACGGCGCGCGGATCGATCTGCGCAATCGCATGCACGGCGAGACCGTCGAGGGTGCGCAGGTGTCGATCCTGTTCCTGCAGATGGCGAGCGATACGCCAGGCGTCGAATCCGGCGCGCAGGGCGGGGCGGCTCCCGCCAAGACAAAAGCAAGTGTGCAGACAAAGGCAGCGTAAATGGCAACCATCCTGGTGGTAGATGATGAAATGGGCATCCGGGAATTGCTCTCGGAGATCCTCAGCGATGAAGGACATGTCGTCGAGGCGGCGGAAAACGCGCAGGCCGCGCGGGAATACCGTCTGAATCAGGCGCCCGATCTCGTGCTGCTCGATATCTGGATGCCCGATACCGACGGCGTCACGCTGCTCAAGGAATGGGCGGCGCAGGGCCTGTTGACGATGCCCGTGATCATGATGTCCGGGCACGCGACGATCGATACCGCCGTCGAGGCGACGAAGATCGGCGCACTCGATTTCCTCGAGAAGCCGATCGCGCTGCAGAAGCTGCTGAAGTCCGTCGAGCACGGTCTCGCGCGCGGCGCGGCACCGGTGTCTGCCAATGCGGCGGCGAAGGCGGGCGGCGGCCAGGCATCGGGCCCGGCGGCGGTCGCGTCCGCGGCCGCGCTGCCGACGCTCGGCGACGACATGGCCGCGGCGCTCGGCCTCGCGGGCCAGACGGCCGCGATTCCGTTCGACATCCCGTTGCGCGAAGCGCGCGACGCGTTCGAGCGCGCGTACTTCGAATATCACCTCGCGCGCGAGAACGGCAGCATGACGCGCGTCGCGGAGAAGACGGGCCTCGAGCGCACGCACCTGTATCGCAAGCTCAAGCAGCTCGGCGTCGAGCTCGGCAAGAAGCCGTCGGAAGGGGCCGTATAAGAAATTTCACGAAACCCCTTGTGCGACTCAATAAAGCTCGATATACTTTGTTTCTTCGTTGGCCCGGTAGCTCAGTTGGTAGAGCAGCGGATTGAAAATCCGCGTGTCGATGGTTCGATTCCGTCCCAGGCCACCAGCAGTTCCAACCCCAAGAATCGGAAGGTTCTTGGGGTTTTTCGTTTGTGGTGGGTTCGCGCGGCATTGGCGGTGCGCCCGGCAGCATTCGCCGGGGCGTGATAAAATCCGTGCCCGCTCAATGACTTAGCGCATCGCTTCATGCGCACGGCAAGGCTGCCCGCAGGCGCTGCCGTGATGTGCGGCAACGAAGCCGCGCGATGGGCGGTATAAGCGCTCCGCCGCGTTCGCGGCCGACCGCGCTGCCTATACTGGTCGAGCCGGCGCAGGCCGGCACGCGTCGGGCCGCCCGGCGGCAGCCGGCCCCGGGGCGCAGCGCGACGCGAGCCTACACATTCACGGAGTATCACGGTGATTCGGACAGACGCTAAAGACGGCGCGCTCGTGTTGTTTTCCGGCGGGCAGGACTCGGCCACGTGCGTGGCCTGGGCCCTCGAACGCTACCAGACGGTCGAGACGCTCGGCTTCGATTACGGCCAGCGCCACCGCGTCGAACTCGAATGTCGCGAAGGCGTGCGCGACGCGCTGAAGCGTCAGTTTCCCGCCTGGGCCGACCGCCTCGGCGACGATCACATGGTCGACCTGTCGGTGCTCGGCGCGATCAGCGATACCGCGATGACCCGCACGATCGAGATCGAGACCGCGGCGAACGGCTTGCCGAACACGTTCGTGCCGGGCCGCAACCTGCTGTTCATGACGATCGCGGCCGCGATCGCCTATCGCCGCGGCTTGCGCGTGCTGGTCGGCGGGATGTGCGAGACCGATTTCTCGGGCTACCCGGACTGCCGCGACGATACGATGAAGGCGCTGCAGGTCGCGCTGAACCTCGGCATGGACACGCGCATGGTGCTCGAGACGCCACTGATGTGGCTCGACAAGGCGCAGACCTGGCAACTCGCCGAGCAGCTCGGCGGCGAGGCGCTCGTCGAGCTGATCCGCGTCGAGACGCACACGTGCTACGTGGGCGAGCGCGCGGAACTGCACGACTGGGGCTTCGGCTGCGGCGAATGCCCGGCCTGCAAGCTGCGCAAGCGCGGCTACGAGGCCTACCTGAAGGGCGAGCGCGTGACCGAAGCACCGCTGTGACGCGGGTGCGCCGGCAGCGCTGGATGGATAACGGATTCTGATCGACAACGAGCGGCGCGAGCCGGACGAAGCACGATGACTTACGCGGTCAAGGAAATTTTCTACACGTTGCAGGGCGAGGGCGCGAACGCGGGCCGTCCGGCCGTGTTCTGCCGGTTCGCCGGCTGCAATCTGTGGTCGGGCCGCGAAGAGGATCGGGCGGACGCCGTGTGCCGCTTCTGCGATACCGACTTCGTCGGCACCGACGGCGAGAACGGCGGCAAGTTCAAGGACGCCGACGCGCTCGTCGCGACGATCGCCGGCCTGTGGCCGAACGGCGAGGCGCACCGCTTCGTCGTCTGCACGGGCGGCGAGCCGATGCTGCAGCTCGACCAGCCGCTCGTCGACGCGCTGCACGCGGCGGGCTTCGAGATCGCGATCGAGACCAACGGCTCGCTGCCGGTGCTCGAGACGATCGACTGGATCTGCGTGAGCCCGAAGGCCGACGCGCCGCTCGTCGTCACGAAGGGCAACGAACTGAAGGTCGTGATCCCGCAGGACAACCAGCGGCTGGCCGATTACGCGAAGCTCGATTTCGAGTATTTTCTCGTGCAGCCGATGGACGGCCCGTCGCGCGATCTCAATACGAAGCTCGCGATCGACTGGTGCAAGCGGCATCCGCAGTGGCGGCTGTCGATGCAGACCCACAAATATCTGAACATTCCCTGAGCCACGGCTTTTGACATCGTGCTGATTACCCGAAAACTCGAATTCGACGCGGGCCACCGCATTCCCGATCACCGCAGCCAGTGCCGCAACCTGCACGGCCATCGCTACGTGCTCGAAGTCACGCTGCGCGGCGATCTCGTCGATACCGAGGGGGCGCCCGACCGCGGCATGGTGATGGACTTCGCCGACGTGAAGGCGCTCGCGGTCGAGCACCTCGTGAACAAGTGGGATCACGCGTTCCTGGTCTATGCGCGCGACGAAGTCGTGCGCTCGTTCCTCGAGCAGATGGCCGACCACAAGACCGTCGTGCTCGACCGGATCCCGACCGTCGAGAACCTCGCGGCGATCGCGTTCGACATCCTCGCGAACGTGTACGACGCGCACTACGGTGTGAACCTGCGCCTGGAGCGCGTGCGCCTGTACGAAACGCCGAACTGCTGGGCCGACGTCGAGCGCCAGCCCGGCCGCTGATCCTGCCTTCCCGGCAGCCCCGCCAGCCGGCGCGGGCTGCCTGCCGCCGCGCCGCGCGGCCTCGCCCGGCGCCGTTCCCCGCCTGTTCCCACATTCCGCGTGACGCCGCGCTATGATCGTTGCGTGGCACCGGAAAACACATCCGTGCGACATCGCGCGGCCCGCGCTGTCAGATCGGCTGCTCACGACCGACTGACGTTCCAGGGCCCGGTCCGGCGCCGCCGGGCATCGCGGCCCGGCGCATTGCGCCCGCTTCGCCCGTTGCTTGTCCCGTTCGATTGCCGTTCCGTCCAGGAGCCCGTATCGATGAGCACGCTCACCAATTCCCTCAAACAACGCCTGCACGACGGCGACGAGCCGCTGTACGGCCTGTGGCTGTCGCTCGGCTGCGATTCGGCCGCGGAAGCGCTCGCCCACGCCGGCTACGACTGGCTCTGCATCGACATGGAGCATGCGCCGAACGACAGCCGCGACGTCGCGTCGCAACTGCGCGCGCTGGCTGCCGCGCACCTGCCGAGCGAGCCCGTCGTGCGCGTGCCGGGGCGCGAGCCGTGGCTCGTGAAGCGCGCACTCGACGCCGGCGCGCGCACGCTGATGTTCCCGTGCATCGAGACGCCCGACGAGGCCGCGCACGCGGTGCGGCTCACGCGCTTCCCGTCGCCGGATTCCCCCGACGGGCTGCGTGGCGTGGCCGGCATGGTGCGTGCGGCGGCGTTCGGCATGCGCCGCGATTACCTGCAGACGGCGAACGCGCAGGTCGCGGTGATCGTGCAGATCGAATCGGCGCGCGGTATCGACGAAGTCGAGCGGATCGCCGCGACGCCGGGCGTCGACTGCCTGTTCGTCGGCCCGGCCGATCTGGCGGCGAGCCTCGGGCACCTCGGCGACAGCCGCCATCCGGACGTCGAAACCGCGATCGCGCGCGTGCTCGCGGCCGGCAAGCAGGCCGGCGTCGCGGTCGGCATCTTCGCGAGCGATACCGCAACCGCGCGCCAGTATCGCGAGGCCGGCTTCCGGATGATCACGCTGTCGGCCGACGTGAGCTGGCTGCTGCGTGCGACGCGCCAGGCATTGCAGGAGGTGCGGTCATGAACGATGTCGACGGCGCGGGGCACGAAGGTGTGCGGCTTGCGGCCGGCGTACGCGGGCGGATCGGCGCGCTGCTCGGGCTGTGGGCCGTATGCGTCGCGGCGGTTGCGCAGAATGCGCCGCACGCGAAGCCGGACCCGGCGCGCGAGACGCAATCCGCGGTGGCCGACTACAACGCGGGCGACTATCGCGCAGCGCTGGTGCAGTTCCACGACGCGGCCGAACGCGGCGACCGGCTCGCGCAGTTCAACTACGCGATGATGCTGCTCACGGGTGTCGGCGTGACCGCGAACGTCGACGAAGGGCTGCGCTGGCTGAAGCGGGCGGCCGACGCGAACATGTCGCATGCGCAGTACGTGTACGGGCGCATGTTCGACGACGGCGAGTTCGTTGCGCGCAACCCGGCCGAAGCGCACCGCTGGTTCCTGCGCGCGGCGAAGCAGGGGCACGTGCAGGCCGAGCTGTCGCTCGCGAACCAGTTCCTCGACGGGCGCGGCACGCCGCGCGACAACCGGCGGGCGTTCGAGTGGTACAAGCAGGCGGCCGACGCGGGCGAGCCGACCGCGCAGTACGTGACCGCGTCGTTCTACGAGCGCGGTGGCGACGGCGTCACGCAGAACCTGAACATCGCGCGCGCGTATTACGCGGCCGCGGCCGCGCAGGGCGACGAGACGGCCGGGCTGAAATTCAAGGAACTGAGCGCGCGGCTCAAGGCGCAGGAGCCTGCATCGGGCGCCGGTGCGGATCATGGGAGCCCGCGCGCGACGCCACCGCAGTGAGTAGGCAGCGCCGGCGCCATGCGATACGCGCAGAACGAAAAAACGGCGCCGAGGCGCCGTTTTTCATTACTTTCGACTGCGTGCCGTGTCGCGCCGCGCCGTCAGCTCTTCATCAACCGCCGCTGTCGCCCGACGCTCATGATCATGCCGATCGCGACACCGAGCGTCGCGAGTGCGGTGCCGCCGTAACTCATGAACGGCAACGGCACGCCGACGACGGGCAGCACGCCGCTCACCATCCCGATGTTGACGAATGCGTAGACGAAGAACGCGAGTGTGAGCGAGCCCGCGAGCAGCCGGCCGAACAGCGTCGCGCCCTGCGCGGCGATATAGAGCCCGCGTGCGATCAGCGCCATGTACAGCGTCAGCAGCACGAGGCCGCCGGCGAGCCCCCATTCTTCCGAGAACACCGCGAAGATGAAGTCGGTGTGCTTCTCCGGAATGAATTCGAGGTGGGCCTGGGTGCCCTTCAGGTAGCCCTTGCCGAGCGCGCCGCCCGAGCCGATCGCGATCACGGCCTGGATCGTGTGGAAGCCCTTGCCGAGCGGGTCGGAGGTCGGATCGAGCAGCGTGCACACGCGGTGCTTCTGGTAGTCGTGCATCAGCGGCCACTGCACTTCGGGCTGGCAGATGCGCTCTTCGAACACGGCGATCGAGCCGACCGCGATCACGCCCGCGACGAGCACCGGCACGATCAGCTTGAACGACAGGCCCGCGAGGTAGATCACGAAGAAGCCGGCCGCGAACACGAGCAGGCCCGTGCCGAGGTCGGGCTGCTTCGCGATCAGGCCGACCGGCACCAGCAGGATCGCGAACGCGGCGATGAAGTCGTACCAGCGCAGCCCGCCTTCGCGGCGCTGGTAGTACCACGCGAGCATCAGCGGTGTCGCGATCTTTAGGATTTCCGACGGCTGGATCACGACGCCGACGTTCAGCCAGCGCTTCGCGCCCTTCTTGGTCATCCCGAACAGCGCGACGGCGACCAGCAGCGTGACCCCGAACGTATAGAGCGGGACCGCGAAGCGCATCAGTGTCGTCGGCGGGATGTTGGCGATCACCCACATCAGCACGAACGTCAGCAGGATGTTGCGCAGCTGATCCTCGACGCGGCCCGGCATGTCGATCGACGCGCTGTACAGCGTGACGATGCCGACGCACAGCAGCAGGAACACGATGAGGGCGAGCGGGCGGTCGAAGCCCGCGAACATCTGCTTGATCTTGTCGAGCCAGGCGCGCTTGTCGAATTGCATGCCTTTCTCCGTTAATGAGCGGTGCCGGCGTTCACCGCTTTCGCGGAGGCCGTGACACGGAAGTTGTCGTCGCGCGGCGCGGCGGCGAGCGGCTGCGCGTCGCTGGCGGGCCGGCGCGGCCGGTGCGGGCGCCGGATCGGCGGCAGGCTCGCGGCCCTCGGCGCCGCGGCGCTCGCGTCGGCGGGCTGCGCCGCGCTTGCCGCGGCCGCACCCGGCGCATCGGGCGCCGACGCGGCCGATGCCGCATCCGCCGCGCTGGCCGCGGCCGGCACGACCGGCTGCGGCAGCGCCTTGAAGCCGGCCGCGACGGACACTGCCTTCGAGGCATCGCCGATCACCGGTGCGCTGATCGGCTCGGTCGCCGACGCGGCGGCGGCGACGGCAGCCGCCTCGTTCTCCGGTTTCTGGCGCTCGACGAGGTAGAAGTCGAGCACGCGGCGCGCGATCGGGCCCGCGGCCTGCGCGCCCCAGCCGCCGTTCTCGACGACCAGCGCGAGCGCGATCTGCGGATGGTCGACCGGCGCGTACGCGATGAACAGCGCGTGGTCGCGCAGGTGCTCGGCGAGCAGGTGGCCCTTGTAGTTCGAGCCCTGCAGCGAGAACACCTGCGCGGTACCGGTCTTGCCGGCCGCGAGGTACGACGCGCCGCGGAACACCTTGTACGCGGTGCCGGACGGGTTCTCGATCACGTTCTCCATCCCGCGCTTCACGACATCGATGTCGGCCTGCTTGAGCGGGATCGTTTCACTTTCCTTCGGCACGGTCAGGTGGCGCCCGCGCGTGATCGGATCCTCGACTTCCTTCACGAGGTGGGGCTTCATCACGACGCCGTTGTTCGCGAGCGTCGCGGTGGCATGCGCGAGCTGCAGGATCGTGTACGAGTTGTAGCCCTGGCCGATCCCGAGGCTGATCGTCTCGCCGTCGAACCACTTCTGCTGCGCGGCCTTCTTGAACGCCTTCTTCTTCCAGTCGGTCGACGGCAGGATCCCGCGCGCCTCGCCCTGGATGTCGATGCCGGTGATCTGGCCGAAGCCGAACGGCTTCATGAAGTTCGCGATCGCGTTCACGCCGAGATCGCGCGCGAGCATGTAGAAGTAGGTGTCGTTCGACACCATGATCGCCTTGTTCATGTCGACCCAGCCCTGGCCCGAGCGCACGTCGTTGCGGAACGTGTGCCCGCCGAACGTGAAGTAGCCGGGATCCTGGAAGCCCCAGCCCGGCGTGCGCTTGCCGAGCGTCAGGCCGGCCAGCGCCATGAACGGCTTGTACGTCGAGCCGGGCGGGTAGGTGCCGTGCAGCGGGCGGTTCAGGAGCGGCTTGTCGGGCGAGTTGTTCAGTTCGTCCCAGGTCTGCTGGTCGATGCCGTCGACGAACGAGTTCGGGTCGAAGCTCGGCGACGACACGAACGCGAGCACGTCGCCGGTCTTCGGCTCGATCGCGACGAGCGCGCCGCGCTTGCCGGCGAACGCCTGCTCGGCGACCTGCTGCAGCGCGATGTCGAGCGACAGCACGAGGTTGTTGCCGGGCGTCGCCTGCGTGCGCGACAACGTGCGCACGGGCCGGCCGCCGGCCGTCACCTCGACTTCCTCGAAGCCCGTGAGGCCGTGCAGCTCGGTTTCGTAGCTCTGCTCGACGCCGATCTTGCCGATGTAGTCGGTGCCCTTGTAGTTGTTCGCGTCGCGACGCGGATCGTAGTGTTCCTGGTCGCTGTCGTTGTCGTCGCTCATCGCGTCGATGCGATCCTGGTCGCGCTTCGAGATCCGGCCGATGTAGCCGATCACGTGCGCGGCCGTCATGCCGAGCGGGTACTGGCGGAACAGCCGCGCGCGCACGTCGACGCCGGGAAAGCGGAAGCGCTGCGCGGTGAAGCGCGCGACTTCCGCGTCGGTGAGGCGCGTGCGGATCGGCAGGCTCTCGAAGTTCTTCGAGTCTTCCTGCAGCTTCTTGAAGCGGCGGCGGTCGCGCGCGTCGATCGGGATGATCTCGGACAGCTTGTCGATCGTGTTGTCGAGCGTGTCGTCGAGCTTCGACGGCGTGATCTCGAGCGTGTAGGCCGAATAGTTCTTCGCGAGGACCACGCCGTTGCGGTCGGTGATGATCCCGCGGTTCGGCACGATTGGTGCGACCGAGATGCGGTTTTCCTCGGCCTGCAGCGCGTATTTGCCGTGCTGCATCAGCTGCAGGTAGAAGAAGCGGCTCGCGAGCAGCCCGAAGCAGACGAACACGAACACGCCCGCCGCCGCGACGCGCAGGCGGAACTTCGAGAGCTGCTGTTGGGTGTCGTTGAATTCGGTCATGCGGTTACGATCGATCTGGCCCGTGCGCGGCGAGCGCGCGCGGGCGAGGAGCCGCCCCGGAGCGCGGCGCGCGGGCGTGGGGGCGGCGGGTATTCAAGGTCGGTCCGGCTCAGATGGGGCGCGTATCGTCCGGGTCGACCGGGCGGCGTTGCGGCATCAGCAGCAGGTGGCTCGCGATCGGCCACAGCGCGGCCTCGACGAAGCCGTCCACCAGATAGCGCCAGCCGGGAAACGCGGCGCCCATCACGAGGCGGATCACGAACGGCACCAGCTGCGCGACGACGAGCAGCGGCGTGACGTACAGCACCTGCACGCCGATCGGCATCCACAGCACGCGGCGGTGGATCGTGATCGCGCCGTACGACAGCAGCGTATAGGCGAGCGCATGCTCGCCGAGCAGCCCCGCGTCATGCACGTCCATCAGGATGCCGAGCGCGAACGCGACGCCCATCCCGACCTTGCGCGGCTGGTGGATGTTCCAGAACAGCAGCACGAGCGCGACGAAGTCGGGCACGCCGGGCAGGCGGCCCCACGGCATCAGGTTCAGCAGGAACGCGGCGGCGAGGCTGAAGACGATGAAGTACGGATTGACCGGCTGCAGGATGTATTGCGGGCGGTTCATCGCTGGGCTCCTGGTTGCCCGGCCGCGGGCTTCGCGGGCGCGGCGGCGGGCTTGGCCGGAGCGGCGGGGGCGGCAGGTGCAGCCGGCGCCGGTTTCGCGCCGGCTGCGGCCGCGGCGGCCGGCTTCGCGTTCGCGTCGGCCTTCTCGGCCTTGTCGGCTTTGTCGCTCTTCGCGGCGGCCTTCGCGCCCTTCTTGCCCTTCGCGTTCTTGTCGGCCGGCTCGGGCTCGGCCGGGCGCGGCGGGACATCGTTCTGGTAATGCAGCACGAGCATCTGCCGCGCGCCGCGCACGGCGGCGACCGGCGCGCAGGTCACGCGCGCGAACGCGGTATCGGCGAGCTTGTCGACCTTCGCGACCTTCGCAACCGGCAGGCCCGGCGGATAGACGCCATCGAGGCCGCTCGTGACGAGCTCGTCGCCCGCGACGAGGTCCGAGCTCGTCGGCACGAAGCGCAGGTCGAGCGAATCGCCCTTCGGCGTGCCGTAGATCACGCTGCGCAGGCCGGTGCGCAGCACCTGCACGGGAATCGCGAGATCGCGGTCGGTGATCAGCGTGACTTCGGCCTGCAGCGGGAACACGCGCGTGACCTGGCCGATCACGCCGTCCTCGCTGACGACCGGCGCGCCGTTCTGGATGCCCTGCTGCGAACCCTGGCCGATCACGATCTTCTGCGTGAACGGGTCGCTGGTGTCGTACTGGATCTCGACCGGCGTCGAATGCGTCGCGATGTGCTGGCGCAGCTCGAGCACGGCGCGCAGATGCGTGTTTTCCTGCGCGAGCACCGCGGCCTGGTTGGCCTGCGTGGACAGCTGCAGGTTGCGCTTGCGCAGCGCGTCGTTCTCGTGGCGCAGCGACGCACCGGTGACGGCGATGTCGGCCGCGCCCATGAACAGGTCGCGCGGCACGAGCGCCGCGCGCTGCAGCGGGTACAGCACGGTGCCGAGCACGCCGCGGACGATTTCGAGCGTGCTGAAGCGCGCGTCCGATACGAGAAGCGCGATGGCGAGGGCGACGAAGAAGATGAGCCGCGCGAGCGCGGGCGGACCTTGCTTGAAGAGGGGCGGCGGACTGTATTCCATGGTCGGCGCCGGGCGCGTGGCGATCGGTTAAATAATGCTCAGACGCGCGAACGGCGTGGCGGTTCGTTCTGAACGAGCGATCCGGCCACGCCGCGGGTGCGCCATATCAAACGGGACTGCTTAGGCGATCACTCGTCGATCACTCGTACGAGAAGATGCTGCCCAGCTTGTCCATGCGTTCGAGCGCCATGCCCGAACCGCGTACGACGCAGGTGAGCGGATCTTCGGCGACGAGCACCGGCAGGCCGGTTTCTTCCGCGAGCAGGCGGTCGAGGTCGCGCAGCAGTGCGCCGCCGCCCGTCAGCATCATCCCGCGCTCGGCGATGTCGGCGCCGAGTTCCGGCGGCGTCTGCTCGAGGGCGATCTTCACCGACGACACGATCTGGTTCAGCGGATCGGTCAGCGCTTCGAGGATTTCGTTGCTGGAGATCGTGAAGCTGCGCGGAATGCCTTCCGACAGGTTGCGGCCCTTCACTTCCATTTCCTTGACTTCGGAGCCCGGGAACGCGGAGCCGATTTCCTTCTTGATCGCCTCGGCCGTCTGCTCACCGATCAGCATCCCGTAGTTGCGGCGGATGTAGTTGACGATCGCTTCGTCGAACTTGTCGCCGCCGACGCGCACCGAGCCTTTGTAGACGATGCCGCCGAGCGAGATCACGCCGACTTCCGTGGTGCCGCCGCCGATGTCGACGACCATCGAGCCGGTGGCTTCCGACACCGGCAGGCCGGCGCCGATCGCGGCCGCCATCGGCTCCTCGATCAGGTAGACCTGCGATGCGCCGGCGCCGTGCGCGGCTTCCTTGATCGCGCGGCGCTCGACCTGGGTCGAGCCGCACGGCACGCAGATGATGATGCGCGGCGACGGCGAGAACATGCGCGACTCGTGCGCCGTCTTGATGAACTGCTTGATCATCTGCTCGGTGACGGTGAAGTCGGCGATCACGCCGTCCTTCATCGGGCGGATCGCCTCGATGTTGCCCGGCACCTTGCCGAGCATCTGCTTGGCTTCCTTGCCGACTGCCTGGATCGTCTTCTTGCCGTTGGGGCCGCCTTCCTGGCGGATCGACACGACCGACGGCTCATCGAGCACGATGCCCTTGCCACGCATGTAGATCAGGGTGTTTGCGGTGCCGAGGTCGATCGCCAGATCGTTGGAGAAGTAGCTGCGCAAAAAACCGAACATTCAGAATCCTGTTTCGCTCTGGGCCGGCCCTGCATAGCGAACGCTGAGGGCGGGCAGCGGAAAAAATAACAGCCTCGGGAAGCGTGGCGGAAGCGGCCGCCGCGGCGCACGAAGCTGCGAGTGATGTCTACCGGGAATCGCACGAAGCACGCACGGCTTGCCGAAGCGGGGCGAAACGGTGCGGGAAAAGGCTGCCGGGTTTGGGTCGAACGCGTAATGATACCTTATAATTTCGCGGTATTTGAATCGAAACGGACGGTATTTTTGCCGCTTCGGCCCTGATTTTTGAGGGTGGGATCGTACCCTCCAACCCCCCGCCGCAGCGCGGTTTTCAATGCGCTGCGCAGCCTTGTTTTTCCGGTGATCGCATGGCCCTGACCCTGACCGATGTGAAACGCATCGCGCACCTGGCGCGACTCGAAATGGCCGACGCCGACGCCGAGCATACGCTCGGCCAGCTCAATGAATTCTTCGGCCTCGTCGAGCAGATGCAGGCGGTCGACACCGCCGGCATCGCGCCGCTCGCCCACCCGATCGAACAGATCCAGGAAGTCGCGCAGCGCCTGCGCGACGACGCCGTGACGGAAGTCGTCAATCGCGACGACAACCAGCGTCCGGCGCCGGCCGTCCAGGACGGCCTCTATCTCGTGCCGAAGGTGATCGAGTAAGCATTCGATGAGAAGCGCGCCGGCCGGCCTGCGCCGCGCGCCACCCAGAATTCCCAGGAAAACCACTCAATGCACGCAAAAAGCCTGACCGAACTGCGCGCCGCGCTCGCCGCCAAGGAATGCTCGGCCGTCGAGCTCGCGCAGCTCTACCTGAAACGGATCGACGCGGCACGCGACCTGAACGCGTTCGTCCATGTCGATGCCGACCTCACCCTTGCGCAGGCGAAGGCCGCCGACGCCGAACTCGCGCGCGGCGCGGGCGGCGCGCTGACCGGCCTGCCGATCGCGCACAAGGACGTGTTCGTCACGCGCGGCTGGCGCTCGACCGCCGGCTCGAAGATGCTCGCGAACTACGAAAGCCCGTTCGACGCGACCGTCGTCGCCCGCCTGCAGGCGGCCGGCATGGTCACGCTCGGCAAGACCAACATGGACGAGTTCGCGATGGGCTCGTCCAACGAGAACTCGGCGTTCGGCGCGGTGAAGAACCCGTGGGACACGAACGCCGTGCCGGGCGGCAGCTCGGGCGGCAGCTCGGCGGCCGTCGCCGCGCGCCTCGCGCCGGCCGCGACCGGCACCGACACCGGCGGCTCGATCCGCCAGCCCGCGTCGTTCGCGGGCGTGACGGGCATCAAGCCGACTTACGGCCGCGTGTCGCGCTACGGGATGATCGCGTTCGCGTCGTCGCTCGACCAGGGCGGCCCGATGGCGCAGAGCGCGTCCGACTGCGCGCTGCTGCTGAACGCGATGGCCGGCTTCGACGAGCGCGACTCGACGAGCCTCGAGCGCGACGACGAGGATTTCACGCGTCATCTCGGCCAGCCGTGGGCGGCCGGCAACGATGCGGGCAAGCCGCTCGCGGGGCTGCGCATCGGCCTGCCGAACGAGTATTTCGGTGATGGTCTGGCCGACGACGTGCGCGCGTCGATCGACGCGGCGCTCAAGCAGTATGAAGCGCTCGGCGCGACCCTCGTGCCGGTGTCGCTGCCGAAGACGGAACTGTCGATCCCCGTGTACTACGTGATCGCGCCGGCCGAGGCGTCGTCGAACCTGTCGCGTTTCGACGGCGTGCGCTTCGGCCACCGCGCCGCGCAGTACGGCGACCTGCTCGACATGTACAAGAAGTCGCGCGCTGAAGGCTTCGGCCCCGAGGTGAAGCGCCGGATCCTGGTCGGCACCTACGTGCTGTCGCACGGCTACTACGACGCGTACTACCTGCAGGCGCAGAAGATCCGCCGCATCATCGCGAACGATTTCCAGGAAGCGTTCAAGTCGTGCGACGTGATCATGGGCCCGGCGTCGCCGACGGTCGCATGGGATCTCGGCGCGAAGGGCGACGATCCGGTGCAGATGTATCTCGCGGATATCTACACGCTGTCGGTGAGCCTCGCCGGTCTGCCCGGCATGAGCGTGCCGTGCGGCTTCGGCGCCGGCGCGAACGCGAAGCGCCCGGTCGGCCTGCAGATCATCGGCAACTATTTCAACGAAGCCCGGATGCTGCAGGTCGCCGACGCGTTCCAGCGCGCGACCGGCTGGCACAAGCAAGTTCCGGCAGGGGTGTAAGCAATGACTACGCAATGGGAAGTCGTCATCGGTCTCGAGACGCACGCGCAACTGTCGACCGTCTCGAAGATTTTCTCGGGCGCGTCGACGCAGTTCGGCGCGGAGCCGAACACGCAGGCTTGCCCGGTCGACCTGGCGCTGCCGGGCGTGCTGCCGGTGCTGAACCGCGGCGCGGTCGAGCGCGCGATCCGCTTCGGCCTCGCGATCGGCTCGACCATCGCGCCGCGCAGCATCTTCGCGCGCAAGAATTACTTCTACCCCGATCTGCCGAAGGGCTATCAGATCAGCCAGTACGAGATTCCGGTCGTGCAGGGCGGCCAGATCACGATCCAGGTGCCCGCCAACGAAAAGGCCGGCAAGGAAGCGTACGAGAAGACCGTCAACCTGACCCGCGCGCACCTCGAGGAAGATGCGGGCAAGTCGCTGCATGAAGACTTCGCCGGGATGACCGGGATCGACCTGAACCGCGCGGGCACGCCGCTGCTCGAGATCGTCACCGAGCCGGAAATGCGCAGCGCGGCCGAGGCCGTCGCGTATGCGAAGGCGCTGCACGCGCTCGTCGTGTGGCTCGGCATCTGCGACGGCAACATGCAGGAAGGCTCGTTCCGCTGCGACGCGAACGTGTCGGTGCGCCCGGTCGGCCAGGAAAAGTTCGGCACGCGTGCCGAGATCAAGAACCTGAACTCGTTCCGGTTCCTTGAAGAGGCGATCAACTACGAAGTGCGCCGCCAGATCGAGCTGATCGAGGATGGCGGCGAAGTCGTGCAGGAAACGCGCCTCTACGATCCGGACAAGCGCGAGACGCGTTCGATGCGCAGCAAGGAAGACGCGCACGACTACCGCTACTTCCCCGACCCCGACCTGATGCCGCTCGTGATCGGCCGTGACTGGGTCGAGCGCGTGCAGGCCGGCATGCCCGAGCTGCCGGCCGCGATGCAGCAGCGCTTCGTCGAGCAGTACGGCGTGTCCGCGTACGACGCGGGCGTGCTGACGTCGAGCAAGGCGATGGCCGCCTACTTCGAGGCGGTGGTCGCGAAGGCCGGCGCGGCGAACGCGAAGATCGCCGCGAACTGGCTGATGGGCGACGTGTCGTCGCAGCTGAACCGCGACGGCATCGAGATCGACGCGATTCCCGTGTCGGCCGCGCAGCTTGCGCTGGTGCTGCAGCGCATCGCCGACGGCACGATCTCGAACAAGATCGCGAAGGAAATCTTCGCGACGATCTGGGACGAGAAGGCGACCGACGAAGGCGCGGCCGACCGCATCATCGACGCGAAGGGCCTGAAGCAGATTTCCGACACCGGCGCGCTGGAAGCGATCATCGACGAGGTGCTGGCGGCGAACGCGAAGTCGGTCGAGGAGTTCCGCGCCGGCAAGGAAAAGGCGTTCAACGCGCTGATCGGCCAAGCGATGAAGGCGACCAAGGGCAAGGCCAATCCGCAGCAGGTCAATGAGCTGCTGAAGAAGAAACTCGGCTGAGCATGGCCGCGCGCCTGAACCGCGCCTGACCACGGGCCGCCGCCGAACCTGTTCGGGGCGGCCCGTCGTTTTGGTGCATGCGTTATCGTGTGCGCGTGTGCATCGCACCGTCCAACGGAGGAACGAATGGCGAAACAACCGTCGCTCGACGATTTCCGCGTGCCGTACAGCACGCGCGAGAAGGAAGCTGCCGCATTCAAGCTCGATGCGTTCGATCCGGCCGCGAAGCCGTTTTCGTCGGGGTCGAAGGACGCCGACCGCGAACGGCTGTCGGCCGTGTCGACCGAGCTCGACGTCCAGCAGGAGCGCCTGCACACGCAGCAGAAGAAGCGCGTGCTGCTCGTGCTGCAGGGGATGGATACCAGCGGCAAGGACGGCACCGTGCGCGCCGTGTTCCGCGAGGTCGATCCGCTCGGCCTGCGCGTCGTGTCGTTCAAGGCGCCGACGCCGATCGAGGCCGCGCACGACTTCCTCTGGCGCGTGCATGCGCAGGTACCGGCCGCGGGCGAGCTCGCGATCTTCAACCGCAGCCACTACGAAGACGTGCTCGTGCCGCGCGTGATCGGCGCGATCGATGACAAGGAATGCGAGCGCCGCTACCGGCAGATCCGCGATTTCGAGACGATGCTGTTCGAGAACGGCACGACGATCGTCAAGTGCTTCCTGCACATCTCGAAGGACGAGCAGCGCGAGCGGTTGCAGGCGCGCATCGACGATCCGACCAAGCACTGGAAGTTCGACATCGCCGATCTCGACGCGCGCAAGCACTGGGAGGCGTACCAGTCGGCGTACCGCGATGCGCTCGCCGCGACGTCGGCCGAGCATGCGCCGTGGTACGTGATCCCGGCGAACTCGAAGACGCACCGCAACGTGATGATCGCCGAGCTGCTGCTGCGCACGATGACCGACATGAAGCTCGAATTCCCGCCGCCGAAGCCGGAACTCGAAGGCGTGAAGATCCGCTAGGCTGCGATCCTGCAACCACATCGAACTGAACTGAACAACGGAACCCGACATGATGCGAGTGATTACCGCCAACCTGAACGGCATCCGCTCCGCCGCGAAGAAGGGCTTCTTCGAATGGCTCGGCGAACAGAATGCCGACTGCGTGTGCGTGCAGGAAATCAAGGTATCGGCCGACGACCTGCCGGCCGAATTCGTCGAGCCGCACGGCTTCAGGAGCTACTTCCATCACGCCGAGAAGAAGGGCTACAGCGGCGCGGGCGTGTACAGCCGCCACGAGCCCGATGACGTGATCATCGGCTTCGGCAGCAGCGAATTCGACTCCGAGGGGCGCTACGTCGAGGCGCGCTACGGCAAGCTGTCGGTCGTGTCGGTGTACGTGCCGTCCGGCTCGAGCGGCGAAGAGCGCCAGCAGGCGAAGTACCGCTTCATGGACGAGTTCATGCCGCACCTCGCCGAGCTGAAGAAGAAGCGCGAGGTGATCCTGTGCGGCGACGTGAACATCGTGCACAAGGAAATCGACATCAAGAACTGGAAGAGCAACCAGAAGAATTCGGGCTGCCTGCCGGAAGAGCGCGCGTGGCTCACGCAGCTGTTCGACGATGTCGGCTACGTCGACGTGTTCCGCACGCTCGATCCGCGCCCCGAGCAGTACACGTGGTGGAGCAATCGCGGCCAGGCGTACGCGAAGAACGTCGGGTGGCGGATCGATTACCAGATCGCGACACCGGGCGTGGCCGGCACCGCGAAGCGCACGTCGATCTTCAAGGACATCAAGTTCAGCGATCACGCGCCGCTGACGGTCGACTACGACTACAAGAAGTGAGCGTCGGCGCGACGCGCTGCGCGTCGCCGTCGAGTCGTCCGGTCGCCGGACGCAAAACGGGGCCGCATGTCGAACATGCGGCCCCGTTTCGTTTGGTGCGTCGCTTACTGCTTGATCGACGCCATGTCGATCACGAACCGGTACTTCACGTCGCTCTTCAGCATCCGCTCGTAAGCGGCATTGATCTGCTGCATCGGAATCGTTTCGATATCCGACGTAATGCCGTGCTCCGCGCAGAAGTCGAGCATTTCCTGCGTTTCCGCGATCCCGCCGATCAGCGAGCCCGCGAGGCGGCGGCGCTTGAAGATCAGGTTGAACACCTGCGGCGACGGATGGTCGTGCTCCGGCGCGCCGACGAGCGTCATCGTGCCGTCGCGCTTCAGCAGGTGCAGGAACGGGTTCAGGTCGTGCTGCGCGGCGACCGTGTTCAGGATGAAGTCGAAGCTGTTCAGGTGCGCGTTCATCTGCGCTTCGTCCTTCGAGATCACGACCTCATGCGCGCCGAGACGCTTGCCGTCCTCGATCTTCGACGGCGACGTCGTGAACAGCACGACGTGCGCGCCCATCGCGCGCGCGAGCTTCACGCCCATGTGACCGAGGCCGCCGAGGCCGACGATCCCGACCTTCTTGCCGGGCCCGACGTTCCACTGGCGCAGCGGCGAATAGGTCGTGATCCCCGCGCACAAGAGCGGCGCGGCGCCGGCCGGGTCGAGTGTCTCGGGCACGCGCAGCACGAATGCCTCGTCGACGACGAGCTGCGTCGAATAGCCGCCGTACGTGACGTCGCCGGTCACGCGGTCCTGGCCGTTGTAGGTGCCGACGAAGCCGTTCTCGCAATACTGCTCGAGGCCTTCCGCGCAGCTCGGGCAGGTGCGGCACGAATCGACGAGACAGCCGACGCCGACCAGCTCACCGACCTTGAAGCGCGACACTTGCGGGCCGGTCGCGGTCACGCGGCCGACGATTTCATGGCCCGGCACGACCGGGTAGATCGTGTTGCGCCATTCGTTGCGGGCCTGGTGCAGGTCCGAGTGGCAGACGCCGCAGTAGAGCACCTCGATCTGGACGTCGAGGTCGCGCAGCGCGCGGCGCTGGAATTCGAACGGGGCGAGCGGCGAGCGCGCGTCGGTCGCCGCGTAAGCGTAGGTTGTGCTCATGCAGGGGGCTCCTTGTCCGGCAAAAAGTCCGGCGAATCAGACTGCCGCCGCATCATGTGGCGACGCGGCGAGACAGGTGCCCATCGTAAGGAGCGGGCCGCGTCGGCGAAATACACGAAGGTCTCGAAGATTTGCCTATTCCTCTCGAAGTGCACGCGAACGGCCGTCAAAACGCTTTCAAGGTGCTACATTGCGAGCCTGATTCTCTTGCCGGACAGGACGACGCCCGTGAGCTTCCAACCCCTTTTCGACGACACGGGCGACCGTGTGCGGCGCCGCATGATCGAGCTGCATGCGCGTCTCGCGCCGAACGAGGGCGATACGCCGGCGGCGCTCGACGGCGTGCGCTTCTTCCGCGTGAACCGCCCCGTGCCGCGCATGCCGGTGCTGTACGAACCGAGCATCATCGTCGTGTGCCAGGGCCGCAAGCTCGGCTATCTCGGCGACCGCTCGTTCGTCTACGACGCGCAGCAGTATCTCGTGCTGTCGGTGCCGCTACCGTTCGAATGCGAGACCTTCGCGAGCATGGACGAGCCGTTTCTCGCGATCTCGATCCGCGTCGATCTCGCGGTGATCGCCGAGCTCGCGATCCTGCTCGACGAGACGCTGGGTGCTTCAGTCAGCGAGCCGCACGGCGTCTATTCGACGCCGCTCGACGCGCCGCTCGCCGACGCGGTGGTGCGGCTGCTCGAAGCGCTCGCGTCGCCGCACGACACGTGCGTGCTCGGGCCGGCGATCATGCGCGAGATCGCATACCGCGTGCTGACGGGGGCGCAGGGCGACGCGATTCGGGCGGCGCTCGTCCAGCAGCATCATTTCGGCCGCATCGCGAAGGCGCTGCGGCGCATCCATGCGGACCTGAAGGCCGATCTCGACGTCGAGACGCTCGCGCGCGAGGCCGGGATGAGCGTTGCGGTGTTCCACGCGCAGTTCAAGCACGTGACGGCGACGTCGCCGATGCAGTATGTGAAGGCCGCGCGCCTGCACCAGGCCCGGTTGATGATGGTGCAGGACGGTCTCGGCGCGGGTGCGGCGTCGGCACGGGTCGGCTATGCGAGCGCGTCGCAGTTCAGCCGCGAGTTCAAGCGGCTGTTCGGCCGCAGCCCGGGAGACGAAGTACGCTGGATGCGCGAAATCGGCAGCCGGCCGGTCGAGTCGGAAGTCGGCGCGTAGCGCCTGGCCTCGTGCGCCGGTGATGCGTGCCGGTGATTCCCGGGAAGCCGCCGGGTGCGGCGCTCAGCGCCGTACGACCTTGCGCCGCTGCGCGCTGATGCCCGCGTAGTCGGGCAGCGTGTCGACGCGTTTGGCCGTCGCCTTCGCATACAGCGGCATCAGGTCCGGCAGGCGGTTCAGCAGATCCTGCCGCCGCGCGGCGCTGTACGGATGCATGTAGATGAAGCCCGACGCCTTGTTCGCGCGCGTCGCCGCCGCGAGCTTGTCCCACAGCGTGATCGCCGCGCGCGGATCGAAGCCCGCGCGGGCGGCGATGTCGCCGCCGATCACGTCGGCTTCGGTTTCGTCGGTCGGGTCGTAGCGCAGCGTCTGCAGGCGTTCGCCGAGGTTCAGCGCCTGCGGCAACGGATCGCCGACGCCGAACAGCGGCGGCAGCGTGGCGGCGCGCAGCGACGTTTGCGACGTCGCGCTGAAATTGCTGCGCGCGTGTTCGCGCAGCGCGTGCGCGATGCCGTGTGCGATCAGCACGCCGAACTCGTCGTCGTTCAGGCGGACGCGATCGAGCAGCCCGCCGTACACGAGCACCTTGCCGCCCGGCAGGCAGGTGATGCGGATGTCGCGCGAGCGGATCACGTTGACGTCCCACGCCCAGCTCTTCACACGATCGTTCCACTTCACCGAATACGGCGCGAGCTTCATGACGATCGCGCGCAGCCGCTTCACGCGCGGCTGGTTCGCGGGCAGCAGGCGGTCGCTGTCGGCGGCGGCCTGGACGATCTGCGCGTATTCGTTCGCGGTGAGTTGTTCGAGCAGCGGCGACGGGATCAGCGTGCGGAACGCGATCGCATTGCCGTAGCGAACCTGCTGCGGCGCCGGCGTATAGGCTTTCGCGGGCACGGCGGCGCCGGTCGGCTGCGCGGCTTCGGCTGCAGGCGGGGGAGCGGATGCAGCCGGTGTGGACGGCGATGCCGGGGCAGCGGGCGCGGAGCCGGCCATGGCCGCAACGGTGTCGGACGCATGAGCGCTTCCCGCCGCGCCGAGCGTCGCGAAGCCGACGCCCAGCGCGGCGGCGACGCGCGCCACGCGATGCAGGCGGTCATTGCGCACGGCTGGCCTCGCCGTTGCGCGCGGTGCCGTTCCACGGCGCGATCTTGAACAGCAGCAGCATGCCGGGGATCGCGAGCGCGGTGCACACGATGAAGTAGTCGAACCAGCCGATCTTCGCGACGATGAAGCCGCTCGCGGCCGATGCGAGGGTGCGCGGCACGGACGCCAGGCTCGTGAACAGCGCGAACTGCGTGGCCGTGTAGCGCGGATCGGTCGTGCTCGCGATATACGCGACGAACGCGGCCATCGTCAGGCCGGTCGTGAAGGTTTCGACGCCGTAGACGATCGCGAGCGCGACCGTCATCGGGCTGAATTGCGGCGTGACCGCGACGCCGAACACGGACAGCGCCGCCGCGATCGCATGGCTCGTCGATACCGTGAAGTCGTACAGCATCGCGAGCACCGGCGAGCCGGGGCCGAGTTGCGCGAGCCATGCGAAGCCGAGCGTCGACACCATCTGCAGCGCGCCGAAGATCCACAGCCCGCGGCCGATCCCGATCTTCACGAGCCAGACGCCGCCGATGATGCCGCCGGCGACGCTCGCGACGAGCGCGGTGGTCTTCGCGACGATGCCGATCTCGGTGCGCGTGAAGCCGATGTCGAGGAAGAACGACGTCGACAGCGTGGTGGCCATCGTGTCGCCGATCTTGAACAGGAAGATGAACGCGATGACGAGCAGCGCGCCGCTCCAGCCGTCGCGCTGGATGAATTCGCGGAACGGCAGCACGATCGCGTCGCGCAGGTTGCGCGGCGGCGCGCCGACGACTTCCGGTTCGCGCACGAGCAGCGTCATCAGGATGCCCGGCAGCATGAACGCGCCGGTGAGCGCGAACACGGCGTCCCACGGCATGTGGTCGGACAGGATCAGCGCGAGCGAGCCGGGGATCAGCGCGGCGAGCTTGTATGCGTTCACGTGCACCGCGTTGCCGAGGCCTTGCTCGGTGTCGCGCAGCAGTTCGCGGCGATAGGCGTCGATCACGATGTCGGAGCTTGCGCCGAAGAACGCGACGAGCGTCGTGAGCGCGGCGACCGTCCAGATCGAGTCGCGCGGCGACACGAAGCCGAGCGCGGCGATCGCGCCGGCGACCAGCACCTGCGTGAGCAGCATCCAGCCGCGCCGGCGGCCCGGCCGCCAGCCGGGCAGGCGCGGGATGTAGCGGTCCATCAGCGGCGCCCACAGGAACTTCCACGTATACGGGAACTGGATCAGCGCGAACAGGCCGATTTCCTTCAGGTTCACGCCCTCGGAGCGCAGCCATGCCTGCACGAGGTAGACGAGCGTGAACAGGGGCAGCCCCGACGTGAAGCCCAGGAACACGCAGATCAGCATGTGCGTGTTCAGATAGGCGCGCCAGCCGGGGTGATCCTCGTGAGCGGTGAGTGCGGGCGCCTCGTGTGGCGTTTTGGACATGGACGGAAACTGGGTAGCGTTGACTGATGGCGGCGGCAGCGCAGGCGGCGGCGCGGGTAGCACAGGAGCGCGGCCGTACGTGCGTGCGGGCCGTCGGCGTCCGTCAACGGCCCCCCGGCTCAGCTGCGCTTGACGCGATAGACAGCAAGACTACCACGCCAGTTCGCTCCCCATCGAATCGGCTGGCCTTCGTGCAGCACGATGCGGTCGAGGATCGTGACGCCGACTTCCGGCGCGAGCGCCTCGAAATCCTTGATCGTCAGCACCCGGACGTTCGGCGTGTTGTGCCACTGGTAAGGCAGCGACTTCGACACCGGCATCCGGCCGCGCAGCACCGACAACCGGTGCGCCCAGTAGCCGAAGTTCGGGAACGACACGATGCATTCGCGTCCGACGCGCGCGGTTTCGCGCAGGATCGCGGCCGTCTGGTGGATCGTCTGAAGGGTTTGCGACAGGATCGCGAAATCGAAGCTGTGATCCTCGAACAGGCGCAGGCCGTCCTCGAGGTTCTGCTGGATCACGTTGATCCCGTTCTTCGCGCTGGCGAGCACGCCCGCGTCGTTCAGTTCGATCCCGTAGCCGGACACGTCGAGTTCTTCCGACAGCAGCGACAGCAGCGAGCCGTCGCCGCAGCCGAGGTCGAGCACGGTCGCGCGCGGTTCGACCCAGCGGGCGATCGCGCGGAAGTCCGCGCGGGCGGACAGGGAATTCAGTGCTTGCTGGTTCATGCCCCCACCTCGATGGCGATTCGTTCGTAATACGCGCGGAGCAGGTTGTGATAGCGCGCGTCGTCGAGCAGGAACGCGTCGTGGCCGTGCGGCGCGTCGATTTCCGCGTAGCTGACCGTGCGCTTGTTGTCGAGCAGCGCCTTCACGATCTCGCGCGAACGCGCCGGCGCGAAGCGCCAGTCGGTCGAGAAGCTCGCGATCAGGTATTTCGCCTGCGTGTGCGCGAGCGCGGCCGTCAGGTTGCCGTCGAACGCCTTCGCCGGATCGAAGTAGTCGAGCGCGCGCGTGATCAGCAGATAGGTGTTCGCGTCGAAGTAGTCGGCGAACTTGTCGCCCTGATAGCGCAGGTACGACTCGACCTCGAACTCCACGTCGAAGCTGAAGTTGTACGCGTCGAGCGCGCCGTCCGCACGGCGCAGCGCACGGCCGAATTTCTCGGCCATGTCGTCGTCGGACAGGTACGTGATGTGGCCGATCATCCGCGCGACGCGCAGGCCGCGCTTCGGCTTCACGCCGTGTGCGTAGTAGTCGCCGCCGTGGAAGTCGGGATCGGACAGGATCGCCGAGCGTGCGACCTCGTTGAACGCGATGTTCTGCGCGGACAGCTTCGGTGTCGACGCGATGTCGATGCAGTGCGCGACGCGCTCCGGATACATCAGGCTCCACGCGAGCGCCTGCATCCCGCCGAGGCTGCCGCCCATCACGGCGGCGAAGCGCTCGATGCCGAATGCGTCGGCGACGCGCGCCTGCGCGTGCACCCAGTCCTCGACGGTGACGACGGGGAAGCGCGCGCCGTACGGCTTGCCGGTCGACGGATCGATGCTCATCGGGCCGGTCGAGCCGAAACACGACCCGAGGTTGTTCACGCCGATCACGAAGAAGCGGTTGGTGTCGAGCGGCTTGCCGGGGCCGACCATGTTGTCCCACCAGCCGGTGCTGCGCGGATCGTCCGCGTAGACGCCAGCGACGTGGTGCGACGCGTTGAGCGCGTGGCAGACGAGCACCGCGTTCGAGCGCGCGGCGTTGAGCTCGCCGTACGTCTCGACGACGAGCTGATAGTTGCCGATCACGCTGCCGCTTTGCAAGCGCAGCGGTTCGGCGAAGTGCATGGTCTGTGGAGCGACGATGCCGATCGATTCCATTCGTTCCGCCTTATGCCATATGACTGGGCGGCTAAATGGTGTCGGCGAGGCGCGGAGTCGAAGGTGCGCGGCTGACGACCTCTTTAGCCGCATTTGTAGTGAACCGCCGGGGAACGACGCATCGACGCGTCAAGGCCCCGGCCGGTTCGCGCGCCCGCAATCGAGTCAGCAAATCGGCGCGCTTCCGGCCTGCCGCCAAGGGGGCGGCAAGTCGGCAAAGTATAGCGGAATTCCGCCGGAGGCGGATTGCATCGGGGCGTGCGACCCGCTGGCCGCGTTACCAGCAGCGGTACTTTGCCGTGAATTGCCCCGTGGCCACCGAGTAGTCGGACAGGTTGCCTTCCACGCGGAAGCTGGCCGATATCGAGAAGCGCTGGCTCACTTGTCCGGTCGTGCCGAGTCGGATGGAAGCGCGCGTCACTGCAGAATCAGCCGCAAATGCGCATCGGCCTGTTCCCCGGGCGGCTTCTGGAACCCGCCTTTGGCAAAGCGATGCCACCGGCCGATCACATAGCTGACGAGCAGGCTTGCGCGCGCGGCGGGATCGTAATCGGCCGGCAGCATGAACGGCGCCGCGCCGTCGGGCGCCTGGGATTCGGTGCGCGCGACCCGCAGGCACTGCTTGACGGTCGCCTCGATCCGGTCGAGCAGCTGGTTCACGCGCTCGGTGAGCCGCTCGTCCTCGCCGACCAGCGCCTCGCCGGTCAGCACGCGCGTCATGCCGGGGTTCTTCGCGGCGAAATTGAGCATCGTCAGCGCGATCGTGCGTGCCTGCAGCACGCCGTTCGGCTCCTTCGCGACGATCTGGTTGACGAGGCCGAACAGCGCCTGCTCGATGAACTCGATCAGCCCTTCGTACATCTTCGCCTTGCTGGAGAAGTGCCGGTACAGCGCGGCTTCCGACACGTCGAGCCGGGCCGCGAGCGAGGCCGTCGTGATTTTTTCGGGCTTCGGCGCCTCCAGCATCGCGGCGAGCGTCTGCAGGATCATCACGCGCCGCTCGCCCGGCTTCGGGCGCGGGCGGGACGGCGTGGCCTGGTCTTCCGTTACGGCTTGGTCCTGCGGGTAAGTCGGCTGCATTTTTGTCGCCCCGATCGTGTGCCCAGTCGCAGCGATTTTAACGAACGAATGCGCTGGTCGACATAATGCGGCCGGCCGATGTTCGGCAGATGACCCGGAAGGTGGCCCGTGATCCATACGGTGCCGATGCCGAGGCGCTTGTAGCGCTTCAGGTGGCTGCGGGTATCCTCGACGAGGATCGCGTCGGCGAGCCGCGCGTGCGCGGCGCGCAGCGTGCGGCGCAGCATCGTGTGATCGGGCTTTGCGCGCCACGCACGCCGGTCTCGCATGTGCTCGATCGCGATCACGCGCTCGAACAGGCGTTCGATGCGCAGCTCGCGCAGCACCGCGCGCGCGTAGTTCTCGGGCGCGTTGGTCAGCACGAGCTTGCGGCCCGGCAGCGCGGCGATGATGCGCGCGAGGCCGCGCTCGGCGCGCAGCATCGCGGGCAGGTCGGAAAACGTGTGCACGACCCGCAGGAAGTCGTTCGGATCGATCGGATGGTGGCGCGTGAGGCCGAGGAGCGCGGCGCCGTAGCGCTGCGTGTAGCCGGTGCGCAGGCGATCGGCTTCGACGCGCCCGACGTGGAGCGTGTCGATGATGTATTGCGTCATCGCGCGGTTGATCTCCGGGAAGATCGCGTGCGATGCGTGATGAAGCGTGTTGTCGAGATCGAACAGCCAGACAGGCGAGCCGGCGCGCGGCCGGCTGCGGGAGATGCGCCGGCGTCGCAGCGACGCCGGCAGGTCGGGGCGGGTGGTCTTGCGGCGCGCGCTCAATGCGAGCGGATCATCGTGCCGAACGGCTGCTCGGTCAGGATTTCCAGCAGCACCGAGTGCTCGATGCGGCCGTCGACGATGTGCACCGACTTCACGCCGCTCTTCGCCGCGTCGAGCGCCGACGAGATCTTCGGCAGCATGCCGCCCGAGATCGTGCCGTCCTCGAACAGCGCGTCGATCTCGCGCGCCGACAGGTCGGTCAGCAGGTTGCCGTCCTTGTCCATCACGCCGGGGATGTTGGTCATCATCAGCAGCTTCTCGGCGTTCAGCACCGTGGCGAGCTTGCCCGCGACCAGATCGGCGTTGATGTTGTATGAGAGGCCGTCCTCGCCGAAGCCGATCGGCGAGATCACCGGGATGAATGCGTCGTCCTGCAGCGCCTTCACGACCGCCGGGTTGATCGCCTCGACTTCGCCGACCTGGCCGATGTCGATGTACTGGCCCGGATTGTCGCGGTCCGGCATCAGCAGCTTGCGAGCATGGATCAGGCCGCCGTCCTTGCCCGTCAGGCCCACCGCATGGCCGCCGAAGTGGTTGATCAGCATCACGATGTCCTGCTGGACTTCGCCGCCCAGCACCCATTCGACGACTTCCATCGTTTCTTCGTCGGTGACGCGCATGCCCTGGATGAAGGTGCCGGCCTTGCCGATCTTCTTCAGCGCATGATCGATCTGCGGGCCGCCGCCGTGGACGATCACCGGATTGATGCCGACCAGTTTCAGCAGGATCACGTCGCGCGCGAAACCCTGCTTGAGCCGCTCTTCCGTCATCGCGTTGCCGCCGTATTTGATCACCACGGTCTTGCCGTGGTAGCGGCGGATGTACGGCAGCGCCTCGGCGAGGATTTCTGCCTTCAGCGTGGGGGCGATCTGCGAGAGGTCGATGGGCTCGGACATGGCGGCGGCTCTGGCTGGGAACGGTTGAAACAGGGCGAATTGTACAGGAGTGGCGCAGCGCAGCATCGGGTTTTTGGGCTGGCCGGACGGCCGATCGCGCGGGCCCGGCGCCACGCGCGGCGGCCCGTCGGCCATGGCGCCGGACCCTGCGCCGGACCCTGCGCCGGACCCTGCGCCGAACCCCACGCCGAACCCACGCCGAACCCACGCCGAACCCACGCCGAACCCACGCCGAACCCACGCCGAACCCCACGCCGAACCCTGCGCCGACCCCCGCGCCGACCCCCGCGCCGACCCCCGCGCCGGCGGCGCGAGCGGGGCGACGTGCGCCGCGTGCGGCGCGGTGTCGGCGCCACGCATCGGCCGGACGGCAGACGTGCAAAATCCGTGCGCCGCGCTATGCTTGTCGCGTAGGGCGACGTGCATGCCCGCTTTCACGCTTGAGCCATGACCGATTCCGCCGCCGCCGCCCGTTCGACCCCGCGCCGAGCGCGTTGCCCGCACTGCGGGCGCGGCTTCGACTGCGGCGCCGGCACGCAGCCGTTCGAGTGCTGGTGTGCGTCGATGCCGGCCCTGCCCGGCGGCGCGCCGTCGGCAGCCGGTACGCGTTGCCGCTGTCCGGAGTGCCTCGCCGACGAGATCGCGCAACGCATGACCGGTGCGGCCGGCTGACGGTTGCCGGCCCGTGCAACCCGATGCAACGCCGGCTCGCCCGGTGCTCCGTTCGTCCCCACCGATCCGGCCCCCGGTAGAGGCGCCGGGCGCTAAACGGGTAAACTGCTCGGATGCAACGAATCACCACCACCGGGCGCGTCAACCTCAGTCACCTGTTCTGGCTGCGCAATCTCGCGATCATCGGCCAGCTCGTGACGATCGGCGTCGTGCAGACCTATTTCGGCGTGCATCTGCCGCTGCCGGCGATGCTGATGGTCATCGCGCTCGAAATCGTTTTCAACGCGCTGACCTGGGTGCGCGTGCTGCGCGCGCGGCCCGAGACCAATTTCGAGCTGCTCGGCCAGCTGTGGGTCGACCTCGGCGCATTGTCGGCGCTGCTGTTCCTGTCGGGCGGCACGACCAACCCGTTCGTGTCGCTGTACCTGCCGTCGCTCGCGATCGCGGCGGCCGTGCTGCCGTGGCACCTGATGATCTGGCTCGCGGCGTTCGCGGTCGCGTGCTACGCGGCGCTCGGCTTCGATTCGGTGCCGCTCAACATGGATAACCCGGCGAACCTGTTCGACTACTACCGCACCGGGATGTGGGCGAACTTCATGGTCAGCGTCGGGCTGATCGCATGGTTCGTCGCGCGCATGTCGAACGCGCTGCGCCAGCGCGATGCGGCGCTCGGCGAGGCGCAGGCGCACCTGCTGCGCGACGAGCGGGCGGTCGCGCTCGGCGTGCAGGCGGCCACCGTCGCGCACGAGATGGGCACGCCGCTGTCGACGATCGCGATGCTCGCGGAGGAACTGCGCGATGCGGCCCGCGCCGATCCGGGGCTCGCGCGCTACGAGGGCGACCTGAAGGTGCTGGAAGAACAGATGACGCTCTGCACGTCGGCGCTCGCGCGGCTGCGCAGCCGCGCGAGCGCGCCGGCGAGCCGTCAGCCGGTGGATGACTGGCTCGACACGTTCGTCGAGCACTGGCGCCTGCGGCATCCGCACGTGCAGTTCGAGCTGCTGGGTGCGCGCCCGTCTGGCGTCGCGCTCGACGACACGGTCGCGGCCGGCCAGATCCTGACGATCCTGCTCGACAATGCCGCGCGGGCGAGCCCGCACCGCGTGACGCTGGCCGCGAAGCTCGCGCACAACGACCGGGCGGGCGACCAGATCGAATTCGAAGTATGCGACGACGGCCCGGGCATTCCGACCGCATTGCGCGAATCGCTCGGCGCGATGCCGGTCGACAGCACGCAGGGCGGACACGGGGTCGGCCTGTATCTTGCGTTCAGCGCGGCCGCGCGCCTCGGCGGCGAGGTCGAGCTGTCCGATGTCACGCCGCGCGCGGCGGGCGGCAACGGGCGCGCGGGTGGCGGTGCGAACGGTCACGCCGCTGCTGCGTCGGGCCAGCGCGCGAGCGAACGAGCGCCAGCCGCGCCGGACAGCCGCCCGGCTGGCGTCACCGGCCGCGGCACCCGCGCGGTGCTGCGCCTGCCGGTGGCGCGCGTCACGGCGCCGGCCGCCTCAACCAACACGTAGACGGAGAAACCACATGAGCGAGAACAATTTCCTGGTGATCGACGACAACGAGGTGTTCGCGGGCACGCTCGCGCGCGGCCTCGAGCGCCGCGGCTACGCGGTCCAGCAGGCGCACGACAAGGAGGCGGCGCTGCGGCTCGCGGCCGGCGGCAAGTTCCAGTTCATCACCGTCGACCTGCATCTCGGCGACGATTCGGGGCTGAGCCTGATCGCGCCGCTGTGCGACCTGCAGCCCGACGCGCGGATTCTCGTGCTGACCGGCTACGCGAGCATCGCGACCGCCGTGCAGGCCGTGAAGGAAGGCGCCGACAACTATCTCGCGAAGCCGGCGAACATCGAGTCGATCCTGGCCGCGCTGCAGACCAACGCGAGCGAAGTGCAGGCCGACGAGGCGCTCGAGAATCCGGTCGTGCTGTCGGTCGACCGGCTCGAATGGGAGCACATCCAGCGCGTGCTCGCGGAGAACAACAACAACATTTCGGCAACCGCGCGCGCGCTGAACATGCACCGCCGCACGCTGCAGCGCAAGCTCGCGAAGAAGCCGGTGCGCCAGTAAGCGGTGCGGCGGCAGCGGCCGGCCGCCCCAACGAAAACGGGCGGCCCCGAAGGAGCCGCCCGTTTCGCATTCGCCACCGCGCGCGTTACAGCACGTAGCGCGACAGGTCTTCGTCCTGCGACACTTCGCCGAGCGCACGGTCGACATACTGCGCGTCGATCGTCACGCGCTCGCCGGCGTGGTTGCCGGCCGAGAACGACACTTCCTCGAGCAGCTTCTCGATCACCGTGTAGAGCCGGCGCGCACCGATGTTCTCGGTCTTCTCGTTGACCGCGTACGCGATTTCGGCCAGGCGGCGAATGCCGTCTTCGGCGAACTCGAGCTGCACGTCTTCGGTGGCGAGCAGCGCCTGGTACTGTTTGACGAGGCTGGCATCGGTCGCGACGAGGATTGCCTCGAAATCCTTCACCGACAGCGAGTCGAGCTCGACGCGGATCGGGAAGCGGCCCTGCAGTTCGGGAATCAGGTCGCTCGGCTTCGCGAGGTGGAATGCGCCGCTCGCGATGAACAGGATGTGATCGGTCTTCACCATCCCGTACTTCGTGTTGACCGTCGTGCCCTCGACGAGCGGCAGCAGGTCGCGCTGCACGCCCTGGCGCGACACTTCGCCGCCGCTGCCTTCGTTGTTGCGCGACGTGATCTTGTCGATCTCGTCGAGGAACACGATGCCGTTCTGCTCGACGTTCTGCACGGCCTTCGTCTTCACTTCCTCGTCGTTGAGCATCTTCGCCGCTTCCTCGTCGGTCAGCAGCTTCAGCGCTTCCTTGATCTTCACCTTGCGGCGCTGCTTCTTGCCGCTGCCGAGGTTCGAGAACATCGAGCGGATCTGCTCGGTCATTTCTTCCATCCCCGGCGGCGCCATGATGTCCATGCCGGCCGACGGCTGCTCGAGGTCGAGCTCGACTTCCTTGTCGTCGAGCTGGCCTTCGCGCAGGCGCTTGCGGAAGGTCTGGCGCGTCGCGTTGTTGTCGTCGTTCGCGTGGTCGGCATTGCCGCCGAAGCCCACCGCGCGCGGCTGCGGCAGCAGGATGTCGAGGATGCGGTCTTCCGCCTGGTCGGTGGCCTTGCTGCGCACCTTGCGCATCTCGGATTCGCGCGTCTGCTTGACCGAGATCTCGATCAGGTCGCGCACGATGCTGTCGACGTCGCGGCCGACGTAGCCGACCTCGGTGAACTTGGTCGCTTCGATCTTGATGAACGGCGCGTCGGCGAGCTTCGCGAGGCGTCGTGCGATTTCGGTCTTGCCGACGCCCGTCGGCCCGATCATCAGGATGTTCTTCGGCGTGATTTCCTGGCGCAGCGGGTCGGCGACCTGCTGGCGGCGCCAGCGGTTGCGCAGCGCGACCGCGACGGCCTTCTTCGCCTTGGCCTGGCCGATGATGTGCTTGTCGAGTTCCGAGACGATCTCGGCAGGGGTCATGGTGCTCATGGGGCGGTCCTTACTCGATCGTTTCGATGATGCGGTTGTGGTTCGTGTAGATGCACATGTCGCCGGCGATCTCGAGCGACTTCTCGACGATCTCGCGCGGCGACAGCTCGGTGTTCTCCGCGAGCGCGCGGGCCGCGGCCTGCGCATAGGCGCCGCCCGAACCGATCGCGCAGATGCCGCCTTCCGGGTCGAGCACGTCGCCGTTGCCGGTGATCACGAGCGTGGTGGTCGCGTCGGCCGTGATCAGCATCGCCTCGAGGCGGCGCAGCATCCGGTCGGTGCGCCAGTCCTTCGCGAGCTCGACGGCCGCGCGGGTCAGGTTGCCCTGGTGCTTCTCGAGCTTCGCCTCGAAGCGATCGAGCAGCGAGAACGCATCGGCGGTGCCGCCCGCGAATCCGACCAGTACCTGGTTGTTGTAGATCCGCCGCACTTTCCGCGCGCCACCCTTCATGACGATGTTGCCGAGGGTTACCTGGCCGTCGCCGCCGAGCGCGACCTTGTCGCCGCGCCGGACCGAAACGATGGTCGTGCCGTGAAATTGCTCCATCTGCGTTCCTTGAGAAAAACGGGGAAGAGTCGGGCGGCGCGATGCGCCGCCGCGTGAATCCGCAGTGCGCCGGGGAGCGGCCCGGCGCGCGTCCGTTTCATTTTAGGGCGGGCGCCGGGATATCAAGAGGGGGACGCAAATCGGCCGGCGGGCCGGGAACCGGTGCCGGAAAAACAAAAAGCGCGCGGCAGGCCGCGCGCTTTCGGGAAGCAGCGTGTCGGAGCGGAACGCCGCTCGATCAGTCGCCGAACAGCTTCTGGCGCAGCTCGCGGCGCTCTTGCGCCTCGAGCGACAGCGTGGCCGTCGGACGCGCGAGCAGGCGCGGGATGCCGATCGGTTCGCCGGTTTCCTCGCACCAGCCGTAGTCGCCGGAATCGATGCGGGCGAGCGACTGCTGAACCTTCTTGAGGAGCTTGCGCTCGCGATCGCGCGTGCGCAGCTCGAGCGCGTGCTCTTCCTCGATCGTCGCGCGGTCGGCGGGATCGGGGACGATCACCGTCTCGCGCAGGTTCTCGGTCGTCTGGCCTGCGTTCTTGAGGATGTCCGCCTGCAACTGTTCGAGCCGATTTTTGAAGAAGGCGAGCTGATCCTCATTCATGTAATCCTTGTCGCTCATCTTCAGGATTTCGGCTTCGGTCAAGAGTTTCTTCGTCATCTGCTTGCTTCTTCAATGTGCGGCAAATCAGGAGATAGTGCCTGCACTTTGGGATTACCCGCAACTGCCGCTTGCAATCATTTGCGATTTGCCGTCGCGGGGCCGAAAGCCTCTGGAAAACCGGTTCTCAAATACCAGGACAGGCCTGGCGCGGATTTGCGCGCGCGGCGAACCGGTACTGCGCGGCAGATCGCATCGGCCGCGGCCGGGTGGCGGATGGGCGATCCGGCGCGGTTGCGATGCCCGGGTAATGGTTCTGCAAGAACCGGGCCTGTTATTGCCGTACTCCAGCGGGCACGTATTGTAACTGAATCGCAAGCGGGCGCCGTATCGGGTCGATCCCCGTCGGCTGCGCCAATATCTAGAAAATATAACGCGCAAATCGCGAAAAAGCGATGACGGCGAAACCCTGCCCGGAAACGGCACCCCGCAAGCCCCGCGGCCGCCCGCGAAGGCGGCCGCACGGAAGGCCTGCGACACCGGCCCGACCGCTCAGGCGAGGCAGGCGTCGAGGCCGTCGGTGATCAGGTCCTGCGGCAGGTCGACGCCGATGAACACCATCTTGTTGGTCTTCTTCTCGACCGGCAGCCACTTCGCGGCGAGGTCGCTGCCCATCATCTGGTGCACGCCCTGGAACACGACCTTGCGGTCGACGCCCTTCATGTACAGCACGCCCTTGTAGCGCAACATCCGTTCCCCGTAGATCTGCAGGATGCCGCCGAGGAAGTCTTCCAGCTTGTTCGGGTCGAACGGACGGTCGTTGCGGTACACGAACGACTTGATCTTGTCGTCGTGGTGCGCGTGATGGTGATGGCCGTGGTCGTGATCGTGCGCGCATTGACCGTGATCGTGGTCGCAATCCGCGTGATCGTGATCATGGTCGTGATCGTGGTGATGGTGCGCGTGGTCGTCCTCGGCGAGGAAGTCCGGGTCGATCTCGAGCTTCGCGTTCAGGTTGAAGCCGCGCAGGTCGAAGATTTCCTTGATGTCGGCTTCGCCGAAATTCACGACCTTGATCGTCGCCTTCGGGTTCATGTGCATCAGGCGGTGCTTGAGCGCCGCGACGGCCTGGTCGTCGACGAGGTCCGACTTCGTGATGAACAGGCGATCGGCGAAGCCGACCTGGCGCTGCACCACTTCGTGTTCGTCGAGCTGCGCGTTCGCATGCTTAGCGTCGACCAGCGTGATGACGGCGTCGAGCAGGAAATCGTCGGCGATCTCGCTGTCGATGAAGAAGGTCTGTGCGACGGGGCCCGGGTTCGCGAGGCCGGTCGTCTCGATCACGATGCGGTCGAAGTCGAGCTTGCCTTCGCGCTTCTTCGCGGCCAGATCGCCGAGCGCGCGGGCGAGGTCGCCGCGGATCGTGCAGCAGATGCAGCCGTTGCTCATCTGGATGATCTGCTCGTTCGTGTCCTGGACGAGGATCTCGTTGTCGATGTTCTCTTCGCCGAACTCGTTCTCGATCACGGCGATCTTCATGCCGTGCTGTTCGTTCAGGATGCGCTTGAGCAGCGTCGTCTTGCCGCTGCCGAGGAAGCCGGTGAGGATGGTGACGGGAGTGGCCATGTCGGTCGCCTGTGGTTCGTGAATCGGGGTCAAAACCAGGATGTGTGCGTCGCGCCGTCGACTCGCGAGCCGGGGCGCACAACCATCCATTGAAACATACCTGTCAAGCCCTCGCCCGTCGTCCGGACGACAGGCGAGAGCGCGGTTCCGCCAGCGCACGAACGGCCGGCGAACGGGTGTCCGTCTAGATCGGGGCGATCAGACGATTTGCAACAGCAGCCCCTTCAGATATTCGCCCTCCGGGAACGCGGCGAGCAGCGGGTGATCGACGCCCGCGCCGAGCCGCTTCAGGATCCGTGCGTCGACCTTCGCGTCGGCGGCCGCGCCCGCGACGATCTTCTGGAACAGGTCCATGTCGATCGCGCCCGAGCACGAGTACGTGAACAGCAGGCCGCCCGGACGCAGCAGCTTGAAGCCGCTCAGGTTGATGTCCTTGTAGGCGCGCGACGCGCGATCGACGCTGTCGCGGGTCGGCGCGAACTTCGGCGGATCGAGCACGATCAGGTCGAAGCGCTCGCCTTCGTCGACGAGGCGGCGCAGCGTCTTGAACGCGTCCGCGTCGAGCCAGGTCGCGCGGTCGGGATCGAAACCGTTCGCGACGACGTTCTGCTGCGCGAGCGCGAGCGCGTCGCCCGACGAGTCGATCGACACGACGCGTTTCGCGCCGCCCTTGAGCGCCGCGAGCGAGAAGCCGCCCGTGTAGCAGAAGCAGTTCAGTACGTCGCGGCCGTCCGCGTATTGCGCGACGAGCGCGCGGTTGTCGCGCTGGTCGACGTAGAAGCCGGTCTTGTGGCCGTTCGGCACGTCGACGTGATAACGCACGCCGTTTTCGTTCGCGATCAGCGTCGCGGGCGGTGCGTCGCCGGCGAGCACGCCGGTGGTCTGCGCGAGCCCTTCCTTGTCGCGGATCGACACGTCCGAGCGTTCGTACACGTTCGGGCAGCCGGTCGCGCCGCTGAGCGCCGCGACGATCGCATCCTTCCATGCCTCGACGCCCGCGGCCATGAACTGGCACACGAGCTGGCCGCGCGGCACGGCGCCCGGCTCGGCCGTGTCCGCGACGTAGTAGTCGACGATCAGCCCCGGCAGCCCGTCGGCTTCGCCGAACACGAGCCGCACCGCGCCCGTGCCCGACACCATCGTCGTGCGGTGCGCGACCGCGCGCTGCACGCGGCGCTTGAAGAAGGCGTGATCGATCGGCTCGTTCTCGTCGAAGCTCCACACGCGCACGCGGATCTGCGACTGCGGGCTGTACGCGCCGCGCGCGAGGAAGCGGCCGTCGTGCGCGCGCACGACCACGGTCGCGCCGGGGGCGGGCGTGCCGTCGACGCGGTCGATCGCATTGGCGTAGATCCACGGATGCCGGCGCAGCAGCGATTTTTCCTTGGACGGTCTGAGTGTGACGGTTTGCATGATCGGATCGATTGGGGCCGCGGACGACGCCGGCCGTTGCCGGCCGCCGCGCGCGGCGGGTAGGGCGGAACGCGCGTCAGTCGCGCTTCTTCGCGCGCGGATGCGCGCTGTCGTAAATTTTCGCGAGATGCTGGAAGTCGAGCGACGTGTAGACCTGCGTGGCGGCGACGCTCGCGTGGCCCAGCAGCTCCTGCACCGCGCGCAGGTCGCCGCTCGACTGCAGCACGTGCGTCGCGAACGAATGGCGCAGCACGTGCGGGTGGACGTTGGCGGGGATGCCCGCGGCCAGCGCCGCGCGCTTCACGCGGTCGCGCACGACGCCCGGCGCCATCCGGTTGCCGCGCACCGACACGAACAGCGGATGCGGATCGTGCTTCACGAATTCGCCGCGCACCGCGAGCCACGCGTTCAGCGCGTCGATCGCCTTGCGGCCGACCGGCACCTTGCGCTCCTTGTTGCCCTTGCCGCGCACGGTGACTTCGGCTTCGGCGAGATCGAGCCAGCCGGCCGAGCGGTAGCCGTCGGCCTGCGTATACATGACGTCGAGCCCGACCAGTTCCGCGAGGCGCAGCCCGGACGAATAGAACAGCTCGAGGATCGCGTGATCGCGGATGCCTTCGGTCGTGCCGGCGAGCGGCGTATCCATGAGTGCGACCGCATCGTCGACCGACAGCGCCTTGGGCAGCGATTTCTCGCGTTTGGGCGCGCGCACCCCGGCAACGGGATTCGCGGGCAGCTCGACGCGCTGCGCGAGCCAGCGATAGAACGCACGCCATGCGGAAAGCCGGTGCGAGATCGAGCGAGCGGACAAGCCGCCCGCGTGTGCGCGCACGACCGCGCCGCGCATGTCGGCGGCCGTCAGCGCGTCGAGCGGGCGGCCGGCGGCGAGTTTCTTCAGTTCGTCGAGTTCGTGCGTGTACGCACGCAGCGTGTGTTCCGACAGCTGCCTGACGTGTTTCAGGTTCGACAGGTAGGCGGCGATCGGATCGTCGGTCATCGCGGGAGCGATCTCAATGCGGCAGCAGACGCGTGAGCGCGGCGCTCGCGAGCGTCGCGATCTGCGCGAGGAAGTCGGTCGCCATCCCGTCGTGGAAGCGGCGCGGATCGGGCGAGCCGAGCACGAGCAGGCCGAACGCGGGCGCATCGGTGCCGCCGAGCGGCGCACGCAGCGCGAGCAGCGCGACCGACGTGGCCGCGCCGTCGCCGGCCGGCGCGGCTTCGGCGCCTTCCGCCGCATTCGCGGCCGGCGCCGCGAGCGCGGGCGCGAGCCACTGGGCCGCTTCGAATCCGGTGTTCGCGCCGCAGTACGGCGTCGACAGCCCGTTCGTGAAGAGGCGCACTTCCTCGCCGACCTGGCGCGCGAAATCGGCCTGCGCATAGGTGTCGGCGACGTCCCAAACGCGCAGCGCGGTTTGCGGCACATCGAACACGTCGGCGATGCCTTCGGCGATCGTGCGCGGCAGCGCGTACGGGTCGCGTTCCGCGATCACGCGCGCGGTCCAGCGGCTGAACTTCGCGGACAGGCTGTCGTTCTCGTGGCCGTAGCGCACGAGCTCGGCGAGCCGGCGCTCGAGATGCTTGTTCTTGTCGCGCAGCATCTCCATCTGCCGCTCCTGCAGCGAGATCGCGGCCTTGCCGTGCGGGTTCGCGAGACGGATCGTCGCGAGCAATTCCGCGTGTTGCGCGAAGAATTCGGGATTGGCGAGCAGGTAGTCGGCGACTTCGCGATCGTTCATGTGGCTGGAGCGTTCTTCGGTTATCGGGACGTTGAAGGGTCAGACGTTCAGGTCGATCTCGCCTTCGAACACGGTCGTGGCGGGCCCGGACATCATCAGCGCGGCGGCTTCGTCGCGCGCGCCGCCCCAGCCGATCGTCAGCGTGCCGCCATGCGTGTGCACGGTCACCGGCGAATCGAGCAGGCCGCGCCGGATGCCGGCCGCCACCGCCGCGCACGCGCCGGTGCCGCATGCGAGCGTCTCGCCCGCGCCGCGTTCGTACACGCGCAGCTTCACCTCGCTGCGCGACACGATCTGCATGAAGCCGGCGTTCACGCGCTGCGGGAAGCGGGCGTGGCGCTCGATCAGCGGGCCTTCGTCGAGCACGGGATACGCTTCGACGTCGTCGACGACCTGCACCGCGTGCGGGTTGCCCATCGACACCGTCGAGATCCAGCGCGTGTGGCCGCCGACGTCGAGTGGCCACAGCGTGTCGTTGCCTTCCGTCCGGCCGTCGAGCCCCGCGGCGTCGAACGGCACCTCCGCCGGCGCAAACACGGGCGCGCCCATGTCGACGACGACTTCGCCGTTGTCCTGCATCGTCAACGTGATCAGGCCCTTCATCACCTGCACGCGCACGCTGCGCTTGTCGGTCAGGCCGCGGTCGCTGACGAACTTCACGAAGCAGCGCGCGCCGTTACCGCAGTGTTCGACTTCGCCGCCGTCGCAATTGAAGATCCGGTACTTGAAATCCGCGCCGTCGACGGTCGGTTTCTCGACGAGCAGCAACTGGTCGGCGCCGATGCCGAAGTGTCGGTTGGCGAGCGCGCGCACCTGCGCCTCGGTGAGCGGCGGCAGCGCGCGCGAATAGCTGTCGAGCACGACGAAGTCGTTGCCCGCGCCGTGCATCTTGGTGAACGAGAGTTTCACTGGGTCCGGAATTCCATGGCGAACAGGGCGGCCGGCACGACGGACGCGGCGCGCCGTCATGCCGGGCGGCGTCGTTCGTCGTGCTGATCTCAACCGCAAATGATACATGCAGCCGACAGGGGCGTCCTGCGCGGGCGGGGCGCCGGGCGTCGTTCGGGGGCGCGGAGCGCGGCGATGCCGGCCGATCGGCTGACTGGTCGCGTGGGCACCGAGTCGGCAGATTGAGGTGGTGCGGTGTGGCGAGCGTTGTCGGGACAGGTGAATCCGGCGGTACGCGTCGCGCCGTTGCCAGCGCACGGGATTTCGCCGCGTGCGCGTTTTCGTACCGGTCAAATTGACAAATCAATCAGGCGATTCGTATAGTCTGGCTATACGCCATGTGGGCCATGCCGTCGAATCGCACTCGAGTGTGGGAGGCCCATGATCAAGTCATGGCAGCACAAGGGGCTGGAAGCGTTTTTCACGAACGGGAGCAAGGCTGGCATCCGGCCGGATCATGCGCCGAGGTTGCGGCGCCAGCTTGCCCGTCTCGACATGGCGAGCCAGCCGTTCGACATGAACGTACCCGGCTGGCGTCTGCATGGCCTCGCCGGCGGGCTGGAGGGTTACTGCTCGGTGAGCGTGAGCGTCAACTGGCGCCTGACGTTCAGATTCGAGCGCCCGGATGTCGTCCTGGTCAACTATCAAGACTATCACTGAGGTCATTCAACGCCATGACTCGCATCTTCAATCCGCCCCATCCGGGCGAGGCGCTGCGCGACGACGTCTTGCCGGCGCTCGGCCTGACCGTCACCGAAGCCGCCGCGCAGCTCGGCGTCACGCGCGCGGCGCTGTCGCGCATCCTGCACGGCCATGCCGGCATCTCGCCTGAAATGGCGCTGCGCCTCGAAGCGTGGCTGGGCGAGGAAAACGGCGGGAAGGCGGATCTGTGGCTGGCGCAGCAGTCGGCCTACGATCTCTGGCAGGCGCGCGCGAAAGGCGCGCCGAAAGTGGCGAGGGTACAGGCGCGTATCTGACGACGCGCCCGCGGGTTCGACTCAGTAGAGGCTCGGCTCGCCGGGCGGGCGCGTCTTGAAGCGCTTGTGCACCCAGTAATACTGCTCGGGCATCAGCGGAATCTGCTCTTCGAGGAATTCGTTCATCCGCCGCGCGTCGAGATCGTCGTCGCCGGTCGGATAGTGATCCCACGGCTTGAACACCTTCAGCCGGTAACCCTGGTAGTTCGGCAGCACTTCGCCGATGAACGGCACGACCTGCGCGCGGCCCGTCTTCGCGAGCCGGCCGACGGCCGTCAGCGTGCACGCGGGCACGCCGAAGAAGGGTACGAACGTCGAATTGCGCAGCCCGTAGTCCATGTCGGCGCCGAGCATCACCGGCTTGCGGTCGCGCAGCCAGCGCAGCACGACGCGCGCGCTGTCCGCGCGGCCGACCATCTCGGCGTCGAAACGCCCGCGCGCCTTCTTCGCTTCTTCCTCGAGTATCGCATTCGAGAACGGCTGGTACAGCGATCCGCAACGGCGCTGCAGTGAACGGTTCAGCCAGATCGAGCCGGCTTCGATGCCGACGAAATGCAGGCCCAGGAACAGCGTCGGGGGCAGATCGGGGTCCGTGAGATCGACCGCGCTGTCGACCTGGATCAGTTTCGCGAGCTTGCGCTCGGAGCCGAACCACTGGACGCTGCGCTCGACGTAGCTGCGGATCGCGTGGCGGAAATGCCGGCCCGCCACTTCCTCGCGCCGCTCGTCGCTCCAGTCGGGGAAGCAGAGTTTCAGATTGGTATGTACGATGCGCTTTCGCCGGCTGGGAATCTGGTACAGCAGCCAGCCGAGGCCGTCGCCGAACCGTGCGGTCAGACCGTACGGCAGCAGGGCGAGCAACTTCAGCAAGCCGATGGCGAGGTGCGTGCCGAGGCGGCCTAGCATGCGGAATCTCCGTGGGGCCGGCTGGCCGGCGCGTTGCGAACAGGGGGGTAGGACAGCGGACGATGCAGCACGTGTGGCGCTCTGTGACAATTCACGAAAGCCGCTATAATACGGGCTTCGCCGAGTTAACTGACAACTTGCGGGGCGAAGCCGGCTGGCGCGAAGCGCGCTGCCCGGTCCTGGTAATCCGCTAAAGCGTCGCCGCTTCAGGCCAACGAAGCTGGCTACGTGAAACCCACCGTAACCACACAGGAGCCTGAAAAAGTGGCAAACGATTATCTCTTCACGTCCGAATCCGTCTCCGAAGGCCATCCGGACAAGGTCGCGGACCAAATCTCGGACGCGATTCTCGACGCCATCCTCGAGCAGGACAAATACTCCCGCGTTGCGGCCGAAACGCTGTGCAACACGGGTCTCGTCGTGCTGGCCGGTGAAATCACCACGACGGCCAACATCGACTACATCCAGATCGCGCGCGACACCATCAAGCGCATCGGCTACGACAACACCGACTACGGCATCGACTACAAGGGCTGCGCGGTGCTCGTCGCGTACGACAAGCAGTCGCCGGACATCGCGCAAGGCGTCGACCGCGCGCATGACGACAACCTCGATCAAGGCGCGGGCGACCAGGGCCTGATGTTCGGTTACGCATGCGACGAAACGCCGGAACTGATGCCGCTGCCGATCTACCTGTCGCACCGTCTCGTCGAGCGCCAGGCCAGCCTGCGCCGCGACGGCCGCCTGCAGTGGCTGCGCCCGGACGCGAAGTCGCAGGTCACGGTCCGCTACGTCGACGGCAAGCCCGATTCGATCGACACCGTCGTGCTGTCGACGCAGCACGCACCGGACATCGAGCTGCCGGCGCTGCGCGAAGCAGTGATCGAGGAAATCATCAAGCCGACGCTGCCGGCCGACCTGATCAAGGGCGACATCAAGTTCCTGGTGAACCCGACCGGCCGGTTCGTGATCGGTGGCCCGCAGGGCGACTGCGGCCTGACGGGTCGCAAGATCATCGTCGATACCTACGGCGGTGCCGCACCGCACGGCGGCGGCGCGTTCTCGGGCAAGGATCCGTCGAAGGTCGACCGTTCGGCAGCGTATGCCGGCCGTTACGTCGCGAAGAACATCGTCGCGGCAGGTCTCGCATCGCGCGCGCTGATCCAGGTGTCGTACGCGATCGGCGTTGCCGAGCCGACCTCGGTGATGGTCAACACGTTCGGCACGGGCCGCGTGTCGGATGCGGTGATCACGAAGCTCGTCCGCGAGCATTTCGACCTGCGTCCGAAGGGCATCATCAAGATGCTCGACCTGCTGCGCCCGATCTACGAGAAGACGGCCGCTTACGGCCACTTCGGCCGCGACGAGCCGGAATTCTCGTGGGAAGCAACCGACAAGGCACTCGCGCTGGCCGAAGCGGCTGGCGTGGAGCCGACGGCACGCGTCGCATAAGCGTCGTCCGCCCGAAACGAAAAACCCCGGCATGCCGGGGTTTTTTTATGCGTGTCACTCGCCGGCGGGATGACGGCGCGCGACGATCGTGGCGGGCAGCGTGCCGCCGGCTCGGCTTCAGCGTGCGCCGAACCCGAACCAGCCGTTGCTGGCCGCGAGGCGGCGCGGGCGATTGACGCGGCGCTGCGGGCCCAGCGTGCGGCGCAGCGCGAGCGCGCGCAGCGACGACGGCTTCTGCAGCAGCGAGCGCAGGCCGGCGCGGCGGGCGAACGCCTGTGCGCTCATCATCGAGAAGAACGCGTGGAACCACGCGCGGATGCCGTCCAGCCGGCTGTGCGCGTGCGTGTGCTCGGCGAGCGCCTGCGTGCGCGCGCGGTGATGGCGCAGCGGGCGGGCGGGAGCGGACGGCACGACGCGCTTCGCAGCGCGGCTGAGACGGGAAGTCAGACGGAATGGCATGTGAACGATGCTTCGCTTGTATGGATGGCGCCCTTGAAGAGCGCACTGGTATGAACGGCCTCGGATGGCGCAACGGATCTTACCGAAAGTCGTTGCGCGCCGCGCCCGCCAGAATTGACAGGCCGCGACAGGCTACCGGGGTTTCATGACGTGCAAAAGTCGCGATAAACCCTTGTGCCGCAAGCGTGTCGTCGCATACCGCCTGTCGCTGAGGCTCGCGCCGCGCCGCACAGTTCCCTTGAGCCAGATCAAATCGGCGATTGGCATGCCCCTGCGTACGACAATGGCGCTGTTCGCGGCATCCGGCGCCGATTTACAATCGTCACATTCACACAATAAACGTCTGGCATCCCATGTCGTCTTCATTGCAGTCGGAATCGATCCGCGCGCAAGTCGCGGAATTGCGCGAACGCGGCTTCGTCGTCGCGCGCGGCCTCGTCGGCGAAGCGCAGTGCGCGACGCTCAAGCGGATCGCGGAGCGCCAGTTGCAGGAAGCGGCGGAGCCGATCGAGTTCGAGGCGGATTTGCGCTACCCGGGCGCGCCCGAGTCGAAGCATGCGCCGGGCGGGCATACGGTGCGGCGGCTGCTGGACGCCTACACGCGCGATCCGGCGTTCGCCGAGCGCGCGATCGCGCCGGAAATCGGCGCGTGGATGCGCGAGTACTTCGGCGAGCAGCCGGTGCTGTCGCGCGCGCATCACAACTGCATGATGACGAAGCATCCGGCGTACGGCAGCCTGACGGGCTGGCATCGCGACTTCCGCTACTGGTCGTTCGAACGTGCGGACATGGTGTCGGTGTGGCTCGCGCTCGGCCCGGAAACGAATGAAAACGGGGCGCTCTGGCTGGTGCCGGGTTCGCACATGGCCGAATTCGGGCCGGAAGCGTTCGACGACGCGAAGTTCTTCCGCAGCGACCTGCCGGAAAACCGCAAGATGATCGACGCGGCAACCTGCCCGCCGCTCCAGACGGGCGACGTCGTGTTTTTCCACTGCAACACGCTGCATTCGGCGGGGCAGAACCGCTCCGACCAGGTGAAGTTCTCGCTCGTCTACACGTATCACGGCGTGAGCAACCGGCCGGTGCCGGGCACGCGTTCGGCGGCGAAGCCGGAAGTGCAGTTCTAGCAGCGGTTCGGGCAGCGCTGCAGCCGCGTCGATGGTTCGATGCGGCGCGGCGGCCGCATGAGCGGATGAAGAAACGGGCGGCCTGGCCGCCCGTTGCGTTTTGTGCGGCCCGCATCGCGCGAGGCGGGCACGTCGTCATGCGTCGCGCGGCTGCGAGATCAGCGCTTGTTGGCCGGCATCGCGAGGCCGATCAGGCCGATCAGCATTGCGACGGCGCCGCCGGCGATCAGCAGGATCGTTTTCGTGGCGGGCGAGCCGGTGAAGAAGCGCGACACGTTGTCGTTGATCGAATGGAACGACTGGCCGCCGAAATACAGCAGCACGACGCCGCCGACGAGCAGCGCAACCGAGATGACCCGGGACATACCAACCTCGCTGTAACGGTGATTCGAGACGCCGCAGTGTAGGCGACGCGCGCAGCCGCGTCCATTGCCGTGCGCGCATCGGCCACGTTCGCTACCATAGCCGTCGTATGTTTCCTTCGCCGCCGGCGCGTGATGTTCGCGCGCGGCGCGCGTCCCTTCCCCGACGTCCTGACGGAACCGACTCATGGCCTACGAAGCAGCTTCCGAACGTTATGCCGACATGCAATACCGCACCTGCGGCAAATCCGGGCTCAAACTGCCCGCCCTGTCGCTCGGCCTGTGGCACAACTTCGGCGACTCGACGCCGATCGCGACGCAGCGCGAGATCCTGCGCACCGCGTTCGACCTCGGCATCAATCACTTCGACCTCGCGAACAACTACGGGCCGCCGTACGGCAGCGCCGAAACCAACTTCGGCCGGCTGCTGAAGGAAGATTTCCGGCCGTACCGCGACGAGCTGCTGATCTCGACGAAGGCCGGCTGGGACATGTGGCCGGGGCCGTACGGCAGCGGCGGCGGGTCGCGCAAGTACGTGCTCGCGAGCCTTGACCAGAGCCTGCAGCGCATGGGCCTCGACTACGTCGACATCTTCTATTCGCACCGCTTCGACGCACACACGCCGCTCGAGGAAACCGCCGGCGCGCTCGCATCGGCCGTGCAGCAGGGCAAGGCGCTGTATATCGGCATCTCGTCGTACTCGGCCGCGAAGACGCGCGAGATGGCCGAACTGCTCGCGCAATACAAGGTGCCGCTGCTGATCCACCAGCCGTCCTACAACATGCTGAACCGCTGGATCGAGCCGGACCTGCTCGGCACGCTCGACGAGATCGGCACGGGCAGCATCGCGTTCACGCCGCTCGCGCAGGGGCTGCTGACGTCGAAATACCTGAACGGCGTGCCGGAAGACGCTCGCGTGAACAAACCGGGCGGCGGCTCGCTGAAGCAGGATCACCTGAGCGCGGAGAACCTCGAGCACGTGCGCAAGCTCAACGGTATCGCCGAGCGGCGCGGGCAGAGCCTCGCGCAAATGGCGCTCGCGTGGGTGCTGCGCAATGGCCGCGTGACGTCCGCACTGATCGGCGCGAGCCGTGCGGAGCAGGTGCGTGAAAACGTCGGCGCGCTGAAGAATCTCGAATTCTCGGCCGACGAACTCGCGGAGATCGATCGCCACGCGATCGAGGGCGGCATCAATCTGTGGGAAAAGCCGTCCACCGATCAGGCGATCTGACCGGCAGCAACGACCGTCGATACAGGATGCGAAGCATTGCATGCCGTATCGCCGCGCACGCACACACGCCGTCGCGTCGCTGCAATGCAGCGACGTGACCGCCGCGCGCCGACGCGTGGCTAGAGGAGTGCAGGCAGGCCCTCGACGAGCAATACCGCAACGCCGACGCCGAGGATGACGCCGAGCACGCGCAGCAGGTTGTGGCGGAATTCGGTTGCGCACGGCACCGCGCCGAGAAATAGCGCTCCGGCCAGCGCCATCGGAATCAACAGGATGAAGTCGCCGATCGTGAAATAGGTCGTCATGCGTGTCTCCGTAGTCGGCCGGAACAGGCGCAGGCGCGTCTTCCAGCCCCATGCCGGGCATCTCTCTTGTTGGGCCGACCGATTCGCGATTGCGAGCGGGTCGGACAGTTCGAGTATAGGCAAGCTCGCCGCGATTTTCGCTATCCGAACCATTAAAAGTATGCGGAAAACCCCGGGGATTCCGCATTTTTCCCGCGAATTGGACGAATGCCTTGCGCCAGTCTTTCCCGTTCCTTTCGATTGGCGCGGAAACGCCGTACGTGTTCGCTACGGGCTGCCGCACCCGCGGGCGCGGCAGCCCGGCCGCTTACGCGCGATCGGGTTGCGCGCGAACGGCGGGCGTGCGGAACACGAGCGCGAGGCCCCCGACGATCGCCCCCATGCCGGCGAGCGCGAGCGGTTCGGGCCGGTTGCCGAGCCAGAGCGCGTCCATCAGCGTGGTGACGACGGGCACGAGATAGAACAGGCTCGTCACGTTGACGAGATCGCCGCGCTGCATCAACCGGTAGAACAGCAACTGCGCGATCACCGAGATCACGATCCCGAGCCACAGCAGCGGCACGACGAACGCCCAGCCGATCTCGAGCGAGATCGGCCGGAACGGCAGGATCGCCACGCACAGCACGAGGCCGATCGCGTTCTGCAGCGGCAGCACGTCGGCAGGCGCCGCGCGCACGCGCTTTTGCAGCAGCGAGCCGGCGGTCAGCGCGACGAGCGCCGTGAGCGCGCAGGCGACGCCGATGACCGGCAGGCCGGCACCGCCCACGCCGCGGCACACGACGAGCGCGAGACCGGCCAACGACAGCCCGAGCCCGGCGATACGCATCGGTTGCCAGCGCCGCTCGACGATCGCGAGCGTGAGGATCGGCTGCACGCCGAGGATCGTCGCGAGCACGCCCGGCGCGATCCCGCGATCGAGCGCGAGCAGGTAGAAGATCGAATAGCCGCCCATCATCAGCAGGCCGGTCAGCGCGGCCATGCGGCGCTCGCCGCGTGGCGGCAGCCAGCGTCCGCGCATGATGGCCAGCGCGAGCAGCACGAGTGACGCGAGCGCGAATCGCGCGGTGAGAAAGACGAACGCGGATGCGTGATGCAGACCGAGTTCCGCGAAGATCGCGCCGCTGCTCCACAGCAGGACGAAGAGCGACGTCACGCCATGCGCGGCGAGCGCGCGTTTGAACGAAACCATGTGAATCCACCTGTCGAACGGATCGAAACGTTCCATGTCGCGCGTGCGGGAACGCGTCGTGCGCGATCGCGCACGAACGGCCCGAACGGGCAAATGGAAAACGGAAACCGAAAGCCGGCTGGTCAGCCGACGCGTGCCGCCGGCGGGGGCGGCGCGGCGCCGACGCGCGGCGGTGCGACAGGAGGAGGGAGGACCGACGGATGCGCGCACGCCTGCGGCCGCGAGTCGAACTGCGGCCGGGATTTTGCGAGAGCGGACGTGAGCGGATGCATCGTGTCGAAATGCGCTTGAACGCGAATGAACGTCAAAGGTAACGCAAGGCGGCCGTGCAGCGCAACCGCTGGCGCACCGGCACCGCCATACGCTATGGCGCCACGACACTACGACATCACGCCGCACGCCGCGCGTCGGTAGCTGCGTGAGTCTCGTTCGAGGTAGGGGGCGCGGCATTGAGGCGCGAGGCCGCGGGCGTGGTTCCGTTCGCTGCGCTCACGCGAAGTCTCCTCGCGACCGGGCAAAGGGCAGACGATACGCCTGTCGTGCGATTCGCGTGCGCGCCGCGCGTATGGCCGGATTCGGCGGACAGTCACATTCGACAGGGTATGATGGGGGTATCCGCCCGTGCAAGCGCACGCGCGGCGCAGTGGTTGATTGGAGACATTCGACGAATTCGCGGCACTTCGCCTGCTTCTTCTTCTTTTCGCGCTTCGATAAACCGTGAACAATGGGATCACGCGCAACACCCCGACGAGGGCGGCGCGGATCGTGCATTTGCCGGCTCGCCAGCGAGCCGGGTTTCAAGTTTCAAGAGTGGGGAACCATCATGCATGTCGGGTCGATTGTCTGCACTACCCATATCGCAGTGCCGAAGGGCGCGCGCGGCATCGTTCAGCGCGTTCTGGGCGACATGGCCATGGTGACCTGGTACGCGGGCGTGCCGGGCGAGTCGAAGGAACTCAACACCGAGCCGTTCTTTCTCGAGGACCTGATCGACACCGGCGAATCCGTGCTGCCGGCCGGCGCCGCGATCCACTGAGCGCGCGTGCCGCACCGGGCGCTCGTGTTTCGGCGCGGCTGACGGCACAATGCGGGGCATGAAAGACGACACTTCCGCCCCCGCAGCTCCCGCCGGCCCGCCGTTCGCCGGCCTCACGCCCGAGTGCGTGCTCGACGCGCTCGACAGCGTGCTGATGCCGTCCGGGCTGCGCACCGACGGGCGCCTGCTCGCGCTCAACAGCTACGAAAACCGCGTCTACCAGGTCGGCATCGAAGACGGCCCGCCGGTCGTCGCGAAGTTCTACCGGCCCGCGCGCTGGTCGGACGACGCGATCCTGGAAGAACACGCGTTCGTCGCCGAGCTCGCCGCGCGCGAGATTCCGGCGGTGCCCGCGCGCGCGTTCGACGGCCGCACGCTGCATGCGTTCGACGGCTTCCGCTTCTCGATCTTCGAGCGGCGCGGCGGCCGCGCGCCCGATCTCGACCGCAGCGACACGCTCGAATGGCTCGGCCGCTTCATCGGCCGGATTCACGCGGTCGGCGCGACCGAGCCGTATGTCGCGCGTCCGGTGCTCGACATCCGCACGTTCGGCTACGAGCCGCGCGACTACCTGCTCGCGCACGATTTTCTTCCCGACGATGTCCGGCCCGCCTACGAGACGGCGGTGAACCTCGCGCTCGAAGGCGTCGAGGCCGCGTTCGAGCGTGCGGGCGAGATTCGCCTGCTGCGCACGCACGGCGACTGCCATCCGAGCAACGTGTTGTGGACCGACGCAGGCCCGCATTTCGTCGACTTCGACGATAGCCGGATGGCGCCCGCCGTCCAGGATCTGTGGCTGCTGCTGCCGGGCGATCGCGAAGGCGCCTCGCGCGCGCTCGCGGACCTGCTCGCAGGTTATGAGGACTTCTGCGAATTCGAGCCGCGCGAGCTGCATCTGGTCGAAGCGCTGCGCACGCTGCGCTTGATCCACTACGCGGCCTGGCTGGCGCGCCGCTGGGACGATCCGGCGTTTCCGGCCGCGTTCCCGTGGTTCAACACGCATCGCTACTGGGAAGCACGCGTGCTCGAGCTGCGCGAGCAGATCGGCGCGATGCAGGAAGGGCCGCTCTGGCCCGTGTGACGTGCGACGGCGCGCGCGGCAGCGTCGCCGTGCGGCGTTCGCGGGCGGGCCGGCGCGTGTGGCGCGCGGCCCGCATCGCTCAGAACTTCAGCATCATCCTGATGACCGCGGCGAAGCGCTTGCCGTAAGGCGGTGCGATCAGCCCGCGGGTATTCAGGCGCGCCTGCGTGAGCACGGGCTTCATCTTCGAGAACGTCACGAAGCCGTCGTAGCCGTGATACGCGCCCATCCCGCTCGCGCCGACGCCGCCGAACGGCAGGCTGCCGCACGCAATGTGCAGCAGTGCGTCGTTCACCGTCACGCCGCCCGAGATCGTTTCGCGCATCACGCGCTCGACCGTGCCGCCATCCTCGTCGAACAGGTACAGCGCGAGCGGCCGCGGCCGCGCGTTCACGTACGCGATCGCCTCGTCGAGCCGCTCGTACGGCACGAGCGGCAGCAACGGCCCGAAGATTTCCTCCTGCATCAGTTGCGACGCGGCCGGCACGTGCGTGACCGCGCACGGCACGAAGCGGCGTGACGCGGGATCGGACTGCGCGTCCGACAGCGGATGCAATTGCGCGCCTGCCGCCTCCGCGTCGGTCGCCAGCTGCTGCAGCCGGGCGTAATGGCGCGGCGACACGATCGTCGTGTAGTCGCCGTTGGTCGACAGGTCCGGATACAGCTTCGCGAAGCGCGCTCGTGCCCGCTCGATGAACGCGGCTTCCATCCCGCGCGGCAGCAGCACGTAGTCGGGCGCGATGCAGGTCTGGCCCGCGTTCAGCGTCTTGCCGCCGATGATCGCGTCGACGGCCGCATCGAAGCGCGCATTCGGACCGACGATCGCCGGCGACTTCCCGCCGAGTTCGAGCGTGACGGGTGTGAGGTTGTCGGCCGCGGCGCGCATCACATGGCGGCCGACGTGCGTCGACCCGGTGAACAGCAGGTGATCGAACGGCAGCGCGCTGAATGCGGCGCCGATCTCCGCATCGCCGTTTACGACCGCGACGTGGTCGCGCGAGAAGGTGTTCGCAATCAGTTGCTCGAACAGCGCCGACGTGCGCGGCGTCAGTTCGGACATCTTGATGATCGCGCGGTTGCCGGCCACGAGCGCGCAGATCAGCGGCCCGGCCGCGAGCAGGAGCGGATAGTTCCACGGCACGACGATGCCGACCACGCCGAGCGGCTGCGGCAGCACCTTCGCGCGCGCCGGCCGCAGCCATTTGTTCATCGGCTTGCGGATGGGCTTCATCCAGCGCTTGCCGTGCTTGAGCGCATCGTCGATCTCTTCCTTCGCCATCCAGATTTCCGACAGCAGTACTTCCTGCTTCGCGCGATGCCCGAAGTCGGCGCTGATCGCATCGGCGAGCGCATCCGCGTGATCGAGCAGCATCGTGCGCAGCGCGCGCAGGTGCTGCGCGCGGGTGTCCCACTCCGGATACGGCGCGCGCAGGTAGGCCGCGCGCTGGTCGCGCAGCAGCGACGTCAGCGCATCGACCGACGGCGCCGTTTGCGGGGCCAGTTCGGGCAGGTCGTTCTTCATGTCGTCTACTCCAGTTGGGCGTGGCACGTCGGCCAGCAGTCAGGCCGCACGTACCCGCTCGGCGAGCGTGGTGGGGCGGGTCGGGATGGCGCGCGTCGCGCGGCACGGGGCCGGATGCAATGCACGGTCGAAAACAGGGTGCAACGTGCGGCAAGCGTCGTATCCGCGCGACGGTATTCGTGTTCGAAAACGGGATTGCTCGGGGTGCGCGTGCGGCTCGCTGCGACTTCCGAATGGTGCGCGATCGCGAATTGCCGATGCTTGCCGGCGCACCGAAGCGGCATGACGCGATGCGCGCGACGATGCATGAATCGGCAGGTCGAGCCGCGCATGCGACGCGCCGTTCAAACGGTCGGCGATACGCGGCGTCGTTCGATTTCGACCGGCCGCGCGCACGGTGTTGCACGTCACCGCCAAGGCATCCGTTTGAAATGAAATGCGGGCCGCGCGCGGTGCGTCCGGACAACCCGATCGGCACGCGGCCTGCAGAACGTCGCGCTGCATCGTCGTCTCCCCAGTTTCGCGACGGCGCGGCTTCTGGCGGCCGCTGCATCGCGTCGAATTCATCGATACATCTTAAATTTAGTTCACGCGGGCGTTTAGAGGAATCGCTCTTGAATCGGCGTGCCGCGCGCGCGACGGCCATTCCTACAATGCCCGAACATTACAAGCGGGAGCCGGGCCGCGCCGGGCGCCGTTCATGACACGAAGGAGACGTGACATGCAATACGACTACATCATCGTCGGTGGAGGATCGGGCGGGTCGAGCCTCGCGAGCCGCCTCGCCGATGCATGCCTCGACGCGACGATCGCGTTGATCGAGGCCGGTTCGCACACGGCGCGCAACCTGCTCGTCAACATGCCGGTGGGGATCGCGGCGCTCGTGCCGTTCAAGCTCGGCACGAACTACGGTTACGAAACGGTGCCGCAGCCGGGCCTCGGCGGCCGCCGCGGCTACCAGCCGCGCGGACGCGGGATGGGCGGCTCGAGCGCGATCAACGCGATGATCTACACGCGCGGCCATCCGGGCGACTACGACGAGTGGGCACAACTCGGTGCGACGGGCTGGGGCTGGCAGGACGTGCTGCCGTATTTCCGCCGCGCGGAAGGCAACGCGCGCGGCGCCGACGCCTGGCACGGCGCGGACGGGCCGCTGACGGTGTCCGATCTGCGCTTTCGCAATCCGTTCTCCGAACGATTCATCCAGGCCGCGCACGCGGCCGGTTATCCGCTCAACGACGACTTCAACGGCGCGACGCAGGAAGGCGTCGGCTTCTATCAGGTCACGCATCGCGACGGCTCGCGCTGCAGCGTTGCACGTGCGTACATCTACGACCGTGACCGGCCGAACCTGCATGTGATCACCGATGCGACGGTGCTGCGCGTGGGCTTCGACGGCAGGCGCGCGGTCGGTGTGGTGGTGTCGCGCGACGGACGCGTCGAAACGCTCGGCGCGCGCGCGGAAGTGATCCTGTCGGCCGGCGCGTTCAATTCGCCGCAACTGCTGATGTGCTCGGGGATCGGGCCGGCGGAACAACTGCGCCGGCACGGGATCGCGGTCGTGCAGGACGCGCCGGATGTCGGCACCAACCTGATCGACCATATCGACTTCATCATCAACACGCGCGTGAATTCGTCGGAGCTGGTCGGCATCTGCATGCGCGGGATCGCGAAGATGGCGCCGGCGCTCGCGCGCTACTTCTCGAGCCGCACGGGGATGATGACGAGCAACGTCGCGGAGGCCGGCGGCTTCATCAAGAGCGATCCGTCGCTCGATCGTCCGGACCTGCAGCTGCATTTCTGCACGGCGCTCGTCGACGATCACAACCGCAAGATGCACTGGGGCTTCGGTTATTCGCTGCACGTGTGCGCGTTGCGCCCGTTCAGCCGCGGCACGGTCGCGCTCGCGAGCGGCGATGCGCGCGACGCGCCGCTGATCGATCCGCGTTTCTTCAGCGATACGCGCGATCTCGACCTGCTCGTGCGCGGTGCGCAGGCGATGCGCCGGATCCTGTCGCAGGCGCCGCTCGCGTCGCAGGGCGGGCGCGAGCTGTACACGCGGGCGGGCCAGAGCGAAGCCGAGCTGCGCGCGACGATCGTCGCGCACGCCGACACGATCTATCACCCGGTCGGAACCTGCCGGATGGGCTCGGATGCGCGCGCGGTCGTGGATCCGCAACTGCGCGTTCGGGGTGTCGAAAGGCTGCGGGTGGTGGATGCGTCGGTGATGCCGACGCTGATCGGCGGGAACACGAATGCGCCGTCGGTGATGATCGGCGAACGCGCGGCGGACTTCATCGTCGCGGCGCGCCGGGGCAGCGTGCCGCGCGGTGAGGCGGCCGCGGCCGCGCACGGCCGCTGAGCGGCACATACTCGCACATACCGGCACATACCGGCACGCGAGCGACGCGATGCTCAGGCGAACGTATCGACGAGGCCCGCGCGGCTCACGGTGGCGGCGGCCGATGCGGATTGCGCGGCGTCGAGCGGTGCGTCGACGGCTGACGATCCGGCGCGCGCGCGCGGCGACGACCGGCCGCCGGCGAAGCTTTGCTGCGGGTTCTGCTGCTGCGACGCGAAGCCGCCGTCGCTGACCGTCGCGCTGCCCAGGCCGAGCCCGCCCGCTTCCATTGCCTCGCGCAGCTTCGGCAGCGCGGCTTCCACCGCGTCACGCACCTGCGCGTGCTGCGATACGAACAGTGCATGCGCGTGGTTGTCCGCGACGCGCAGCACGACCTGCAGCGGGCCGAGGTCCGGCGGGTTCAGCGTCAGCTCGGCGCTCTGCTGGTGCGCATTCGACAGGAACACGACCTTCTGGCTCAGCGCATCCGTCCAGTCGGCGGTGCCGACGTGCGGGGCCAGCACGTGCGGGTTGGCCGCGGCAATCGTGCTTGCGGCGGGCGATGCCTGGAGGTTCGCCTGGGCGGCTGCCGCAGCCGTGGCGGCGGCAGCGACCGTTGCGTCGGCGGCCGGGCTGGCGGTTTCTTCGGCGGCCGCGAATGCATGTTGCGCGGCGGGTTGGGCCGTTGCGCCGGCCTGCAGCGCCGGTGCGGCGGCCTGCGTGGCGGGCTGCTGTGTCGCGGGCGCGCCTTTGGCGTCGGCGAGCGCGCGGTCGAACGTCGGGACCTTCGGCGTCAGCGGGGCGGCGGCCGAGGCCGACGTCGTCGCTGCCGGTGCGGGCGCTGCGGCCGCCGCCGCGCCCGCCGCCGCGCCCGTCGCGGGCATCGCGATCGCGCCCGCGCCGCCGGTCAGCTTCGCCAGCGCGGCCTGCAGCGCGTCGCGACCCGGCGCGGGGGCAGCCGGCTCGGCGGCCGCATCCTTGCCGGCATGATTCGTCAGCGCGGCCGTGGCGTCGGGCTGGCCGGACACGGCCGTCGTCTGCGCGGCAGTGGCGGTGCTGTCGGCATCGGCCGGCGCCGCGTCGTTCGTGCGAGCCAGCAGCTGCGCCTGCACGGCGGCGGCCGCTGCGAGCGCGGCGGCGTCGGGATTGGGCGTCGCGTTCGCGTCGTCGGTCGGCTTGTCGTCGCCCGTGCCGGACGGCTTCGTGCCGGCGGCCGGCGTCGCCGACACCTGTTTCGTCGTGGCGTCCGGCATGCCGGCATTCGTCGCGTCGTGCCGCGTGTCGACGCTTTGCTTCAGCGTCTGCGCGAACGGCACGGCGGCCGGGCTGGCGGCGGCATCGTTGCCGGCGGTCTTGCCGGCGGCGGCCGACGAACCCGCGTCGCGGACGGCCTTGAGTGCGGTGCCGGCGGTGTCGAGCAGCGCGCCGAGCAGGGGCAGGGGAGGCATGACGATTCTCTCGTTCGAAAGCGGTGAGCGGCTACGCCGAGCGGGCGGCGTCGGCCCGCATGCGCAGGATCTTCGCGGCGTGTTCGTCGGCGTCGCGCTGTTCGCGCTTCGCGGTACGCTGCGCTTCCTGCGCGACGCCGCGCGCCTGCAGGATTTCGTATGAGCCGACGGTGCGTTTCTTCTGTTGCCAGTTCGGGCGCGCCTCGTCGATGCGGCGTTCAGCTGCGGCCAGCACGTTGCGCTGCTGCGCGATCGCAGCGTCGAGCGTGTCGATGAACGCCTGGAAATTGCGCCAGTTGCCGGCCGGCATCCCGCTCTGCGCGGACTGCGCGAAGCGTGCGTGGTATTCGTCGCGATAGCGCAGCAGCGCATCGAGCTGCTCGGCGGCAGCGGTGCGGTCGCGCTGCGCGGTGCCGAGCTGCTTCGCGGCCGTATCGAGATCTTCCTGCGCGCGGTCGAGCAGCAGTTGAAGGGGAAAGCCGTGTGCCATCGGGATCAGCCTCCGTGTACGTCGAACAGCGCATCGAGCGCGGCGAGGCTCGATTCGAACGGTGCGCATTCGCGAAAGCCCTGCTGCAGGAACGATTCGATGCGCGGGTAGAGCGCGATCGCGCGGTCGAGCTGCGCGTCGCGGCCGGGCGCATAGGCGCCGACCGCGATCAGGTCGCGATTGCGCTGGTAGCGCGACAGCATCTGCTTGAACTGCCGAACGCGGTCGAGATGCGGTTCGTCGATCAGCGCGGTCATCGCGCGGCTGATCGACGCCTCGATGTCGATCGCCGGATAGTGGCCGGCCTCGGCGAGCGCGCGCGACAGCACGACGTGGCCATCGAGGATCGCGCGCGCCGAGTCGGCGATCGGGTCCTGCTGGTCGTCGCCTTCGGTCAGCACCGTGTAGAACGCGGTGATCGAGCCGCCGCCTTCGGGCCCGTTGCCGGTGCGCTCGACGAGCGCGGGCAGCTTCGCGAACACCGACGGCGGATAACCCTTGGTCGCGGGCGGCTCGCCGATCGCGAGCGCGATCTCGCGCTGCGCCATCGCGTAGCGCGTCAGCGAATCCATCAGCAGCAGCACGTGCTTGCCCTGGTCGCGGAAATACTCGGCGAGCGACGTCGCGTAGGCGGCGCCCTGCATCCGCAGCAGCGGCGACACGTCGGCCGGCGCCGCGACGACGACCGAGCGCGCGAGCCCGTCCTCGCCGAGGATCTGTTCGATGAATTCCTTCACTTCGCGGCCGCGTTCACCGATCAGCCCGATCACGATCACTTCCGCGCTGGTGTAGCGCGCCATCGTGCCGAGCAGCACCGACTTGCCGACGCCGGAGCCGGCGAACAGGCCCATCCGCTGCCCGCGGCCGACGGTGAGCAGGCCGTTGATCGCGCGCACGCCGACGTCGAGTACGTGGTGGATCGGCTCGCGATCGAGCGGGTTGATCGACGGCGCCGACAGCGGCGCATCGACCTTCGACCCGAGCGGGCCGAGGCCGTCGAGCGGGCGGCCCGACGCGTCGACGACGCGCCCGAGCATTTCCCAGCCGACCGGCAGCCGCTTGGCGCCCGCGAGCGGATCGGCGACGGGCGCGGCCTCCAGCGGCCATACGCGCGCGCCGGGCAGGACGCCGGCGACGTCGGTGGTCGGCATCAGGAACAGGCGATCGCCGGAGAACCCGACGACTTCCGCTTCCGCGTGCGGCAGCGTGCTGCCGGGCGGCAATTCGATCGTGCATTCGGCGCCGACCGACAGGCGCAGCCCGATCGCCTCGAGCACGAGGCCCGCGGCGCGCGTGAGGCGCCCGCACGGCCGCAGCGGCAGCGCGCGGTGGCTGCGTGTCGCGAGCCCGTTCAGGTGCGTGCGCCAGTGCGCGAGATGCGGATTGTGCGGCGCGCGTGGCGTGTCGCAGGCGGCATCCGTCGCGTGTGCCGGCGCGTCGTGCGCGGTGTCGTGCGGACCGTCGGGGCCGAACGACGCGAGCGCGAGTTCGCGCTCGAGCGGCGTCATTCCGTCGTGCAGGATCGATTCGGGCGTGGGCGTCACCATGCGCTCACCTTGCCGATCGCGGCGGCGACGCGCTGCCAGCGGGTGGGCAGCGTCGCGTCGACCTCGCCCGTCGCGGCGTGCGCGCGGCAGCCGCCGCGCTCGATCGACGCGTCGGTGCGCACGTTCCAGCCGAGCGTATCGAGTTCGTCCTGCAGATAGGCTTCGACGACGGGCAGGTCGGCCGGATTCACCGCGAGATGCGGCGCGCCGGACAGCGCCGGTTCGGCGGCGAGCACGTCGCGCACCGCCGCGACGAGCGCGGCCGGATCGTGCTTCACGTGCTGGCGCACGACCTGCTGCGCGATGTCGAGCGCGAGCTGCGCGAGGTCGGACGCGAGATCGTGCTCGATGCTCGATACGGCTTCGCGGAACGACGCGGCGAGCGCCGCGAGCTGCGCGGCCTGTTTGCGGGCTTCGGCCTGGCCGGCTTCGAAACCCTGCTCGCGGCCCTGGTCGAAACCGGCCTGATAACCCAGCGCCTGGCCTTCGACGTGACCGGCCGCATGGCCTTCGGCATGCGCGGCGTCGCGCACGCGCTGCAGGTCCGCGGCGAGCGCGGCGGCGGCCGCTGCGGCAGCGTCGGGCGGCGGCGGGGGCGGCGGCGGATCGAACGACGCCATCTCCCACCGCTGGTACGCGGTGAGGGTGCCGGCGGGCTCGCGCGCGGAATCAGACATACGCGTCTTCCGCCTTGCCGCCGATCACGACCTGGCCGCTTTCGGCGAGATTGCGGACGATTTGCAGGATGCGGCGCTGCTGCGTCTCGACTTCGGACACGCGCACCGGGCCGCGCGCGTCGAGATCCTCGGCGAGCAGTTCGGCCGCGCGTTGCGACATGTTCGCGAGGAACTTCTGGCGCAGCGCGGGCGGCGCGCCCTTCAGCGCGATGATCAGCGTTTCCGACTCGACTTCCTTCAGCACCATCTGGATCGCGCGATCCTCGAGGTCGAGCAGGTTCTCGAACACGAACATCTGGTCGATGATCTTCTGCGCGAGCTCCGCGTCGTACTGGCGCACGCTTTCGAGCACGCCTTCCTCATGATTGCTCGTCATGAAGTTCAGGATCTCGGCCGCGGTGCGGATGCCGCCCATCGGGCTGCGCTTCAGGTTGTCGCTGCCGGACAGCAGGCCGGTCAGCACGTCGTCGAGCTCGCGCAGCGCGGCCGGCTGGATGCCGTCGAGCGTCGCGATCCGCAGCAGCACGTCGTTGCGCAGCCGCTCGGTGAAGCACGATGCGATCTCGGACGCCTGGTCGCGGTCGAGGTGCACGAGGATGGTCGCGATGATCTGCGGATGCTCGTTCTTGATCAGTTCGGCCACCGCGCCCGAGTCCATCCACTTCAGGCCCTCGATGCCGCTCGTGTCGCTGCCCTGCAGGATCCGGTCGATCAGCACGCCGGCCTTGTCCTCGCCGAGCGCCTTGGTCAGCACCGAGCGGATGTAATCGCTCGAATCGAGCGACAGCGCGGTGTGCTGCTCGGCTTCCCTCGCGAACTCCTGCAGCACGTCCTCGACCTGCTCGCGCGTGACGTTCTTCAGCGCGGCCATCGCGGCGCCGATCTTCTGCACCTCGCGCGGCGCGAGGAACTTGAATACTTCAGCGGCCTCTTCCTCGCCGATCGACATCAGCAGCAGCGCGCTCTTGGTCAGGCCTTCAGCGTTCATCGGACACCCAGTTCTTCACGACGGTGGCGACGATCTTCGGATCCTGGCGGGCGATCGTGCGCGCGTAGTCGAGGTTGCGTTCGTAGCGGTTCTTTTCGTTCTCGAAGCCGAGCAGCAGCGCATCGGGCTCGTCGGCCTTGTCCGGGGCGGGCAGGCCGTCGAGCACGACCGCATCCTCCGGCGCCGCGAGCGCCGGCGCGGCCGGCTCGGGCGGCGGAAACGCGCGGCGCATCGCCGGGCGCACGAACATGAAATAGAGCGCCGCCGCGGCCGCCGCGATGCCGAGCCACTTCGCGGCTTCCTTCGCCATCGCGATCATGTCCGGCTGGCGCCACCACGGCAGGTCGGCGTACGGATCGCTCGCGGTCGAGAACGCGCTGTTCACGACGTTCACCGAGTCGCCGCGCTTCTCGTCGTAGCCCATCGCGTCCTTCACGAGCTGCTCGATCTGCGCGAGCTTCGCGGGTGGCAGCGGCTGCATCGTCACGTGGCCCTTCGCGTCGGCCACCGGCTGGTAATTGACGACGACGGCGACCGACAGCCGCTTCACGTTGCCCATCGGCTGCTCGACGTGGCGGATCGTCTTGTCGAGTTCGTAGTTGGTCGTCTGGTCCTTGCGGTCGCTGACGGGCGTCGACTGCGGCCCGCTCTGGCCGTTGCCGGCGACGATCGGCGCGGAGGCCGGCTGCGGCGGCGTGTTCGACAGCGCGCCCGGCACGCCCGAGGCGCCGCCCTGCGCGAGTTCGGTGGCCGTGCTGGTCTGCTGGCTGCGGATCGCGGTCTGCTGCGGCGAGGCGTTCGGGCCGTAGCTTTCCGAGGTCTGCTCGAGCCTGGAGAAATCGACGTCGGCGCTGACCTGCGAGCGCGCGTTGCCGGCGCCGAAGATCGGCGCGAGGATCGCGTCGATGCGCTTCTGCGTGTTGCGCTCGACCTGCTGCACGTACTTGAGCTGGCTCGCGTCGAGGCCGGAGGCCGACGCCGTCTGGGTCAGCAGGTTGCCGTCCTGGTCGACGATCGTCACGTTCTTGGCCGGCATGTCGGGCACGCCGGACGACACCATCCGCGTGATCGCCTGCACCTGGCCCTCGTCGAGCACGCGGCCCGGGTAGAGGTCGACGAACACCGACGCGCTCGGCGCTTCCTTGTCGCGCACGAACACCGATGGCTTCGGGATCGCGAGATGCACGCGCGCCGTTTTCACCGCGTTGATCGACTCGATCGTGCGCTGCAGCTCGCCTTCGAGCGCGCGCTGGTAGTTCACCTGCTCCGCGAACTGGCTGATGCCGAATTTCTGGTTGTCCATCAGCTCGAAGCCGACCGAGCCGCCCTTGGGCAGGCCCATCGCGGCGAGCTTCAGGCGCGTTTCGTGCACCTGGTTCGACGGCACCAGGATCGCGCCGCCCGCGTCGGCGAACTTGTAGGGAACGTTTGCCTGCTGGAGCGCGGTGATGATCGCGCCGCCGTCGCGGTCCGACAGGTTGCTGTACAGCACGCGATAGTCGGGCGCGCGGCTCCACAGCACGAGCGCGGTGATCGCGGCGACGGCGAACGCGACCGCGATCACGAACGGCAGCTTCGGGTTGCCCTTCATCCGCGAGATGCCGGGGATGCGTTCCGCGAAGCCGCCGAACCCGAAGTCCGCGCCGGCGCCGCCTGCTCCCGGCAACGCGGCGGCCGCGGTGGCGCCTGGCACCGGGCTGGCGAGGCCCGTGCGGGCGTCGGGGTTGATCAGCGAGTTGGCCTGCGAATCCATGCGTGGAGTTTCTCCGGAGCGGGACGACTGAGCCGCTCGGACGAGCGGACGGACAATGACACGATGCGATTATCGGGACCCGGGCGCGACTCCGATCGACCGAAAAGAGCGGGGTTTCCCCCGTACTTTCGCGGCTTTGGCGCGCGCCGCGCTGCTATCCTTTTTCGCGATCCGGCATGGTGCGCGTCGTGCGGCGCCGTCGGAAACGCCCGGTGTGCCCGGGTCTCATCTCTTACAGGTCTGGGGACAGCATGGCTGCCAACGTCAGCGGAATCGGTTCGGTGTTGCAACAGATGCAGGCGATGGCCGCGCAGGCGAGCGGCGGCGTCGGGAGCCCGGCGGCAGCGCTCGCCGGCTCGGGCGCCGCGACGGCCGGCACGTTCGCGAGCGCGATGAAGGCGTCGCTCGACAAGATCAGCGGCGACCAGCAGCACGCGCTCGGCGAGGCGCACGCGTTCGAGGTCGGCGCGGCGAACGTGTCGCTGAACGACGTGATGGTCGACATGCAGAAGGCCAACATCGGTTTCCAGTTCGGGCTCCAGGTCCGCAACAAGCTCGTGAGCGCGTACAACGACATCATGCAGATGTCGGTTTGACGCGCGGGCATCCGGCGACGGGCGTCCTGGGGCAGCCGCCCAGAGGAGCAGCCCGCCTGCCGCGCAGGCGGCCCGCGCACCTAAAGCTTTCCAATTCCGTTCCGATAACTCTGGAACGAGGCCGCGTCGTGCATCGCAAGGCGGCGGCCACCGCATAGCCAACGCATCACAAGGAGAAGCGCATGTTTTCCCCAGGACACGCTGGAGCCAGTGCGTACGCGCGTGTCGGCGTCGAGACGGGGGTGATGGGCGCCTCCCCGCACCGGCTGATCGCGATGCTGTATCAGGGCGCGCGGCAGGCCATCGCGCTCGCGCGCATGCATTTGCAGCAGGGCAACGTGTCCGCACGCGGCGAAGCGATCGGCAAGGCGATCGGGATCGTCGAGAGCGGCCTGCAGGCGTCGCTGAATCGCGACGCGGGCGGCCAGATCGCCGGACGCCTCGACGCGCTGTACACCTATATCGGCCGGCGCCTGCTGGAAGCCAACCTGAATGCGAGCGACGCGATGCTGGTCGAGGTCGACGGGCTGCTCGCGACGCTCGAGGAAGCGTGGACGGGCATCGCTCCGGAAGTCGTGCGCATGGCCGCGCAAGAGGCGGCGGGCGCGGCGCGATGAATCTCAAGGCCGAATACTTCGCTCGCTACGAGGCGCTCGCGGCCGTGTCCGGCCGCATGCTGTGCGCGGCGCGCGGCGCGGACTGGCGCGCGCTGCCGGAGTTGCAGGCTGAATTCCTGAGGCTCGTCGACGGGTTGAAGGCGGCCGCTCCGGGTGTCGCGCTCGACGAAGCGGACCTCGGCCGCAAGCTCGCGCTGATCCGCCGCATCCTTGCCGACGACGCCGCGATCCGCGATCTCGCGAGCCCGGAAGTCGCGCGGTTGTCCGCGCTGTTCGAGGCGCGGCGCTCGACCGAGGTATTGACCGATCTCTACCGCGCTCGCGGATAGTGCCCGTTTGCCGGGGCGGCGGTAGCCGCGTGCCCGGCATCGCAACGATGTGGCTGAGGTGAGCAGGCTTCGATCATGACCGGTATCGACTCCGTTGCGGCCGCCCTGCTGGCGAGCCGCCTCGACAGCCTGCTGGCCGGCACCGTGACGGCGCCCGCTGGCGGCGGCGCGACCGCGCAAGTCGGCACGCCGGGTGCCGGCGCGTCGTCGCCGCCCGCGACGGGGGCCACGCCGGCCGCGCCGCCGGCGTCCGCGCAGACGGCGTTATCCGATGTCGCGCTCGTGCTCGATGCGATCTCGCGCTCTGGCGGTGTCGCGACGCCCGTGATCGCCGGGCGCACGCCGCTGCTGGCCGACCCTTCCGTGCTGCTGGGCGTCGCGGCAGCCGCGCCGCCGGTCGGGCAGAGCGCCTCCGATCCGGCCGCTTCGGCCGCCGCTTCTTCCACTGCTTCCTACACCGCTTCTTCCAGCACTTCTTCAACTGCGTCGCCCGCGTCCGACGTCGCGGCCACGCGCGCTGCGGCTGCCGCACCACCCGTCGCGGCGCTGCGCGCGGCGCTCGCGCAGGCCGTGAGCGAAAGCGGCCTCTTCTACGAATCCCATCTCGCGCAGTGGCTGGCCGGCCAGCGCCCGCTCGCCGCGCTGATGCGCGAACCGCAGGCGCGCCTCACGACCGTGCCGGTGCAGCCCGCCCCGGATGCCGCGCAGCACGATGCGCCCGATGTGCTCGACGAACTACTCGCGCCGCGTCTGCCGTTGCCGGCGGCCGCGCCGCGATTCGCCATGCAACCGGGCGCGCCCGCGCCGGGCGGTGCAGTGCTGCACGAGCCTGTGCAGAACGCCCAGCTGGTCGCCCGGCCGGGTACCGCGTCGGGCACGGCCGCGCTGACCGACCCGCTCGGCGACCATCCCGACCCGCGCTGGACGCCGGCGCGCGCCGAACTGGCCGCCGCGTCGGCCGATCCGCAGGCGCAGGCATCGGCTCCCGTGCATCCGGCCGCCGTGCCGATCGTCCGGCAGCAGCTCGACGCACTCGCGACGGACCAGTTTCGCTGGGCGGGCGAGGCATGGCCCGGCGCGCGGCTCGACTGGACGATCGAGCCCGACGAGCCGGGCGGCCGCGCGTCGCGCGGCGGCGACGACACGGGGGACGGGATCGCCTGGCGCACCCGGCTGACGCTCACGTTGCCGTCGCTCGGCACGGTCGACGCGGAGCTGGTGTTGAACGGCAAGCAGCTCGTCGCGCGGCTGCGCGCGAATTCGGCCGGTGCCGACCGGCTCACGCGAAACGAGGCGGCGTTGCGGCAACGGTTCGAGGGATCGGGCCTGCAGCTCGGCGGACTGTCGATCCGCGCGGTCGGCGACGAGCCGGACGGCTTCGATCCGCTCGTCGCGCAGGCCGCCGCTGCCGCGTATGCGCGCAGTGCGGCTGGCGGCGTGCCGGGCGCCGACGACGAGGTGCCGCGATGAGCATGACGTCGCGCAAGCGCGCGGCCGCGCTCGTCTACGATCCGAAAGGCGGCGATGCCGCGCCGCGCGTGGTCGCGAAGGGGTATGGCCTGCTCGCCGAGATGATCGTCGCGCGTGCCCGTGATGCGGGGCTGTACGTGCACACCGCGCCGGAGATGGTGTCGCTGCTGATGCAGGTCGACCTCGACGACCGGATTCCGCCGCAGCTTTACCACGCCGTCGCGGATCTGCTCGCGTGGCTGTACGCGCTCGATCGCACCGAGCCCGAACCGGATGACGCCGCGCCACGCTTTCCGTTGCCGCCGCTGCGCCGCTGAGTCGCTGAGTCGCTGAGTCCGCGTCCACGCCTCCCCCCGGGTTTTCTTGCGAAATGCTGTCCGGGTCTTTCGTGATCATTTCGTCGGCATTTTTCGTCTATTGACCGGAATCTGCGTGCGATCTGTATGCTTTTTCGGTTATCTCTGGACTTTCTCGCCCGCTCCATCGTGTGCCGGCGGATTGAGCGGCCGCGTCATTTGTGTAATGATATCCATTCTCATTTTCATGCTGTCCGGGCGGCGCACGTTTTCCGTGCGCCGCCCGTTGCTTTGAACGAATGGATACTCTCGCGTGAACGCGCCCGAAACGATCGCCCCGCCGCAGGCGGGCAGGCCCCCTGCGGGCGTTACCGTGCTGCACCCGGCCGCACGGCCCCTGAGCGACGCCGAACTGGCGGTGCGCCGCCAGCGCTCGCGCCGCGCGACCTTCATCAAATGGCTGCGCAAGGTGCATGGCTGGATCGGACTGTGGGGCGCGGTGCTCGGATTGCTGTTCGGCGTGACGGGCGTACTGTTGAACCACCGTGCGCCGCCGCTGAAGATCCCGACCGGGGAACCGCAGGTCGAGCAGATGCAGATCGCGCTGCCGGACCCGGTGCCGAAGTCGCCCGCCGCGATGACGAAGTGGCTCCAGCAGGAGCTGCACTTCGACGGCCGGCCGGGCCGCGTGCGCAAGGAGCCTGCGCAGCCGGTCGCCTGGGGCGACAAGCGCGTGATGCAGCCCGAGCACTGGCAGATGGGCCTGTTCGGTCCGCACCAGAACCTGCAGGCGGAATACTGGGTCGGCAACGGCTACGTGTCGGTGAAGCGCACCGGCAACACGTTCCTGACGACGCTGAACAACCTGCATCGCGGCGTCGGCATGAATCTCGGCTGGGTGCTGCTGATGGACACGATCGCGGGTTCGCTGATCCTGCTATCGCTGACGGGCGTGCTGCTGTGGACGGAGCTGAACAAGCGCCGCACGGTCGGCGTGGTGCTGGTGGCCGGCTCGGTCGCTGCGGCGCTCGCGGCGGGACTCGCCTGACGTCGGCATCGACGCGCGCCGGTTTTCGCCGACGCATGACGGCCATCCGGCGCGGCCTTGCACCGCAGCGACGGCGTCAAGAAAACGCCGGGCCGCCCCAGGTTTTCCGTCCCGAAGGAAGTCTCCTTGGGGGGCTGGCGCGAAGCGACCGGTTTGGAGGGGGCCTCAGAGGCCGCAGGCCGCGCCGCCGTTTGCCGCGATTTCGCGGGCGGCCTTCGCGCCCTCGACCTGCAGGATCGTCGGCAGCGACACGTTGTTCTTCGCGGCCGTCACTTCGGCGAGGATCGAGATCGCGATTTCGGGCGGCGTGCGGCTGCCGATGTAGATGCCGGCCGGCCCGTGCAGCCGCGCAAGTTCCGCCTCGCTCAGGTCGAATTCGAGCAGCCGCTCGCGCCGCGCCGCATTGTTGCGTCGCGAGCCGAGCGCGCCCACGTAGAACGCGGGCGTCTTCAACGCCTCCATCAGCGCGAGATCGTCGAGCTTCGGGTCGTGCGTGAGCGCGATCACGGCCGAACGCGCGTCGAGCTTCATGTCGAGCACCGTGTCGTCGGGCATCGTGTGCACGACGCGCGTGCCCGGCACATCCCACGCATCCGTGTATTCCTCGCGCGGATCGCAAACCGTCACCTGATAGTCGAGGCCGACCGCGATCTGGCACAGATAGCGCGACAATTGCCCGGCGCCGATCACGAGCATCCGGTAGCGCGGCCCGTGGATCGTCACGAGCCGCTCGCCGTCGAACGCGAGCCCGTCGGTCGCCTGCGCGGGTGACAGCGACGCGCGCCCGGTCGCGAGCGTCATCGTGCGCGTGACGAGGCGGCCGGCTTCGACTTCCGCGCACAACGCGGCGATCCCGCTGTCGCGCGTGAGCGGCTCCAGCACGAGCTGGATCGTGCCGCCGCAGGGCAGCCCGAAGCGGTGCGCTTCCTCGGCCGTCACGCCGTACTTGACGGCTTCCGGGCGCGCGTCGGCCGCGATCCCGCTCGCATGCACGCGCGCGATCAGGTCGTCCTCGATGCATCCGCCGGACACGGAGCCGACCACGAGCCCGTCCTCGCGCACCGCGAGCATCGCGCCTTCGGGGCGCGGCGACGAGCCCCATGTCTTCACGACCGTCACGAGCAGCACGCGGCGCCCTTCGTCGAGCCAGCGCGCGCTGGATTTCAGTACATCGAGATCGACGCTTTCCATCATCCTGTTCCTGTTGCCGGACGGCCCGCCGGGCCGGGCCGTCGTTCGATGGCGGGATTATGAACCGGCCGGCGCGCGCGTGCCGGCAGCGTGCAGATCGTGGCGGCAAATCCGGACGATCGGGCAAGAAATCGCGACGATCGGGCAGCGATCGTGCGCGGGCGGGGCGAAGCGGCGCATGTCGCGCCGCCCGCGCGGGTGCGCCTGTGGCGGGGACGATTCGGGCGGGGACGATTCAGGCGGGAGGGAGCGGGGCGCACGGCACCGGTGCCGGCCCGGCGTGGCGTCGTACCGCTACACGCTGGGTGCTGCGCGCGGCGTGCGCGCGCAGCGGCGGCGGTCAATGCGCGTCGTGGTGACCGTGCGCGAGCTTCGAGTGGCGCCGCGAATACAGGAAGTAGATCACGAGGCCGATCACGAGCCAGATGCCGAACGCGGCCCACGTGACGGGCTGCAGGTTCAGCATCAGGAACAGGCACGCGCCGACCGCGAGGATCGGCACCACCGGCACGCCCGGGCAACGGAACGCGCGCGGCAGTTCCGGGTGCGTGCGGCGCAGCACCAGCACCGCGATCGACACCATCGAGAACGCGGCGAGCGTGCCGATGTTGATCAGCTCGGCGAGCACGTTGAGCGGCACGAGCGCGGCGATCAGCCCGAAGAACAGGCCGACGAGCCAGGTCGTCAGGAAGGGCGTCGCGTAGCGCGGATGCACGCGCGACAGCGTCGCCGGCAGCAGCCCGTCGCGCGACATCGCGAAGATGATCCGCGTCTGGCCGTAACTCATCACGAGGATCACGGTCAGCATGCCGAGCACCGCGCCGAGGTCGATGAAGCCCGCGACCCACTTCTCGCCGGCGATCTGCAGCGCATACGAGATCGGGTGCGACACGTTCGCGTACTGCGCCGACGGCACGATGCCGGTCGCGACCGCCGCGACCGTCACGTACAGCACCGCGCACACCGCGAGCGACGCGATGATGCCGATCGGCAGGTCGCGCTTCGGGTTCTTCACTTCCTCGGCCGCCGACGACACCGCGTCGAAGCCGATGAACGCGAAGAACATCACGGCCGCAGCACCGAACACGCCGTTCCAGCCGTGCGGCATGAACGGCTTCCAGTTCGCGGGCGTCACGTGGAACACGCCGACCGCGATCACGAGCAGCACAACCGACACCTTGATGAACACCATGATGTTGTTGATGCGGGTCGACTCGCGGATGCCGATCGACAGCAGCGTCGTGATCACCAGCATCACGAGGAACGCCGGCAGGTTGAACCACGTGACGACGCCCGGAATCGCGCCGGGTGCGGCCGTCAGCACGGTCGGCAGCGAGAGCCCGAAGCCCTGCAGCAGCGACTGCAGGTAGCCCGACCAGCCGACCGACACGGCCGACGCCGCGAGGCCGTATTCGAGCATCAGGTCCCAGCCGATGATCCAGGCGACGAGCTCGCCGAGCGTCGCGTACGAATACGTGTAGATCGAGCCCGCGACCGGAATCGTCGACGCGAATTCGGCGTACGACAGCGCCGCGAGGCCGCATGCGATCGCGGCGATCACGAACGACAGCATCAGCGCTGGGCCGGCCTGCACGGCGCCCGTGCCGGTCAGCACGAAGATGCCGGTGCCGATGATCGCGCCGATGCCGAGGAAGGTGAGGTCGATTGCGCCGAGCGCTTTCTTGAGCCCGGCGCCGTGCGCGCCGGCGATCATGCGATCGACGTTTTTCTTGCGGAAGAGGGACATTGCGGATGTGTCTCCGGCGCGCGCGAGCGCGGCGGCGCCGAGTGAGTGAAAACCCGCAATTTTAGCCGATTTGGCGTGAAAGACCCGCTGCGGCGCAGCGGCGTGCTCCGGAATCGCCCGACAAAACAAGCGCTTGCGCGCAGCATTCGGCGGCCGGCGCCGGCGCGGCGCAGGCCGGCGCGGTGAACGGCGCGATTCCGGTGAATCCGGCGGATCAGGCGCCCGACGCGGGCGTCATCTCGACGAGCCGGTTGCTCATCACGTAGAACGTCAGTTCCGCGTTGTTCGACAGCCGCATCTTCTCGAGCAGCCGCGACCGGTACACGCTGACCGTCTTCACCGACAGCGACAGCGTGTTCGCGATGTCGGTGAGGCGCTTGCCCGACGCGAGCATGCAGAGCGTCTGGTATTCGCGGTCGGACAGCTTCTCGTGCGGCAGCGGTTCGTTCTCGAACGACACGTATTCGGCGAGCGCCTCGGCCATCGCCGGGCTCACGTACTTGCGGCCGGCCGCGACCTGCTGGATCGCGCCGATCATCTGCGCGGCATTCACCGTCTTCGACAGGTAGCCGGAGGCGCCGGCCTTCAGCGCGCGCACCGCGTACTGGTCCTCGCGGTACATCGAGAACATCAGCACCGGCGCGCCCGGCAGCTTGCGCTTGATGCGCTTGAGCACCTCGATGCCGTTCGCGTCCGGCAGCGAGATGTCGAGCAGGATCACATCGAAGGCCTGGCGGTCGACCGCGGCCATCGCATCGCTGCCGGTCTCGGCTTCGGTCACGTCGCGCGCGACACCGCGGTCGATCAGCAGGTGGCGGATCCCTTGGCGGACGATCGCATGATCGTCCACGAGCAGGATGTTCAGGCTCATGGCGACCTCACGAAAGCGACCCGCGGCGCGCGGCGGCCGGCACCGCGAACAGCGAGTCCCACGCGAAGCGCGCGATGACGCGCGTGCCGCGGCCCGCTTCCGGCGCACGCGCGTCGAAGCTGCCGCCGAACGCCTCGCAGCGTGCGCGCATCCCGGCGAGGCCGTAGCCGGCGCGCCGGCTGCGGGTAAAACCGGTCCCGTCGTCGGTGACGATCAGGGACAGATGCGTGGCGTCCGTGTCGATCTGCACGTCGACGGACGCCGCGCGCGCATGCTTCGCGACGTTCGACAGCGCTTCCTGCGCGACACGGAAGATCGCGAGCGCGCCGGCGCCGCCGAGTTGCGTGAGGCGCGCGTCGGCCGCGCAGACGAAGCTCGTACGCAGGCCGGTGCGGGCCGCGTGGCTGTCGGCCCACGTCGACAGTGCGCCGACGACGCCGCCGTCGAGTGCCGGCGTGTCGCGCTCGTCGATCAGCCTGCGGTTGGCGTCGGTCGCGGCGTCGAGCGACCGCTGCGCCAGCTCGAGCGCGCGCAGGCAGCCCTCCGGCGCATCGGCCGGCAGCCACGTTTGAACGTTTGCGAGCGCGAAACGCGCGGCGGTGAGTTCGGCGCCGAGCCCGTCATGCAGTTCGCCGGCCAGATGGCGGCGGGCCGCTTCGTCGGCGGCCGTCAGCTGAAGGGACAGCGCTGCGATCCGGGCGGCGGACGTGTCGCGGTTGGGCAGGGCTTCGGCCACGGGGGCTGCTGCCGCGCCGTCGCCAGGCACGCGCGGCTGCGACGGGAACGGGGCGTGGGCGCCCGGGGGCGCGTTGAGCGACGTATCCATGACTCTCCCTGCTGTCAGAAAGCGGTTCGGGCACCGGCTGGCTGCGTGGATCGGCTGCCGTTTCGATGACGGTCGCCGTCAGAGAATCGCCCCTTGCCGAGGTAACAGAAGTTACAATTTGTAACGTTTGAGTCCGACCCTTCAATGACCGTCCCGACGCCAACCATGCGGGCCGAATAATATCTCAAAAATTTTGAAAAGGTCATGTCAGACGGAGGTTTAAGGGTAAATGTGAATAATCGGAATGAAGCTGGCTGTAGGAAAAACACCGACACGAAAGCACCGGCGTTGCGCGTATCCAAATGTAACGATTTGACATGGAATGGTCCCAGTTTGTTACGAATTCGCCAAGTAGGGACGAAAAAAAACCGGAGCTTTTGCTCCGGTTCTTGATACGGCACAAATTCGGGGTTCGATCAGTCCACGAATGCACGCTCGATCACGTAGTGACCCGGCGCGCTGTTCTTGCCTTCGACGAGGCCGGCCTGCTTCAGCAGGTCGGTCGTGTCCTTCAGCATCGCGGTGCTGCCGCACAGCATCACGCGGTCGTTTTCCGGCGAGAACGCCGGCACGCCGAGGTCCGTGAACAGCTTGCCCGTCGCGATCAGGTCGGTGATCCGGCCCTCGTTGTCGAACGCTTCGCGCGTGACCGTCGGGTAGTAGACGAGCTTTTCCTTGATGATGTCGCCGAGATACTCGTGGCCCGGCAGGTCGTGCTTGATGTAGTCCATGTACGCCAGCTCGCCCTTCAGGCGGCAGGTGTGCGTCAGGATGACCTTGTCGAAGCGTTCGTAGATGTCCGGGTCGCGGATGATCGACATGAACGGCGCGAGGCCCGTGCCGGTCGACAGCATCCACAGCGTCTTGCCGGGCAGCAGGTTGTCGGCGACGAGCGTGCCGGTCGGCTTCTTGCCGATCAGCACCGAGTCGCCCACCTTCAGGTGCTGCAGGCGCGACGTCAGCGGGCCGTTCTGGACCTTGATGCTGAAGAATTCGAGGTGCTCTTCGTAGTTCGGGCTGACGATCGAGTAGGCACGCGCGAGCGGCTTGCCGTCGACCTCGAGGCCGACCATCGTGAATTCGCCGTTGTTGAAGCGCAGGCTCGGCTCACGGGTGCAGGTGAAGCTGAAAAGCGTGTCGGTCCAGTGATGGACGGATTGGACGGTGGCGGTGTCGTATTTGCTCATGGCTTTGAAAACGGACGCGCGTAGCGGACGCGTGTAACGGGCCCAAAAACGGGCAAAAAAACCGAGTGCGTCGGCCCGATCGCGGATCGGCCGGCCGGCGCGTCGGACACGCGCCTTCTCGATGACAGACGTTTGAGTAACTCTTTATTTTACCCTGCTTGGGGCAGATGCGGGCTTGACCCGCGCGGCTGCGCGGATTTGGCGCAACGGAATCTTGCAAACAGCTTTCAGTAATCGGCAGCGAGCTTCGCGCCGCGAACACGCTGGTCCGGGACGCGCACGCTTTCGAGCCGGTCAGGCAGGTGAACCGGCCGCTGCGATATGCGCTTCGGTAGTCGCGGGCATGCGGTGCTGCCGCGTCACTGCGAATCGAGGCGCAGCCGCGCGATATACGGCAGGTGGTCCGACAGCCACGCGGTTTCGCCGGACGGCGCCTGCCATTCGAGCGGTGTCAGCCCGCGCACGAACATCTTGTCGAGCGCGAGCGCCGGGGAGAACGCGGGGAACGTGCGGCCCGACTCGCCGAGCAGCGTCGCGACCTCGGACAGCCCGATCTCGGCGAACAGCGCGACCGAATCGTTGCGCCAGTCGTTGAAGTCGCCGGCGAGCACGAGCGGGTCGTCGCCCGCGTTGCGCACGATCCAGTGCGCGATCCAGTGCATCTGGCGCAGCCGCGCCGCACGCGTGAGCGCGAGGTGCGCGCACAGGAGCGTGACGGGCCGCGCGCCGGCGAGCGTCGCGCGCGCGACCAGCAGCCCGCGCCGCTCGAAGCGGTGCGCGGAGATGTCCCAGCGGCCGCCGAGGTCGAGCGGGTGCGGCGACAGGATCGCGTTGCCGTGCCGCCACGACGGCTTGAACACGTTCGGTCCGAGCGCGATCTGCCAGTCGAGCGCTTGCGCGATCTCGGTGGCCTGGCAGTGCCACACGTCGTCGACCGCGTCGTCCATCGGCGCGCCGAAGCCGGGGGCGAGCATCGGACGCGGCATGCGGCGCGCCATCGCTTCCTGCAGGAAATACACGTCGGCGTGCGTCGACTGCATCCAGTTGCGCATCGCGTTCCATGCGGTGAAGCCGAGCGGCGAGCGGCCCTTGTGCAGGTTCCAGCTGACCGCGGTGATTTCGTCGGGCGCGGCGTGCGGTTCGGCGAACGGGAGGGACAGGGCGTCGGCGGACATGGCGCTCAGTCCTTCGCGACGTGCGCGCGCACGCGGTAGACGAGATGCGGGCGTTGCTCGACGAGCGTCCAGTCGGTCCATGCGTCGCCGCCGACCGACAGCCCCGGATGGCTCGCGACGATCTGCCGCGGCGACGCGGGCACGCACGGATCGCTGCGTGTCGCGTTTTCGTCGTCGAGGGTTTCCTGCACGTCGAGCGCGAGCGACACGGTGCGGGCGGCGTCGTCGACGGTGAGCGGCGCGACCGTCACCGAGCGCGAGCGCTCGGTCGGCACGACGCGCGCGGCGTTGCCGCAGCCGACGGGCACGGCGGACGGATAGCGATGGGTGTCGGTGCGGGTCTGACCGACGGTGGTGCGTTGCTGGAACGTGTCGATCGTCTGACCGTCGCGCACCACCTGGATCTCCCATGCGACGGCTGCCGGTGCGGCGCTCTGCGCATGGGCCGCGAGCGCGGCGCTCGCGAGCAGGACGGCCAGGCCGTGTTTCAGCATGAAACTTCTCCGGAAACGCGGGGTAGCGGGGAACGGACGCACATCTTACGCCCGATCGATCCGGACGGTCGCGTGACACGATGCGTCGCCGCGGGTTCGCAGCACGATCTGGTCCTGATCGAAAGGTAGGTGCGCGTCACGCGTTTTCAAGCGAAAAAGCGCGCGAACTCGGCGACGCTCGCGCGCTCGGTGACGAGGCGGTTCTCGATCGCGTGCGGGTCCGCATGGCCGAGCGACATCCCGCACACGAGTTGCTCGTTGGCCGGGATGCCGAGATGCTCGGCGACGATCCGGTGGAACGGCACGAACGCGGCTTGCGGGCAGGTGTCGAGGCCGCGTGCGCGCGCGGCCGTCATCACGCCCTGCAGGAACATCCCGCAGTCGAGCCATGCGCCGTGCGTCATCACGCGGTCGAGCGTGAAGAACAGTGCGACCGGCGCATCGAAGAAGCGGAAGTTGCGCGCATGCTGCGCGTGCATGCGGGCCTTTTCGTCGCGGCCGATGTTCAACAGACCATACAGGTCCCAGCCGACCTTGCGGCGCCGGTCGATGTACGGCGACACCCATTCGCGCGGATAGTAGTCGTACTCGGCGACGTATTTCTCGTCGCGCGCCGGATCGTCGTATGCCGCGGTGAGGGCCGCGGCGAGCGCGTCGCGGGTCGCGCCGGTCGCGACGTACACGTGCCACGGCTGGATGTTGGTGCCCGACGGCGCGCGGCTCGCGGCTTCGAGGATCGCCTCGAGCGTGTCGCGCGGCACGGGCGTCGGCAGGAACGCGCGAATCGCGCGGCGCGACTTGAGCGCGGCGTCGACAGCGTCGACGGCGTGGATCGCGTCGGGATCGACGCGCGGGGCAGCAGCGGGGACGGACATCGGCAACCCTTCGAGACGAAGCGCGCGGCGCCGTGCGGGCGCCGTGGCGAGGCCGGCGCGACGGCCGGTGAACCATCGATCATACGCCGCGCGGCGCGACGCCGCAGCGCGCGCACGGTGTTAGCAGCAGACCGCGGTGGCTGCTTGCTTGCACGCCGATGCGGGATCGCTACACTGAAATCGTAAGGGTCTGATGATCGTGTGACGGCAGCAGCGGCGAGGTTGGTATGACGACGGCGATGGTGAAACAGGAACTGGCGGTGGCGTCCTTCAGCACGGTGTACGACCTCGAGCAGGTCGAGACCGCGTTGAACGAGCTGAACGAGAGCGCGAGCGACGCACTGCGCGCCACCTACGAGCGGATGCTCAAGACCGGCAATCTGCGCTTTTGCGTGAAGCCGAACCGGATGCCGTCGTTCGACGAACTCGGCGACGCGCTGCCCAATTTCACCGAACCCCTCGACGACGTGCGCAAGCAGGTCGCGCTGTGCCTCGAGACCGACGACCGGCTCGAACTGATGCCGATCCTGCTGCTCGGGCCGCCCGGCATCGGCAAGACGCATTTCGCGAAGGCGCTCGCGCAGCTGCTCGGCACCGCGTACCACTACGTGCCGATGAGTTCGCTGACAGCCGGCTGGATCCTGTCGGGCGCATCGTCGCAATGGAAGAACGCGAAGCCCGGCAAGGTGTTCGAAGCGCTCGTCAACGGCAGCTACGCGAACCCGGTGATCGCGGTCGACGAGATCGACAAGGCGGGCAGCGACGCGCAATACGATCCGCTCGGCGCGCTGTACGCGTTGCTCGAGCACGACACCGCGCGCGCGTTCGTCGACGAATTCGCCGAGGTGCCGATCGATGCGGGCAACGTGATCTGGGTCGCGACCGCGAACGATGCGCAGGCGATCCCGGAGCCGCTGCTGAACCGGATGAACGTGTACGAGATCGCGCCGCCGGACGCGGCCGGCGCGCGCCGGATCGCGCAGACGATCTACGACGAGATCCGCACGTCGCACGCGTGGGGGCGGCGCTTCCCCGACACGCTCGACGACGACGCGCTCGACGTGCTGGCCGCGACGCCGCCGCGCACGATGCGCCGTGCGCTGCTGCATGCGTTCGGCGCCGCGCGGCTCGACGGCCGGGACGTGATCGCACCGTCCGACATCCGCGCCGACGAGGGCGCGGCGAAGCGCCGGCCGATCGGGTTCTGAGCCGGCGGCGCGCGCCTCGCCGCGGCCTGCGCGCGTCGCGCCGTGCGGCGCGGCGCACGCGACATGCCGATGCAAGCGCGTTCGGCAGGCGGGCGAACCGGGACGTACAATTCTCTTCTCTCCCCTCGACGCGTGAGCGACGCGAAACGCCATGGAGCAGATGGATTGTGTGGTGATCGGCGCGGGTGTCGTCGGTCTTGCGATTGCGCGGGAGCTGGCCGCGCGCGGACGCGAAACGATCGTGCTCGAGGCGGCCGACGCAATCGGCACGGGCACGAGTTCGCGCAACAGCGAGGTGATTCACGCGGGGCTCTACTACTCGCGCGGCTCGCTGAAGGCGATGTCGTGCGTGCGCGGGCGCGACCTGCTGTACGAGTTCTGCGAGACGCGTCACGTGCCGCACCGGCGCGTGGGCAAGCTGCTCGTCGCGACGAGCGCCGCGCAGGTGAAGCAGTTGAAGGCGATCGCCGCACGCGCGGCGGAAAACGGCGTGCTCGACCTGATGCCGCTCACGCGTACCGAGGCGCAGACGCTCGAGCCCGCGCTCGATTGCGTGGAGGCGCTGTTTTCGCCGAGCACCGGCATCGTCGACAGCCACCAGCTGATGCTCGCGCTGCTCGGCGACGCGGAGCGCGACGGCGCGGTGTGCGCGCTGAAATCCCCGGTAGAGTCGATCGACGTGTTGCGCGGCGGCCGCTTCGTCGTGCGCACCGGCGGCGACGCGCCGACCGAAATCGAGGCCGCGTGCGTGATCAACAGCGCGGGCCTCGGCGCGCAGGCGCTCGCGCGCCGCACGCGTGGCCTCGATCCGCGATGGGTGCCGCCGCTCTATCTCGCGCGCGGCAACTACTTCAGCCTGTCCGGCCGCGCGCCGTTCTCGCATCTCGTCTATCCGATACCCGACCGCGCGGGGCTCGGTGTGCACCTGACGCTCGATCTCGCCGGGCAGGCGCGCTTCGGCCCGGACGTCGAGTGGGTCGATGCGCTGCGCTACGAAGTCGATCCGGCGCGCGCGCAGGCGTTCTACACGTCGATCCGCACGTACTGGCCCGACCTGCCGGACGACGCGTTGCAGCCGGCCTACGCGGGGATCCGGCCGAAGCTCGCGGGGCCCGGCGAGCCGCCGGCCGACTTCATCGTGCAGGGCACGGCGCAGCACGGCGTGCGCGGCCTCGTGAACCTGTTCGGCATCGAGTCGCCGGGGCTGACCGCGTCGCTCGCGCTCGGGCAGCGCGTCGCCGACATGACGTCGCATGGCTGACACTCACGGCCCGCATCCGTGCGGGCCGGCCGTGCGAAACCCCGGGCGAGACCCGTGTGAAATCCCTTGTGTGAAATCCCTTATCTCCGGCATTTCGGCGCGCACATTCATGCGCTTGAGCGTTATTCTGTTGAACGGCCGTCGCCAGAACGGCTTTCAAACCGATAACGTTGGAGCGAGTCCCCCATGAAAACATCCCGTCGGAGTTTCCTGATCACGAGCATCGGCGCCGTGTCCGCGCTGGCGCTGTCGCGCGAAGCGCTGGCCGATGCGCCGATGCTGTCGGAAACGGATCCGACCGCCGTGGCGCTCGGCTACAAGGCCGATGCGACGAAGGTCGACAAGACGAAGTATCCGAAATACGCAGCGGGCCAGGATTGCGCGGCCTGCATGCTGTACCAGGGCAAGAAGGGCTCGGCGTCGGGCCCGTGCGGTGCATTCCCGGGCAAGCAGGTATCGGCGAAGGGCTGGTGCAGCGCATTCTCGAAGATGGGTTGATGCCCGCGGCGGCATCGTGCGATGCCGCAATGTGGCGAAAACCGCAAAACGCCCGCCATCGGACGATGGCGGGCGTTTTTTATGCTTGAAAACGGTTCCGTCGCTTTCTACACTCGCTGCAAACCAACGCGCCGCGGGCCCTCCGCGCGCCGCGCCCGATACGGCGGATTCACGAGAACGAGGCTCGCATGGCGACGATTGCGAATTCAACGAAAACGATCCGGCCCGAGCGCGCGCTGAACCGCCGCGCGGTAGTCGCCGCCGTGATCGGCAACGCGCTCGAGTGGTACGACTTCACGGTGTTCGGCTTCATGACCGTCGTGATCGCCGAACTGTTCTTCCCGACGACCAGCGAATACTCGTCGCTGCTCTTGACCACCGCGACCTTCGGCGTCGCGTTCTTCATGCGCCCGATCGGCGGCATCGTGTTCGGGCTGTACGCCGACCGCGCGGGCCGCAAGGCCGCGCTGTCGCTCGTGATCCTGCTGATGACGGCCGGCATCTTCCTGCTCGCGATCGCGCCGCCCTATGCGGCGATCGGCATCGGCGGCCCGCTCCTGATCGTGCTCGGCCGCCTGCTGCAGGGCTTCTCGGCGGGCGGTGAATTCGGCAGCGCAACGGCGCTGCTTATCGAAGCCGCGCCGTTCTCGAAACGCGGCTTCTACGGCAGCTGGCAGATGGCGAGCCAGGCGGGCGCGCTGCTGATCGGCGCGCTCGTCGGCGCGGCCGTCACGCGCGGGCTGTCGCACGACGCGCTGCGCAGCTGGGGCTGGCGCGTGCCGTTCATCCTCGGGCTCGTGATCGGCCCGATCGGTTTCTACATCCGCCGTCATCTCGCCGATTCCGAAGCGTTCCTGCATGCGCAGCAAAGCGCACGCCGCGCAACGCTCGGCGAAGTGTTCACGCGCCATCCGCGCGAGGTGCTGTGCGGGCTCGGCTCGGTGATCGCGCTGACGGTGACGGTCTACGTGCTGATCAGCTATCTGCCGACCTTCGCGGTGAAGCAGCTGAAGCTGCCGTATGCGCAATCGTTCTATGCGGTGATCATCGGCAACCTGCTGCTGATGGTGCTGTCGCCGGTCGCGGGCGCATGGTCGGACCGCATCGGCCGCAAGGGGCTGTCGCTGTGGTCGCTCGTGCTGACACTCGTGCTGATGTATCCGCTGTTCGCGTGGCTCGACGCGGCGCCGAGCATCGCGCGGCTGATCGTGGTGCAGGCCGTGCTGTCGGTGACGCTCGCCGGCTACTACGGGCCGTTCGGCGCGATGATCGCCGAGCTGTTCCCGGCCAACGTGCGCTCGACCGGGCTGTCGATCGCGTACAACGTCGCGGTGATGCTGTTCGGCGGTTTCGGGCAGTTCATCGTCACGTGGCTGATCAAGGTGACGGGCACGCCGCTCGCACCGACCTATTACGTGATGGCGGGAATCGCACTGTCGATCGTCGCGGTCGCATTCGTGCCCGCGCGCAGCGCGGATCTCGACGCGCCGGCCTGACGGTTGCATTGCATCGCATGCATCGTTTCGGAAGCCGCAACGATGTGCGGACTGGCCGCGAACACGGCGCGACAACCCTCTGCGTTCGCGCCCGAATTGTTTAGTTGTCGAACGAAACATGCGCGGGATGAACGAAATGGCCGCTCGTGCGCGCAGAGGCACTTTTCGCGTGTGCAAGACATCGGCAAAAACCCGCGTGGATGCGCGTCTAGAAGAGTTTTTTCTCCAGCTTGTTGCAAAATCGCTAGCTCAAGTAATATCCGCGTACCCGGCCCCCAGGGGGACCGGTTCCGATCTGGAGACCTGGAGGAAACATGGAATACAACCGTCTGTTGCACACCCTGCGTGTTACCGCCATCGCAGGCGTGGCAGCGGCATCGCTCGGCGTCGCGGGTTCTGCATTCGCACAGATCCCGAACAAAACGCTCGTCTACTGCTCAGAAGGCAGCCCGGCGGGTTTTGATTCCGCGCAATTCACGACCGGCGTCGATTTCACCGCCGCCACGTTCACCGTCTACAACCGCCTCGTCGAATTCGAGCGTGGCGGCACCAAGGTCGAGCCCGGCCTCGCCGAGAAGTGGGACGTCTCGTCCGACGGCAAGGTGTACACGTTCCACCTGCGTCATGGCGTGAAGTTCCACACGACCGACTTCTTCAAGCCGACGCGTGAATTCAACGCGGACGACGTCGTGTTCTCGTTCGAGCGCATGCTCGATCCGAACAATGCGTTCCGCAAGGCCTACCCGGTGTCGTTCCCGTACTTCACCGACATGGGCCTCGACAAGCTGATCACGAAGATCGAGAAGGTCGATCCGTACACCGTGAAGTTCACGCTGTCCGAGCCGAACGCGCCGTTCATCCAGAACATGGCGATGGAATTCGCGTCGATCCTGTCGGCCGAGTACGGCGACCAGCTGATGAAGGCCGGCAAGGCCGCCGACATCAACCAGAAGCCGGTCGGCACGGGCCCGTTCATCTTCCGCAGCTATACGAAGGACGCGACGATCCGTTTCGATGGCAATCCTGATTACTGGAAGAAGGGCGCGGTGAAGCTGTCGAAGCTGATCTTCTCGATCACGCCCGACCCGGGCGTGCGCGTGCAGAAGATCAAGCGCAACGAATGCCAGGTGATGAGCTATCCGCGTCCGGCCGACATCGCGGCGCTGAAGGCCGACTCGGGCATCGACATGCCGTCGCAGCCGGGCTTCAACCTCGGCTACCTCGCGTACAACGTCGAGCACAAGCCGGTCGACAAGCTCGAAGTGCGTCAGGCGCTCGACATGGCGATCAACAAGAAGGCGATTCTCGAATCCGTCTATCAGGGTGCCGGCCAGGCCGCCAGCGCGCCGATGCCGCCGACCCAATGGTCGTACGACAAGAACCTGAAGATGGCCCCGAACGACACCGAGAAGGCCAAGGCGCTGCTCGCGAAGGCCGGCTATCCGAACGGTTTCGACATCACGCTGTGGGCGATGCCGGTGCAGCGCGCATACAACCCGAACGCCCGCCTGATGGCCGAGATGATCCAGGCCGACTGGGCGAAGATCGGCGTGAAGGCGAAGATCGTCACGTACGAGTGGGGCGAGTACATCAAGCGCGCGCACACGGGCGAGCAGGACACGATGCTGATCGGCTGGACGGGCGACAACGGCGACCCCGACAACTGGCTCGGCACGCTGCTCGGCTGCGAGGCGATCAAGGGCAACAACTTCTCGCACTGGTGCTACAAGCCGTTCGACGACCTGATCCAGAAGGGTCGCACGACGACGGGCCAGGACGCGCGCACGAAGATCTACACGCAGGCCCAGCAGATCTTCGCGCAGCAGCTGCCGTTCTCGCCGATCGCGAACTCGACGGTCTACCAGCCGGTACGCAAGAACGTGGTCGACATGCGCATCGAGCCGCTCGGCTATGCGCGTTTCGACGGTGTCAGCGTGAAGTAACCGGCCTGGCGTAAGCTGTCGTCTTGAGAAGACCGGCTTGAAATCATCCGGCGACGAGGGGCCAAAAGCCCCTCGTCGCCGGTCGTACATTTCCCACAAGAAAATACGAGACGCATCATGTTCACATTCGTGTTGCGCCGCGTGGGCATGGTGATCCCGACCTTCATCGGCATCACCATCCTGGCGTTTGCGCTGATTCACCTGATACCGGGCGACCCCATCGAAGTGATGATGGGCGAGCGCGGCGTCGATCCCGCGATGCATGCGGAGGCCATGAAACGCCTCGGGCTCGACCAGCCGCTGCCCCTGCAGTACATCCACTACATCGGCCGGGCGCTGCATGGCGACCTCGGCACGTCGATCATCACCAACACCAGCGTCGCGGGCGAATTCTTCGCGCGCTTCCCGGCGACCGTCGAACTGTCGCTGTGCGCGCTCGTGTTCGCGCTCGCGGTCGGGCTGCCGGCCGGCGTGATCGCCGCGCTGCGGCGCGGCTCGGTCGTCGATCACGGCGTGATGGGCACCGCGCTCACCGGCTACTCGATGCCGATCTTCTGGTGGGGGCTGATCCTCATCATGGTGTTTTCGTCGTACCTCGGCTGGACGCCCGTGTCGGGCCGCATCGCGGTCGAATACGATTTCCCGCATCCGACCGGTTTCATGCTGATCGACGCGCTGCTCGCACCCGACGAAGGCGCGTTCAAATCGGCGGTCAGCCACCTGATCCTGCCGGCGATCGTGCTCGGCACGATCCCGCTCGCGGTGATCGCGCGGATGACGCGCTCGTCGATGCTCGAAGTGCTGCGCGAGGACTACATCCGCACGGCGCGCGCGAAGGGCCTGTCGCCCGTGCGCGTGGTCGTCGTGCATGCGCTGCGCAATGCGCTGATCCCTGTCGTCACCGTGATCGGCCTGCAGATCGGCACGCTGCTGGCCGGCGCCGTGCTGACCGAGACGCTCTTTTCGTGGCCCGGTGTCGGCAAGTGGCTGATCGATGCGATCGGCCGCCGCGACTATCCGGTCGTCCAGGGCGGCATCCTGCTGATCGCGACGCTCGTGATCGTCGTGAACCTGGTCGTCGACCTGCTGTACGGCGTGCTGAATCCGCGCATCCGCCACACGAGGTAATTCCATGAGCAATCTGCAAAACACCCTGCCGAGCGAATCCGCGCCGGCCGGCGGCCGTGCGCTCGCGCTGCGCGAGTTCTGGGCCAACTTCTCGCGCAACCGCGGCGCCGTCGGCGCCGGCATCGTCGTGCTGGTGCTGATCCTCGTCGCGCTGTTCGCGCCGCTGATCGCGCCGCACAGCCCGGTCGAGCAATACCGCGACTACGTGAAGATCCCGCCCGCATGGCTCGCGGGCGGCAACTGGCAGTTCATCCTCGGCACCGACGAAGCGGGCCGCGACATCCTTTCGCGCCTGATGTTCGGCGCGCGCATGTCGTTCTGGATCGGCTTCGTGTCGGTCGTGCTCGCGCTGATCCCCGGCATCGTGCTCGGGCTGATCGCCGCGTTCTTCCAGAAGTGGGCCGACACGCCCGTGATGCGCATCATGGACGTGCTGCTCGCGCTGCCGTCGCTGCTGCTCGCGGTCGCGGTCGTCGCGATCATCGGCCCGGGCCTCACCAACACGATGTTCGCGATCGCGATCGTCGCGCTGCCGGCCTACGTGCGCCTCACGCGCGCATCCGCGCTCGGCGAACTGCAGAAGGAGTACGTGACGGCATCGCGCGTGGCCGGTGCCGGCACGCTGCGCCTGATGTTCTCGCAGGTGCTGCCGAACTGCACGGCGCCGCTGATCGTGCAGGCGACGCTCGGCTTCTCGTCGGCCATCCTCGACGCGGCCGCGCTCGGCTTCCTCGGCCTCGGCGTGCAGCCGCCGACCGCCGAGTGGGGCGCGATGCTCGCGTCCGCGCGCGACTACATCGACAACGCGTGGTGGATCGTGACGATGCCAGGCCTGTCGATCCTGATTTCGGTGCTCGCGATCAACCTGCTCGGCGACGGGCTGCGCGACGCGCTCGATCCCAAACTGAAGCGGATGGCGTGACCATGAGCCAAGATCTACTGACTATCCGCAATCTCGCGGTGAACTTCAACGGCCTGCCCGCGGTCGACCGGATCAACCTGTCGATCGCGCCGGGCGAGGTGGTGGGCGTCGTCGGCGAATCGGGCTCCGGCAAGAGCGTGACGATGATGGCGCTGATGGGCCTGATCGATGCGCCGGGCAAGGTGACGGCCGACGAGGTCACGTTCAACGGTGTGGACCTGCTGAAGGCGTCGCCGAAGGCGCGCCGCAAGATCGTCGGCAAGGACATCGCGATGGTGTTCCAGGATGCGCTGACGAGCCTGAACCCGAGCTACACGGTCGGCTACCAGATCAAGGAAGTGCTGAAGCTGCACGAAGGCCTGCGCGGCGACGCGCTGCACCGGCGCGCGCTCGAGCTGCTCGACCAGGTCGGCATTCCGGATGCGAAGAACCGCATCACGGCGTTCCCGCACCAGATGTCGGGCGGCATGAACCAGCGCGTGATGATCGCGATGGCGGTCGCGTGCAACCCGAAGCTGCTGATCGCCGACGAGCCGACCACCGCGCTCGACGTGACGATCCAGGCGCAGATCATGGACCTGCTCGTGAAGCTGCAGAAGGAGCGCGGGATGGCGCTCGTGCTGATCTCGCACGACCTGGCCGTCGTGTCGGAGGTCGCGCAGCGCGTCGCGGTGATGTATGCGGGCGAAGTCATCGAGACCAATCGCGTGCCGGACATCTTCCGTGCGCCGCATCATCCGTATACCGAAGCGCTGCTCGCGGCGATTCCCGAGCACAATCAGGGGGCGCGTCGCCTTGCCGCATTGCCGGGCATGGTGCCGGGCCGCGATGATCGCCCGTCCGGGTGCCTGTTCGCGCCGCGCTGCAAGTACGTCGTCGACGATTGCCGCAAGGCGCGTCCGGCGCTCGATACGCTGGTGCCGGCCAACGATGCGATGCGCGCGCGCTGCATCAAGCCGCTCAATGTTTCCAACCTCGACCTGACGGGAGGCGCACGATGAATGCAGTCCACGAAACGCCTCGCGTGCCGCACGACGAGGAAGCGGTGCTGGTCGCCGACCGGCTCGCGAAGCACTACACGGTCAAGCGCGGGATGTTCGGGCAGGGCACCGTGAAGGCGCTGAACGGCGTGTCGTTCACGCTCAAGCGCGGCAAGACGCTCGCCGTCGTCGGCGAGTCGGGCTGCGGGAAATCGACGCTCGCGCGCCAGCTCACGATGATCGAGACGCCCACCTCGGGCCACCTGACGATCGACGGCAAGGACGTGGCCGGCGCGAGCCGCGAGACGGTCGCCGACCTGCGCCGCCGCGTACAGATGGTGTTCCAGAACCCGTTCGCGTCGCTGAACCCGCGCAAGACCGTCGAGCAGACGCTCTCCGAGCCGCTCGAGATCAACGCGAACCTGACGGCCGCCGAACGCGCGCAGCGCGTCGCGCAGATCATGCGCACGGTCGGCCTGCGGCCCGAGCACGCGAAGCGTTATCCGCACATGTTCTCGGGCGGCCAGCGCCAGCGGGTCGCGATCGCGCGCGCGATGATCCTCGATCCGCGGATCGTCGTCGCCGACGAACCGGTGTCCGCGCTCGACGTGTCGATCCAGGCGCAGATCCTGAACCTGTTCATGGACCTGCAGGAGCAGTTCAAGACGAGCTACGTGTTCATCTCGCACAACCTGTCGGTGGTCGAGCACGTCGCCGACGACGTGATGGTGATGTACTTCGGCAGCGTCGCCGAGCTCGGCGACAAGGCGACGATCTACGCGCATCCGCGCCATCCGTACACGCGCGCGCTGATGTCGGCGACGCCGGCGATCTTCGAGGAAGACCGCCGCGTGCAGATCAAGCTGCAGGGCGAGCTGCCGTCGCCGCTCAATCCGCCGTCGGGCTGCGCGTTTCACCAGCGCTGCCCGTACGCGGTCGAGCGCTGCCGCGTCGAGGAACCGCAGCTGCGCGACGTCGACGGACGCCGCGTGGCCTGCCATCGCGCCGAGGAGGTAGGGGAGGTGAATGCCTGATGGTTTGGCGGCGCGCGCGCCTGGCGTGCGCCGTTCGGGGGGCGGCCGCGCGCGCGTGATGCGCGCGTGCCGCAACGCACGGCGCTGGAGCGTGCGCACGGTCACGGGCGCGGCGCTGGCCGGCGCGTGCGTGGCGGCCAGCGTGCTGGTCCCGGTCGACGCCGCGCGTGCCGAAAGGCGCGCGCCGGCGAGTTCGCCGATCCATCCGTCGCAGGTTCCGCCGCCCGGCATGAACCTGCCGGGCTTCCACGTGCCGTCCGTGTCGAACGGCACGGTCGCGCGCGGCACGGTGCGCGTGCAGCCCGCGCGCATGCCGTTCTATGTCGCGACCCGGGGCAGGGTCACGCTGTACGTGCTCGGCACGCTGCACACGGGCGACCCGTCCGACTATCCGCCCGCGCAGCCGTTCCGGCCGCGCATCCTCGCGGCGCTCGCCGCGTCGCCGACGCTCGCGCTCGAACTGTCGCCGGATGACCTCCTCGAATCGCAGGACGACGTGTCGAAGTACGGCGTGTGCCGCTACCCGTGCCTGCAGCGCCTGCTGCCCGAGCCGCAGTGGCAGCGCCTCGCGGCGCGCCTGCGCGGCAACCCGGCCGCGCTCGCGGAGATCCGCCGGATGCGGCCGTGGCTCGCGGCGCTGGTCGTCGAAACCTACGACTCGCTGGCGGCCGGCCTGCAGACCGAGTACGGCACCGAGGCGCAGCTGCAGAACGTGTTCCTGAAGAAGAAGGGCGGCCGCGTGATCGGGCTCGAGACGCTCGCCGAGCAGATGCGCGCGTTCACCGGGCTGACGCTCGCCGAGCAGCGCGAGATGCTCGCGCAGGACATGGTGCAGACCCCGGCGCAGAACGCCGACGACATCAAGGCGCTGCACCGGCTGTGGCGAATTGGCGACGCCGACGCGATCTCGGCGTGGGCGGTCGCGAAGAGCGAGCGGCTGGCCCGTTCGAAGGCGCTGTCGGCGTCGATCGACAACAAGATCCTGTACGAGCGCAACCGGCGCTTCGTTGCACGGATGACGGCAATCGCCGCGCCGAACCGGCCGGTATTCGTGGCCATCGGCGCGCTGCATCTGGGCGGCCCGCGCGGCGTGCTCGAATTGTTGCGCCAGCAAGGGTATCAGTTCGACGCGAACTGATGGCGCCGCGCACCGCGCGCCGATCCTCCCCTGTTTGATCGACGAGATGCACGCGCTGCGAGGCGCCCGCGCGGCCACGCGGCTCGATAAGGAAAACCCTCGAATCTTCAGGAAATAGCGTTTAAAACGATTGACATCCGGTTCTGCCAATCTCTATTCTTCATCCCACAAGTTGAAAAAATGAAAAGAATAGATAAGTTCTACGGGGTAGCAGAAAACAAAGCGCGGGGTTAGCGTAGCCGGCACGTATGTAACGTGCCGGCCGCGGAGTGTCTGCATGCACGGCGGGGCCAAACATCGTCGGCACAACAAATGCATGCGACAGACTTGCGGCATAAGCAACGTTCCGTCGTCCGACCGGGGGAAGCAGCAAGCGGGCGGCGGCGGACGTTTTTTGATCCGGAGCATGTTTCCGGTCACCGTCGACAGACGGTTTCGGGGGGCGAATCGACAGACGGCGAAGTCCGCGGCGATTGCGCCAACAGAAAAGCGCCACGAGGGCGCTTTTTTCTTTTGTGGCGGCGGTTTTCGACCTGCGACGGCTGAGCGCTTCGACGACGCGTCACGTCATCATGCGTCTTCGCCGGCCTGCAGCGCGCCGGGCGCGACGACATCGACACCCGCCGCTTCGAGCGCCGCGCGGATCCGCTTCGCGAACGCGAGCGCATGCGGGCCGTCGCCGTGCAGGCAGACCGTTTGCGCGTTGAGCGGCACCCACTCGCCGCTCACTGCCCGCACCTGCCGCTCGCGCACCATGTCGAGCGTGCGCGCGAGCACCGCTTCTTCATCGTCGATCAGCGCGCCGGGCTGGTTGCGCGGCACGAGCGAGCCGTCCGCGCGGTAGCCGCGGTCGGCGAATACTTCCTCCACCGCGGCGAGCCCCGCGTGGCGCGCGGCCGCGACGAACACGCTGTTCGCGAGCCCGAACACGGCCAGCGACGGATCGAAGTCGTGGATCGCGGACACCACCGCGTCGGCGATCAGCGGGTCGCGCGCGGCCTGGTTGTACAGCGCGCCGTGCGGCTTCACGTGCGCGATGCGGCCGCCCTCGGCCTGCGCGATCGCCGACAGCGCGCCGAGCTGGTACAGCACGCCCGCATAGATGTCGCCGGCCGGCAGCTGCATTTCCTTGCGGCCGAAATTCTCCGGGTCGTGAAAGCTCGGGTGCGCGCCGATCGACACGCCTTTCTGCACGGCCCAGCGCACGCAGTCGCGCATCGCATTGGCGCCGCCTGCATGCCAGCCGCACGCGATGTTCGCCGACGTGACGAGGTCGAGCAGCGCCTCGTCCGATCCGCATCCTTCACCGAGATCGGCATTCAGATCGATTTCCATGATGTTCCTCGTCCACGGGTGCGTGGCGCGTCCTTCGTCCTGCTTCCGTCATTGTCACGCTGCGCGCGATTGCGCGCGGCGGCGCGTTTCCTCGCGCATCTCGATCGCGACGTCGATCTGGCGCAGATAGGCACGTTCTGCGACCAGGGCGGCGCGCGCGGCGTCGGGTGTCGTGCGCACGAAGCGGATCGGCAGGTTGAGCCGCGCCTGTGCGAGTTTCCAGAGATCCGCGCGGATCACCGTGCCGATCTTCGGATAGCCGCCGGTGGTCTGCGCATCGTGCATCAGCACGATCGGCTGGCCGTTCGGCGGCACCTGGATCGTGCCGGGCAGCACCGCGTGCGACAGCAGCTCGACCGGCCGCTCGCGCACCAGTTCGGCGCCGGCGAGACGATAGCCCATCCGGTTGCTGTTCGCGGTGACGAGCCATTCCTCGTCCCAGAACGCCTGCTGCGAATCGGCCGCGAACGACGCGTAGTCGGGGCCCGGCAGCACGCGCACGGGCATCGCCCACGGCGCATGCGCGGGCCGGTGGCGGCGCGGCGGTTCGTCGACGCGCACGAACGCGCACCACGCGGGCGCCTTCACGCCGAATTCGGGCGCGTCGGCCGCGAGGCAGCCGGCGCCGGCCGGCGGCACGCCGACCGGCAGCCGGTCGCCGTCGCGCAGCGCGCGGCCGCCGAGGCCGCCGAAGCGCGACGCGAGATCGGTGCTGCGCGAGCCGAGCATCGGCAGTACGTCGATGCCGCCCGCGATGCACAGGTAGCCGCGCATGCCGCGTTTCGCGGCCGGCAGCACGAGCGTCTGCCCGGCGTCGACCGGCAGGCTCCACCAGGAATACACGGGCCGGCCGTCGAGCGTCGCGCCGAATTCGGTGCCGGTGATCGCGATGCGCGTCGCGCGCGTGAAGCGGAACGCGGCCGGCCCGATCGTGATTTCGACGGCCGCCGCGTCGGGGCGGTTGCCGACCAGCCGGTTGCCGACCTCGAGCGCGAGGCCGTCGAGCGCGCCGCCCTGCGCGACGCCGAGATGGCGTGTGCCGCGGCGGCCGAGATCCTGCACGGTCGACAGCGGGCCGGCGCGGACGACCTCGATCGTGCCCGGTGCGGTGTTCTGGCTCATGTCGCGTCGACTCCGGCAATGGTGAAGCGCACGCGGTCGCCGGGCAGCAGCAGCGTCGGCTGCGGCCGCGCCGGGTCGAACAGCACGTGCGACGTGCGGCCGATCAGTTGCCAGCCGCCGGGCGACGTGGCCGGATAGATGCCCGTCTGCGCGCCGCCGATGCCGACCGAGCCGGCCGGCACCTCGAGGCGCGGGGCCGCGCGGCGCGGCGTGTGCAGCGACGCATCGAGGCCGCCGAGATACGCGAAGCCCGGCTGGAAGCCGACGAAGAACACGACGTAGGCGCCGGCCGCGTGGCGCGCGACGACTTCGTCGGCCGGCAGCCCGGTGTGCGCGGCGACGGCCGCGAGGTCGGGACCGGCGGCACCGCCGTATTCGACCGGGATGTCGATTTCCCGGCCGTCCGCGTGCTCGACGTCGGCGGTTTCCCACGCGTCGCGCAGCGCCGGCGTGAGCGAGTCGGCCGTCGTGGCGAGCGCGTCGAACACGATCGTCAGGTTGTTCATGCCCGGCACGACGTCGATCACGTCGGGCCACGCGCGCGCGACCTCGGCGACGGCCCAGACGCGGCGCTGGCAATCGAGCGTGGCGGGCGGCGGTACCTCGCAGACGAGGGCGGCATCGCCGAGCGGATAAATGCGGGGTTGCGTCATCGGACTGGCACGGTTCGGACGGCAATGTTAGCGCACATTGTCAATAAAATATCGACAACTTCCCAATAAGCGTTTTCGCCTAGCCCGTATGTCCGGGCTTCTGGCGTACACTCGGCACACCCTGTCATCCGGCTTGCTCCGCCTTTCCATGAAGCGTCCTGCGACCAAGATCGTGTCATCCGAACACCTCGTTTCCGATTCGAGCGCGGAGCTGTCGGAACTCGAATACGGGCTCATCATGGCCGGCAACGCATTCAACCGCTGGATGGTGCGCTGCATGTCGGCCGCGGGCGCGAAGGACATGACGGCGGTCGAGGTGTCGCTGCTGCATCACGTGAGCCACCGCGAACGCAAGAAGAAGCTCGCCGACATCTGCTTCGTGCTCAATATCGAGGATACGCACGTCGCGACCTATGCGCTGAAAAAACTGATCGCGCGCGGCTATGTGAAGAGCGAGAAGAGCGGCAAGGAGGTGTTCTTCTTCGCGACCGAGGCGGGCCGCGAGCTGTGCCTGAAGTATCGGGAGGTGCGCGAGCACTGCCTGATCGAGACGCTCAAGGACAGCGGCCTCACCAACGAGCAGATCGGCGACGCGGCGCAGTTGCTGCGCCACGCATCGGGCCTCTACGACACGGCCGCGCGCGCGGCGGCGTCGCTGTAAACGATTGCGGACGGGAGGGTGAGCGCGGTGACGCGCGGCATGCCGCTCACGCAGCAGCGCGCGCCGCTTCATCAGGCGGCCGGGTAAAGCGCGCCGTCGGTCACGATCCAGCGCATCGCGAGATCGTGCGCCTCGGCTGGCAGCGCATCGACGCGGCACGCTTCATACGCGATGCCGACCGTCACCGGCAGCGTGTCGCCGGGCCACACCGCGAGCGTGCGGTCGTAGTAGCCGCCGCCGTAGCCGAGCCGGTAGCGCTGCAGATCGAATCCCACGCACGGAATCAGCAGCAGGTCGGGCACGACGACGACGCCCGACGCCGGTTCCGGAATCCGGTGATGGCCTTCGCGCATCGGCGTATCCGCATCCCACGCATGGAACGCGAGCGGCGTGTGACGCTCTCCGATCACCGGCAGCGCGGCGCGGCGGCCCGTGCCGGCCGCGGCCCACGCGAGCACCGCGTCGCGCGCGTCGAATTCGCCCGGCAGCGGCCAGTAGAAGCCGACCGTCGCGGGCGCGAGGCGCTCGAGCAACAGGCGCAGCCGCGCGTCGAGCGCGGCGTTCGCGGCGGGCTGCGATGCGGCGTCGCGACGCGCGCCGGACAGCGTTTTGCGCAGTGCAACCTTCGGGTTCGGCACAGGGTTGCATGCTATGCTTTCGCTCACTTCGTGCTCCATTCATAATGATGTCGAACAGCCTTTTCCGAGTATATCGCGCGGTCGCGCTCACGCTTTCGGCCGCCGCGCTCGTCGCGGGCACGGCCGCGTGCGCCGCACCGGGCGACGACACGCTCGCCGGGGACGACCAGATCTTCGTGCAGCTGCGCGAAGCCGCGCGCCGCAACGACGCCGCGAAGGCCGCGCAGCTCGCGTCGATGATCCCGAACTATCCGGTCCCGTCCTACGTCGAGTATTTCCAGATCAAGCCGCAGCTGTTCGATTCGACCGGCCGCGCACGTGTCGACGCACCGGACGCACCGGTGCAGTCGTTCCTGCAGCGCTACGACGGCCAGGCGATCGCCGACCGCCTGCGCAACGACTACCTGCTCGTGCTCGGCGCGCGTCACGACTGGCGCAACTTCGACGACCAGTACAAGCGCTTCGTGCTCGACGACGACACGCAGGTCAAGTGCTACGCGCTCGAATCGCGCGCGGCGCGCGGCGAGAACGTCGCCGAGGCGGCGCGTGCGCTGCTCGTCGAGCCGAAATACTACGGCGACGCCTGTGTCGACCTGATTACGGCGCTCACCGTCAACCAGCAGTTCACGAGCGACGACGTGTGGCAGCAGGCGCGTCTCGCGTACGAGCAGAACTACACGACGCTCGGCGGCAAGATCGTCGACGCGCTCGGCGCGCGCCCGGTCGGTTTCGACCAGGCGACCAGCGCGCCGCCGCTGTACCTCGCGCGCGGCGTCGGCCCCGACGCGGCCTCGCACCAGCTCGCGCTGATCGCGCTCGGCCGCATGGCGCGCAACGATCCGGACGCGGCCGCCGGGATGCTGACGTCGATCGCCGGCTCGCTGACGAAGCAGGAGCAGGCGATCGCGTGGGGCGCGATCGGCTACCAGGGCGCGATCAAGCGCTCGGCGCTCGCGTCGGTCTGGTATGCGAAATCCGCGAACGCGCCGCTGTCGAACCCGGGCTACGAATGGCGCACGCGCGCCGCGCTGCTCGCAGGCAACTGGCCGATGGTGCGCTGGTCGATCGAACAGATGCCGCCGTCGCTGCGCGACGATCCGGCATGGATCTACTGGCATGCGCGCGCGCTCAAGCAGAGCGGCGACACGCTGCAGGCGAACCAGGAATTCGAGCAGGTCGCGGGCCAGTACAACTTCTACGGGCAGCTCGCCGGCGAAGAGCTCGGCCAGCGCACGTCGATCCCGCCGCGCACGAAGGTGAGCGATGGCGACATCGACGCGATGAGCAAGATCCCGGGCTTCGCGCTCGCGCAACGCTTCTACGGGCTGAACCTGCGTCTCGAAGGCAACCGCGAATGGAACTGGCCGCTGCGCGGGATGACCGATCGCCAGCTGCTCGCGGCCGCCGAATACGGCAAGCGCATCGACCTGCTCGACCGCACCGTCAACACGGCCGACCGCACGAAGGCCGAGCACGACTTCACGCTGCGCTACCCGTCGCCGTACCGTGACATCGTCGAGCGCTACGCGCAGTCGTCGGGCCTCGACATCGAATGGGCATACGGGCTGATCCGCCAGGAGTCGCGCTTCATCACGAACGCGCGTTCGTCGGTCGGCGCGGGCGGCCTGATGCAGCTGATGCCGGCCACCGCGCAGCTCGTCGCGAAGAAGCTCGGGATGGGCACGATCACGCGTGCGCAGATGCACGACATCAATACCAACATCCAGCTCGGCACCTGGTATCTGGCGGACATCTACAACAACTTCGACAGCTCGCCGGTGCTGGCAACCGCCGGCTACAACGCGGGCCCGGGCCGGCCGCGCCAGTGGCGCCAGGTGTTGACGCAGCCGGTCGAAGGCGCGATCTTCGCGGAGACGATTCCGTTCAACGAGACGCGCGACTACGTGAAGAACGTGCTGTCGAACACCGTCTACTACGCGGCGCTCTTCGAGGGCAAACCGCAGTCGTTGAAGAAACGCCTAGGCATGATCTCGCCCTGATCCGCAATCTTCACACTGCCGCGCGAGACGCGGCAGTGTTCTTTTGAGGACCCGAACATGGATCGCCAGACCGTCGCGCTGCTGGGCGGCACCGGCTTCATCGGCAGCCGGCTCGTCAACGCGCTGATCGACGCCGGCAAGCAGGTGCGGATCGGCACGCGGCGGCGCGAGCACGCACGCCACCTGCAGATGCTGCCGGTCGAGATCGTCGAGCTCGACGCGCTCGATACGCGCACGCTCGCCCGGTTCGTCGCCGGCGCGCATGCGGCCGTCAATCTCGTCGGCGTGCTGCACGGCGGCCGTGGCACGCCGTACGGGCCCGGGTTCGAGCGCGCGCACGTCGCGCTGCCGGCCGCGCTGGCCGCCGCGTGCGTCGAAGTCGGCGTGCGGCGCGTGCTGCACATGAGCGCGCTCGGCGCCGATTCGCACGGCCCGAGCATGTACCAGCGCTCGAAGGGCGACGGCGAGGCCGCGCTGCATGCGGTCGCGGCGACCGATTCGCTCACGCTGACGATCTTCCGCCCGTCGGTCGTCTTCGGCCCCGGCGACGCATTCCTGAACACGTTCGCGAACCTGCAGCGCACGCTGCCGGTGCTGCCGCTCGCGATGCCCGATGCGCGCTTCCAGCCGGTGTTCGTCGGCGACGTCGTGCGCGCGTTCGTCAACACGCTCGATCTCGCGGCCGCGCACGGCAAGACCTACGAACTCGGCGGCCCGACCGTCTATACGCTCGAGCAGCTGGTGCGCTATTGCGGCACGCTGGTCGGCAGGCAGGCACGCATCGTGCGGCTGCCCGACGCGCTCGCGCGGCTGCAGGCGAGCGTGTTCGAATGCCTGCCCGGCGAGCCGGTGATCACGCGCGACAATCTCGCGTCGATGTCGGTGCCGAACGTGCTGTCCGGGCCGCTCGCACCGGAACTCGGGATCTCGCCCGCGAGTCTCGAGAGTATCGCGCCCGCGTATCTCGGCCATGCCGCGCGGCGCTCCCGCTTCGACTGGTTCCGCTCGCGCCGCCGCTAGGCGCCGCGGACCGTCGCTTCCGTCATTCACTTTCGCGCTTTCCGGAACACCGCCATGAAACTCGTCATTGGAGACAAGAACTACTCGTCGTGGTCGATGCGGCCGTGGCTGCTGCTCGCGCATTTCGGCATCCCGTTCGACGAGATCGTGATCGAGCTGCGCCGCGACGACACGGCCGCGCGCATCCGCGAGTATTCGCCGACCGGCAAGGTGCCGTGCCTGATCGACGACCACGGCGTCGCGATCTGGGATTCGCTCGCGATCGCCGAGACGCTCGCCGAGCGCTATCCGCAGTTCCCGATGTGGCCGGCCGATCCGCTCGATCGCGCGCATGCGCGCTGCATCTCGGCCGAGATGCATTCGGGCTTCGCCGCGCTGCGCACGCAGATGGGAATGAGCGTGCGCGCGTCGATGCCGGGGCGCGGCGCGACGCCCGAGGCGCTCGCCGACGTCGCGCGCATCGACGCGCTGTGGAGCGCGTGCATCGAGGCCTCGGGCGGCCCGTTCCTGTTCGGCGAATTCGGCATCGCCGATGCGATGTATGCGCCCGTCGTGATGCGCTTCAACACGTATGCGCCGGCGCTGTCGCCGGAAGCGGCCGGGTATGCGGCGCGCGTGACGGCACTGCCGGCGGTGCAGCGCTGGATCGATGGCGCGCGCCGCGAAACCAACGTGATCGCCGAATACGAACCGACGCCATGAACATCTACGCAGTAGGCGGAGCGATCCGCGACGAATTGCTCGGCGTGCCGGTGCAGGACCGCGACTACGTGGTGGTGGGCGCGACGCCCGAGCAGATGGCCGCGCAGGGCTTCCGGCCGGTCGGCAAGGATTTCCCCGTGTTCCTGCATCCGGACACGCAGGAGGAATACGCGCTCGCGCGCACCGAGCGCAAGACGGCGGCCGGCTATCACGGCTTCCAGTTCTACTATGCGCCGGACGTGACGCTCGAAGAGGACCTCGCGCGGCGTGACCTGACGATCAACGCGATGGCGCGCGAAGTGAGCCCGGAGGGCGCGCTGGTCGGCCCGGTGATCGATCCGTTCGACGGGCAGGCCGACCTGCGCGCACGCGTGTTCCGGCATGTCGGCGACGCGTTCGTCGAGGATCCGGTGCGGATCCTGCGGATCGCGCGCTTTGCCGCGCGCTTCGCCGATTTCACGGTCGCGGACGACACGCTCGCGCTGATGCGGCGGATGGTCGACGCGGGCGAAGCGGATGCGCTGGTGCCCGAGCGCGTGTGGCAGGAGATCGCGCGCGGGCTGATGGAGGCGAAACCGTCGCGGATGTTCGCGGTGCTGCGCGAGTGCGGCGCGCTCGCGCGCATCCTGCCCGAGGTCGACGCGCTGTGGGGCGTGCCGCAGCGCGCCGACTATCACCCGGAAGTCGACACCGGCGTGCACGTGATGATGGTCGTCGACTACGCGGCGAAGCAGGGCTATTCGCTGCCGGTGCGCTTCGCGGCGCTCACGCACGATCTCGGCAAGGCGACGACGCCCGCCGACGTGCTGCCGCGCCATGTCGGCCACGAAGGCCGCAGCGTCGACCTCATCAAGCCGCTGTGCGAGCGGCTGCGCGTGCCGAACGATTGCCGCGATCTCGCGCTGGTGGTCGCGCGCGAGCACGGCAACCTGCATCGCGTGATGGAAATGGGCGCGGCCGCGCTGGTGCGTTTCTTCGAGCGCAGCGACGCGCTGCGCAAGCCGGCGCGCTTCGCGGAGATGCTGCAGGCGTGCGAAGCGGATGCGCGCGGCCGGCTCGGGCTCGACACGCAGCCGTATCCGCAGGCCGAGCGGCTGCGCGTGGCGCTGGTGGCGGCGCGCAGCGTCGACGCGGGCGCGATCGCGCGCGGCGTCGGCAACGATGCGATGCAGATCAAGGACGCCGTGCATCGCGCGCGGGTCGAGGCCGTCAAGCAGGCGCTGGCGATCGCGGAATAGGCGGGGGAATCGGGTTGCGAATCAGGCCGTGAATCGATTCCGCAAATCGTGCGGACCGTGCCGAGCGGTGCGCCGCCCGGCCGCCAGCCGTCATTTCTTCATGCGCTTGGCGGTGCGGCGCGCCGGCGTGGCGGCAGCCGGACGTTTGCCGGTGGCCGCGCGGGACTTCCCGGCAGCCGTCTTGGCCGCGGCGCCGGCCGGCTTGTCGGCGGGCTGCGCGGCGTCCGCGTCGCGCTCCCGCTTCGGTGACGGTTCGCGGCGGCTCACGCGCGGCTCGCCCGGCGTCGCGCCGGCATCGCGCGCGAGCAGCCTGATTTTCATCGCGGCGGACCCCAACTCGGCGCAGTTGTCGTCGAAGAGGGGCAGCGTGCCGACCGCGATCAGCTCCGCGGGCCCGTCGCCGACGTTCGCGACGCGATGGCGCTTCCTCGCGTCGAAGTGCAGCGAATCACCGGGCGACAGCGGGTAATCCTTCTTGCCGATCGTGTAGCAGAGCCGGCCGGTCAGCACGTACACGAACTCGTCGCCGCCGTGCGCGACCCATTCCGACCGGTAGCCCTCCATCATCCGGACCTTGAGCGCGTTGATCTGGCTGCCGTCGAAGGTGGTGGACAGCCGCTCGTACCACTGCGACGCGGCGTCGACCGCGTACGGTTCGCGGCGGCCCGCGTGCGAGTCGGGCTGCGCCTGGCGCGGCTGGTCGATCAGCGTGCCGAGCGGTACGTCGAGCGCTTTCGCGACGTTGACCAGCGATGACAGCGAGATACCGGTCAGATGGCGCTCGACCTGCGACAGGAACCCGACCGACAGGTTCGCTTCGGTCGCGACTTCCAGCAGCGTTTTCTTCGCTTCCCGGCGCAGGCGGCGAATGCGCTGGCCGATACGCATGATGTCTGAATCCATGGATCTCTTTCGTGGCAACGAGTCGGGAGGCGAGCGAGGGGGGCGGTGCAGTCGCCGGACGTTGCCGTTCCGCGAATCGCACGAAGCACGGCCGTCGGGACGACGATGCGGGCGCATTGTACCGTGCAGTCGCGCCGGTCCGCCGCCACGCCGCGCACGGCGGTGCCGCCGTCGCGCACCGCACGCATCGGCAATTTTAGCCCTACGAAAATTTTAGCTTGACCTCAATTTCACCGTGCTCTAGATTCTGTCGCACGCATCAAACAAAGTTAAGTGAGACAAAAATTTCCCCGAAAGCCTGCCGCTGGAACGGCGCCACGGCCCGGCTGCCCGCCGGGCGGCGCGTCGTCCGCGCGCGGGCAGCGTGCCGGGTGAGGCGTGCGCCATGCCGCGTGACGCCGCCGGCCGCCGACAACAATCCATAACGGGTATCCGATGATCGATCGACTGAAATACAGCTTCTCCGGCCTTCCCCCGTACGACGCGTCCGTCGCCGACACGCAGGCCGGCCTGTCGCGCCTGCTCGACGCCGCCCGGCTCGACGCGGTCGTGGTCACGTCGCAGGACGAGTACATCACCGAATACCTGCCGCGCCGCAACAACCCGCGCTATGCGCTGTCGGGTTTCGACGGCTCGGCCGGCTGCGGCATCTTCCTGAGCGCGGCGACCGCCGAGGCGCTCGGCGTGCCGCCGTTCGTGCTGTTCGTCGACGGCCGCTATCACCTGCAGGCCGAACGGCAGTGCGACCCGGCGCGCGTGCGCATCGAGAAGCTCGGCATGAACGTGACGATCTGGCAGGCGCTGGCCGACTGGCTGCTCGCGCACGCGAGCCGGCTCGCGCGGGTCGGCTACGACGCGCTGCGGATCAGCGTCGCGCAGCGCGACCGGCTGGTCGAGCAGACGCAGGCGGCATCGCTCGACTGGACGAGCCTCGTCGAGCGCGAGATCGACCGCGCGATCGCGCTGCCGGGCTGGGTGGTCGAGCGGCCGATCTTCGAACTGCCGGACGCGATGACCGGCGCGAGCGTCGCGCAGAACCTCGACGCGCTGAACCGGCAACTCGCCGCACACACCGGCGCTGCGCCCGGCACGACCGCGTTCTTCACGTGCGCGTCGGACGACCTCGCGTACCTGCTGAACAGCCGCGGCTATCACATCCCGAATGCGTCGTCGCACCTGGGCTTCCTGTTCGCTATCGGCGAGCAGGTCGCGCTGTTCCTGCCGGAGGGTTGCGACCGCTGCCCGGTCGAACTGGCGTCGTATCCGGCGCTGCACGTGATCCGGCGCGACTTCGCCGAACTCGAGCGCTTCCTCGCGCGGTTCGCGGTCGAGCACGTGTGTTACGGCTTCGAGTCGGTCAACTGCGCGCTCGTCGAGTCGGTGCGCCGCGTGTGGCCGCACGCGCGGCACGCCGACTTCAACCCGGTCGAGGCGCTGCGCGCCGGCAAGACGCCGGCGGTGCTCGACCGGTTCCGCGACGCGTTCGCGCGCAGTTCGGCGGCGATCGCCGAAACGATGCGCTGGGCGAAGGCCGGCGAGCCGGGGCAGCGCCATACCGAGTACGACCTGGCCCGCACGATCAACGACGCGTACGGCGCCCGCTCGGCGGTCGCGCTGACCTTCCCGTCGATCGCGGCGAACGGCGCGAACAGCGCGTTCGCGCACTACACGGCGGCGAGCGCCGACGTCGAGCTGACCGAAGGCGAACTCGTGCTGCTCGACAGCGGCGCGTATTACGACGCCGGTTTCGCGACGGACTGCACGCGCGTCGTGCTGCGCCGCACGCGGCCGGAGACGGTCGCGCAGCCGTGGCAGCGCGAGATCTACACGGTCGCGCTGAAGGCCTGCATCAAGGGGCTCGTCACGCGCTTCCCGAAGACGGCGACGGGAGGCGACGTCGACGCGGCGGTGCGCCAGGTGTGCCGCGACCACGGCTACGATTTCGGTCACGGCACCGGGCACGGTGTTGGGATCCACGTGCACGAGGGCGGCGTGCGGTTCGCGCCGGGCGCGCGGTACGGGCTGGTGCCGAACGCGGTGATTTCGGTCGAGCCGGGCATTTACGTGGCGGGCAAGGGCGGCGTGCGGATCGAGAACATCGTGATCGTGCGCGCGGACGACGACGCATCGGACACCGTCGCGTTCGAGAACATCGTCACGGTCGGCTACGACTGGGACCTGATCGACGTCGAACTGCTGAACGACGACGAGCGCGCGTACCTGCGCGACTACGAACGGCTTTGCGTGGAACGCGGCACGCAGGTCACTGCGTGTCCGCTGCTGTAAGGCGGGGAAGGGGCGCGCGGCCGCAGGCGGGCCGCGCGATGCACGCGCGGCGCGTCGATGCGCCGGCGTGATCGGCCCGTCGGGAATCCGTACGTCAGTGAAACGGTACGTCAGGGAATCGGTACGTCAGGGAATCGGTACGTCAGGGAATCGGTACGTCAGGGAATCGGTACGTCAGGGAATCGGTGCGTCAGGGAATCAGTACGTCGGAGAATCAGTACGTCGGAGAATCAGCGCATCAGCGCCGATACCCGCCCGTCGGGCCCGTAGACGCCGGCCGGCGCGGGCGCCGAGCGCAGCACCGCGAGCGCGCGCTCGTTGTAGTCCATCCGGATCCGGATCAGCATCCCGTTGGTCGCATTGGCCTGGCGCGCGCGTTCGGCGGCCTGCAGCAGCAACTGCCAGCGGCCGGCGAGGCGTGCGTCGCGCTCGGCGGCCTGGTCCATCCCTTTCTTGCCGGCCGGAAAGCCGAGCGCTGACAGCTGCGTGTCGCGCGTGCGCTCGAGCTGCGCGAGCCGGTCGATCAGCGCGCTCTTCTTCTCGACGATGCCGGGCAGCATTTCAAGCGGCTCCGGCGTCGTCAGCGCCTTTTCCTCGTAGGCGAGCAGGGACGCGAACGCTTCGACCGTCGCGTGTTCGTCGTTGACCGTGGCCAGCAGCTCTTCTCTCATCGCGTCATGCTCGTCGCGCCGGCACGCGGGGCCGCATGCCGGCAAACCAGGGGACCGGTCAGGGCGTGACGGGCCCCGGGCCGGCTCAGTTGCCCTGCGAGCGCTGCTGTTGCAGCAGGTCGCGGGCGGTATTCAATACGCCGTCGGCGATCTTGTTCACGTCGATCGTCAACGTGCCGTTGTTCAGCGCGTCCTTGATCGACTGGACGAGGGCCGTGTCGATGTCGGCGCTGCCGGAGGCCGACAGCGAACGCAGCTGGCCGGACAGACCCGACAGGTTCACGCTCGTGTCGCCGCCGGTCGATCCTGCGTCGGCCGCCTGCGCGGACGACGACGAAGCCGCGCCGGATTGCGCGCGGGCCGCGCCGTTGCCGGTCGACGCGAGTGGGCTCGGGTTCGGAGTGGAATCGATCTTCACGATGGGGGTTTCCTGGACGGTATGACCCAGATAACGGCCGGGTCGGCCCGAACTTTAGCATCGTGAGCCCGAAATTCTCCAAATAAACAATTCTTTACAATCTTGCGGTGCGATCCGGCCCTACAGCGGAATTTCGACGGTCCCGGCATCCTTGACGATCGCCGTGACGATTTGCCCCGCGGCCATCCGGACCCGCACCGACTGTCCCGGCGCCGCATTCGCGAGCGCGCTGCCCTCGGCCGAGATCGTGAAGCCGGGCCCGGCCGCGACGACCCGCACCGTCTGGCCGGCGGACACCGACGCGGCGCTCTTCAACATGTCCTGGCGCAGCGGCAGCCCGGCCGAGATCCGCGCCAGCGCGGTCGCGCCGACCGCCTGCGCGGGATCGGTGATCACCGCGAGCGGAAGGACAGTCAGGTCGCCGTCGCGCGCGACGAGGTCGGCCGCGGTGAGCGGCTCGCCGGGCGCGATCTGGCGCGCGGCGACGTAATAGGTGGCCTGCACGGCAACCTTCGCCTGCAGGTAGACGGTCCACGGCCGCTCGCCCGCGCAGCGCACGCCGACCGTCGTGCGGCCCCACAGGCGCGCGCCGGTCGGCAGGAACGGCTCGAGCGTCGTGCACGCGGCGAGCCCGCGCGGAAACGCGGCCGCGACGGTCGCGGTCGTCTTGCCCGGCAGGCCCGCGACCTGCTGCTGCAGGAATGCGAGCGCCGTGCGCCGGATCGTGTCGGGGTCCTGCTGGCCGGGCGGTGTCGCCGGCTGGGGCGCGGCGGCTACCTGGGGCGGGTTGGCGGCAGCCGCCGGTGCGCGCGGGGCCGGCGGGGCTGAAGCGGCGCGGGCCGCGGCGAGGCGCGCGGCGATGGCCGGTCGCGCGGAATTCGATGCCGGGTCGGCCGCGCCGGCGACGACGGTCGCGACGGCGCCCGGATTGGCGGCGCGCAGGGCACCATAACCTGCGTTCGAGGCGTTCGAGGCGTTCGAGGCGTTCGAGGCGTTCGAGGCGTTCGAGGCGTTCGCGGTGGTCGCGGTGGTCGTGGCGTTCGTGCGCGCGGCGGCGTAGGAGGGGCGCGGCGTCGGCGCCGGCACGGCAGCCGGCGGCGGGACATTCATCACGACCATCGAGCCAGCCGGCTGCGCCGCGTAGCGGGCCGCGGCCGCGCCCGTCACGCCGGCAGCACCACCCGCACCACCCGTCATGGCCACGCCGGTACCCGAAGCCGTCCCCGAATTCCCGCCGAACTGACCGCCGCTCGCCGCGTTCGCCTGCGCGAGCGCGGTCTCGGCCGTTTCGCCGCGGCCGGGAATCACGATCATCCCGTCGTCCGCGTGCGCGGCCGGCACCGCGAGCCACAGCGCCGCGGCGAGCGCGAACGCACGCGACCTGCGCGTGCCGCGTCCGTGGTTGCCGCGAAGTGCGCTGCCTGTCATCGCCGTGTCCTCGAAGCCGTTGATCCGATTCGCATTCTAGGGAGCCGGGCCGCCGCGCAAACGATGAATAGAGGGGGCCTTTGCCGCGTTATTCGTCCGATTGCCGGTTGCGCCCGCCGCCTACCATCGCTGTCATGGAAAAAAGCCCCTTGGGTCGCCATCCGGCGCAACGGGCGTGCAGCGCTTCATACGGAGAGACGCACACATGCTGGACAAACTCGATGCCGAATTCGCGTTCGGCCGACAGGCGCTCGACGTGCGCGCCTATCGGCAGGAACTGCTGTCGTCGAACATCGCGAACGCCGACACGCCCGGCTACCAGGCCCGCGACACCGATTTCGCGTCGACCCTCGCGCGCTCGCTGAAGCAGGCCGGCGGCGGCCTCGCGCCGAGCAACGCCGCGCAGCTGCCGATGGCGCAGCCGGCCGGCGTGGCGAGCGGGATGACGATGGTGTCGACGGCACCCGGCCACATGGCCGGCACCGCGAAGCTGATGCCGACCGGCGGCCCGGCCGACGACTACGGCCGCGCGCAGTACCGGATGCCGCTGCAGCCGTCGCTCGACGGCAACACGGTCGATCTCGACGTCGAGCGCGTGCAGTTCGCGAACAACGCGCTGCACTACGAAACCGGGATGACCGTGATGACCCAGCAGATCAAGGCGATGATCGCCGCGATCTCGACGAACTCGTAAGCGCAACCGAACCCGAGCACAAGCACCAGGAGCCTCCATGCCCTCGTTGATGAACATCTTCGGCGTCGCCGGTTCGGCGCTGTCCGCGCAATCGCAGCGCCTGAACGTCACCGCGTCGAACCTCGCGAACGCCGACAGCGCGACCGGCCCCGACGGCAAGCCGTACAAGGCCAAGCAGGTCGTGTTCGCGACCGACCCGATGGGCGGCGCGCGCACCGCGTCCGGCCAGGGCGTGGGCGGCGTGCGCGTGACGAAGGTCGTCGACGATCCGTCGCCGATGAAGTCGACCTACGACCCGGCGAACCCGGCCGCCGACGCGAACGGCTACGTGCAGATGCCGAACGTCGATCCGGTGCAGGAGATGGTGAACATGATCTCGGCGTCGCGCTCGTACCAGGCCAACGTCGAGACGCTGAACACCGCGAAGACGCTGATGCTCAAGACGCTGACGATCGGCACGTAAGCCGCGCGCCGAGCGACCTTCCACACCCGGGCCCAGACCCGACCGTTTCGACACAAGGCTATCCAGGATGACTTCCTCCAGCACGACGATCGGCAGCAGCGGCACCAACGTGTCGACCCTGCCGACCGACACGATGAACACCAACAACGTGTCGACGACCGGCACCTCGGCGAGCGACCTGCAGGCGACGTTCCTGAAGCTGCTCGTCACGCAGCTGCAGAACCAGGATCCGACGAGCCCGGTCGACAGCTCGCAGATGACGTCGCAGCTCGCGCAGATCAACACGGTGAGCGGCATCGCGCAGCTGAATACGTCGCTCACGTCGCTGTCGACGCAACTCGCGGCCGGCCAGCAGACGCAGGCCGCGCTGCTGATCGGCACGAACGTGCTCGCGCCGGGCAACAGCGTCGCGGTGAAGAGCGGCGCGGCATCGCCGTTCGGCGTGTCGCTCACGAGCGACGTGTCGAACCTGACGATCACCGTGAAGAACAGCGCGGGCGTCGTCGTGAACACGATCAACGCGGGCCAGCAGTCGGCCGGCACGGTGCCGTTCAACTGGACGCCGACGGATACGGCCGGCAACGCGCTGCCGGACGGCAAGTACACCGTGAGCGCGCAGTACACGGGCAGCGACGGCAAGACGTACGCGCCGACCGTGCTCGCGGCCGCGCAGGTACAGAGCGTGATCAAGCAGGCCGACGGCACGGCGGGGCTCGTGCTGTCGAACGGCACGACGGTGGGCTTGACCCAGGTCGCGTCGATTTTCCCGAACACCGCGTCGTCGTCGTCCGGCGGCACGACCACCAGCAACTGATCCAGCTTTCTCGAAAACGGAGACCGAAATGGGTTATCAACAGGGTCTGAGCGGCCTCGCCGGCGCATCGAACGCGCTCGACGTGATCGGCAACAACATCGCGAACGCGAACACGGTCGGCTTCAAGTCGAGCACCGCGCAGTTCTCCGACATGTACGCGAACTCGCTCGCGACGTCGGTCAACACGCAGATCGGGATCGGCACGACGCTCGCGTCGGTGCAGCAGCAGTTCGGCCAGGGCACGATCAACACGACGAACTCGTCGCTCGACGTCGCGATCAACGGCAACGGCTTCTTCCAGATGTCGAACAACGGCGTGACGACGTACTCGCGCGACGGCACGTTCCAGCGCGACAAGAACGGCTTCATCGTCAACTCGGCGGGCGCGAACCTGATGGGCTACGCGGCCGGCAAGAACGGCGTGCTGAACACCGCGCAGACCGTGGCGCTGCAGGCGCCGACGACCAACATCGCGCCGACCCCGACGACCAAGATCACCGGCCAGTTCAACCTGAACTCGCAGGACACGGTGCCGGCCAAGACGCCGTTCGACCCGACCGACACCACGACGTACAACTATTCGACGTCGATCCAGGTGTACGACTCGCTCGGCGGCTCGCAGGCGGTCAACATGTATTTCGTGAAGTCGGCGGCCGGCTCGTGGGAAGCCTACGCGGGCGTGCAGGGCGGCACCGCGACCGACCTCGGCACGGTCACGTTCGACACGTCGGGCGCGATCCAGAGCACGACGCTGCCGGGTTCCGCGACGCCGACCGCATCGCTCGGCCAGTTCCAGTTCAGCGTGCCGACCACCGACGGCTCGGCGACGCCGCAGAACCTCACGCTCGACCTGACCGGCACCACGCAGTACGGCGGCAAGGACGGCGTGAACAACCTCGCGCAGGACGGCTACGCGAGCGGCACGCTGACGACCTTCTCGATCGGCTCGGACGGCAAGCTGACCGGCAACTACTCGAACGGCCAGACGGCGGTGCTCGGCCAGATCGCGATCGCGAACTTCAACAACCCGAACGGGCTGACCAGCCTCGGCGGCAACCAGTACGCCGAGACGGCCGCGTCGGGCGTGCCGCAGATCTCCGCGCCGGGCAGCACGAACCACGGCACGCTGCAGGGCAGCGCGCTGGAGAACTCGAACGTCGACCTGACGTCGCAGCTCGTCAACCTGATCACCGCGCAGCGCAACTACCAGGCGAACGCGCAGACGATCAAGACGCAGCAGACCGTCGACCAGACGCTCATCAACCTGTAACGCGCGGATAACCGGCAGCCATGGACCGACTGATCTACACGGCGATGACGGGCGCGTCGCAGTCGCTCGACCAGCAGGCGATCGTCGCGAACAACCTCGCGAACGCATCGACGACGGGTTTTCGCGCGCAGCTCGCGACCTACCGCGCGGTGCCGATGAATTTCGGCGACGGCAGCAACATCGACCCGACGACGACGCGCACCTACGTGCTCGCGTCGACGCCCGGCGCGGATTACGCGCCGGGTCCGATCACGCGCACCGGCAACCCGCTCGACGTCGCCGTGCAGGGCGCCGGCTGGCTGTCGGTGCAGACCGCCGACGGCAGCGAGGCGTACACGCGCGCCGGCAACCTGCACGTCGATGAAAACGGCCAGCTCGTCAACGCGAGCAACCTGCCGGTGCTCGGCAACGGCGGCCCGATCTCGGTGCCGCCGAACGCGGAAGTGACGATCGGCAAGGACGGCACGGTGTCCGCGCTGATGCCGGGCGACCCGCCGACGGCGGTCGCGATCGTCGACCAGATGAAGCTCGTGAACCCCGACCCGGCCACGCTCGCGCGCGGCAACGACGGGCTGTTCCGCACCGCCGACGGCAATCCGGCCGACGCCGACCCGACCGTGGTCGTCACGCCGAATTCGCTCGAAGGCAGCAACGTGAACCCGGTGACCGCGATGGTCGCGATGATCGACAACGCACGGGCGTTCCAGCTGCAGTCGAAGCTGATCCAGACGGCCGACCAGAACGAGCAGTCGGCGAACCAGCTGCTCAACTTCAGCTGAGCGGCCCGGCCCTCGCACCCAGGAGAAGATTCAACATGAACCGTTCGCTCTACATTGCCGCCACCGGCATGAATGCGCAGCAGGCGCAGATGGACGTGATCTCGAACAACCTCGCGAACACCAGCACGAACGGCTTCAAGGCGTCGCGCGCGGTGTTCGAGGATCTGCTGTACCAGACCATCCGCCAACCGGGCGCGAACTCGACGCAGCAGACCGAGCTGCCGTCGGGCCTGCAGCTCGGCACCGGCGTGCAGCAGGTCGCAACCGAGCGCCTGTATACGCAGGGCGGCCTCACGCAGACCGGCAACTCGAAGGACGTCGCGATCAACGGCGCGGGCTTCTTCCAGGTGCTGATGCCGGACGGCACGAACGCGTACACGCGCGACGGCTCGTTCCAGACCAACGCACAGGGCCAGCTCGTCACGTCGAGCGGCTACCAGATCCTGCCGGCGATCACGGTGCCGCAGAACGCGCAGTCGCTGACGATCGGCAAGGACGGCGTCGTGTCGGTCACGCAGCCGGGCTCGAGCAACGCGGTGCAGATCGGCTCGCTGCAGATCGCGACCTTCATCAACCCGGCCGGCCTCGAGGCGAAGGGCGAGAACCTGTTCGCCGAGACCACGTCGTCGGGCGCGCCGAACGTGTCGCAGCCGGGCCTGAACGGCGCGGGCGTGCTCAACCAGGGCTATGTCGAGGCGTCGAACGTGAACGTCGTGCAGGAGCTCGTCAACATGATCCAGACGCAGCGTGCCTACGAGATCAACAGCAAGGCCGTGACGACGTCCGACCAGATGCTGCAGACCGTCACGCAGATGAAGAGCTAACCGGAACGTCCCGTCGTCGCCATGAAGCAGGTTCGCCTCCTCCCGTCAGCCCCCGTCCGCGCCGCGTGCGCGGTCGCGGTGGCCGCGCTCGCCGGTTGCGCGCAGATTCCGCGCGACCCGATCATCCAGCAGCCGATGACGGCGCAGCCGCCGATGCCGATGTCGATGCAGGCGCCCGGCTCGATCTACAACCCCGGCTATGCGGGGCGGCCGCTGTTCGAGGATCAGCGGCCGCGCAACGTCGGCGACATCCTGACGATCATGATTGCGGAGAACATCAACGCGACCAAGTCGTCGGGCGCGAACACGAACCGCCAGGGCAACACCGACTTCAACGTGCCGACGGCCGGCTTCCTCGGCGGGCTGTTCGCGAAGGCGAACCTGTCGGCGGCCGGCACCAACAAGTTCGCGGCCACCGGCGGCGCGAGCGCGGCGAACACGTTCAACGGCACGATCACGGTGACCGTCACCAACGTGCTGCCGAACGGCAACCTCGTGGTCAGCGGCGAGAAGCAGATGCTGATCAACCAGGGCAACGAATTCGTGCGCTTCTCGGGGGTCGTCAACCCGAACACGATCTCGGGCGCGAACTCCGTCTATTCGACGCAGGTCGCCGACGCGAAGATCGAATACTCGTCGAAGGGCTACATCAACGAAGCCGAGACGATGGGCTGGCTGCAGCGCTTCTTCCTCAACATCGCACCGTGGTGATGACGATGCAGCAGCCTCTTCTCCACCGCCTGTCGTCCCGTGCGCGTGCCGTCGCGCGGATCGCCGCCGCGTTCGTGCTGGCGGCGTGCGCGCTCGGCGCGGCACCCGCGCACGCGGAGCGCCTGAAGGACCTCGCGCAAATCCAGGGCGTGCGCGACAACCCGCTGATCGGCTATGGCCTCGTCGTCGGCCTCGACGGCACGGGCGACCAGACGATGCAGACGCCGTTCACGACGCAGACGCTCGCGAACATGCTCGCGAACCTCGGCATCTCGATCAACAACGGCTCGGCCAACGGCGGGCCGTCGTCGCTGAACAACATGCAGCTGAAGAACGTCGCGGCCGTGATGGTGACCGCGACGCTGCCGCCGTTCGCGCGGCCGGGCGAGGCGCTCGACGTGACCGTGTCGTCGCTCGGCAACGCGAAGAGCCTGCGCGGCGGCACGCTGCTGCTCACGCCGCTGAAGGGCGCGGACGGGCAGGTGTACGCGCTCGCGCAGGGCAACATGGCGGTCGGCGGCGCGGGCGCCAGCGCGAACGGCAGCCGCGTGCAGGTGAACCAGCTCGCGGCCGGCCGGATCGTCGGCGGCGCGATCGTCGAGCGGGCGGTGCCGAACGCGATCGCGCAGATGAACGGCGTGCTGCAGCTGCAGCTGAACGACATGGACTACGGCACCGCGCAGCGGATCGTGTCCGCGGTCAATTCGAGCTTCGGCCCGGGCACCGCGACGGCGCTCGACGGCCGCACGATCCAGCTCGCCGCGCCGGCGGATTCCGCGCAGCAGGTCGCGTTCATGGCCCGCCTGCAGAACCTCGACGTGAGCCCGGACAAGGCCGCCGCGAAGGTGATCCTGAACGCGCGCACCGGCTCGATCGTGATGAACCAGATGGTCACGCTGCAAAGCTGCGCGGTCGCGCACGGCAACCTGTCGGTGGTCGTCAACACGCAGCCGGTGGTGTCGCAGCCGGGGCCGTTCTCGAACGGGCAGACGGTGGTCGCGCAGCAGTCGCAGATCCAGCTGAAGCAGGACAACGGCGCGCTCAAGATGGTGACCGCCGGCGCGAACCTGGCCGACGTCGTGAAGGCGCTGAACACGCTCGGCGCGACGCCGGCGGACCTGATGTCGATCCTGCAGGCGATGAAGGCGGCCGGCGCGCTGCGCGCAGACCTGGAGGTGATCTGAATGGCGGCGAATCTTCCGAACGCGAACGACCTGACGCAGCGCTTCGCCCTCGACGTGCAGGGCTTCGACGCGCTGCGCGCGCAGGCGAAGCAGTCGCCGCAGGCCGGTGCGAAGGCGGTCGCGGGCCAGTTCGACGCGATGTTCACGCAGATGATGCTCAAGAGCATGCGCGACGCGTCGCCCGACGGCGGGCTGCTCGATTCGCACACGTCGAAGATGTACACGTCGATGCTCGACCAGCAGCTCGCGCAGCAGATGTCGAAGCGCGGGATCGGCGTGGCCGACGCGCTGATGAAGCAGCTGCTGCGCAACGCGGGGCAGGGCTCGGGCAGCGATACGGCGGCCGACGCGGGCGCGGCCGGGCTCGCTGCGGCGGGCCTGGGTGCGGCCGGCTCGGGCACGTCGGGCAACGAAGGCAGCCTCGCCGCGATGAACGCGATGGCGCGGGCCTACGCGAACGCGGCGAACAACGGCGGGCTCGCCGGCTCGCGCGGCTACACGGCCGGCAGCGCGCTGACGCCGCCGCTGAAGGGCGCGAGCGGCGTGCAGGACGCCGACGCGTTCGTCGACCGGCTCGCCGGCCCGGCGCAGGCGGCGAGCGCGACCACCGGCATCCCGGCGCGCTTCATCGTCGGCCAGGCCGCGCTCGAATCGGGCTGGGGCAAGCGCGAGATTCGCGCGAGCGACGGCTCGACGAGCTACAACGTGTTCGGCATCAAGGCGAACAAGGGCTGGACGGGCCGCACGGTGTCGGCGCTGACGACCGAATACGTGAACGGCACGCCGCGCCGCGTCGTCGCGAAATTCCGCGCGTACGACTCGTACGAGCACGCGATGACCGACTATGCGAACCTGCTGAAGAACAACCCGCGCTATGCAGGCGTGCTCAGCGCGAGCCGCAGCGTCGAGGGTTTCGCGCACGGAATGCAGAAGGCCGGTTACGCGACCGACCCGAATTACGCGAAGAAGCTGATCTCGATCATGCAGCAGATCGGCTGACGGGGCAGGGCCGCAACGGCCCCGCCTGCCGCCGTTTTTACAATCTTACGAACCGTGCCCGGCATCCCGCCGCGCGCGGTTTTCAACGTTTGCGCGAAAAATACCGGCGTTTCGATCTAAACTTTCGGTGAGCACTGCCGCTAAGTGTGAGAGACCTGTAACCGGGCCATGTTCTGGCCCGGTTTTACTGCGCACCGGTCGCCCGGGCGCCCTGAAAAGAAAACCGGCTAGCCATGAATATCGAAACGTCGACCGATCCGAGCCTGGATGCGGGCCATTCCGGGCCCGACTACGCCCGCCGCAATCCGCTGGAGATCGGCGTGCAGCTGCGCAACCTCGTGAACCGGGGCGACTTCCTGACCGTCCAGTACCCGGGCGGCCAGCTCGTCACGCGCCTGCTCGAGGTCGACGTCGGCGCGCGCACGTTCACGTTCGACTGGGGCGCGCTGTCCGAGCAGAACGCCGGCATCCTCGGCGCGTCGCATTGCACCTTCGCGGCCGCGCCGGAAGGCGTGCGCGTCGAATTCACCACGAACACGCCGCGCGAGACGCGCTACGAGGGGCTGCCCGCGTTCGTCGCCGATTTCCCCGACGTGCTGATGTGCATCCAGCGCCGCGAGTATTTCCGCGTCGATGCACCGATCGTCGATCCGTTCCTGTGCCGCGGCCGGTTGCCGGACGGCGAGGGCTTCATGTTCGAGGTGCATAACCTGTCGCTCGGCGGCGTCGGCCTGCGGACCGCCGACGAGCGCGTCGAGACGCTCGATGTCGGCACGCTGCTGCCGGGCGTCGAGCTCGAGCTGAACGGCCACGGCAAGCTGTCGCTCGACCTGCAGCTCGTGTCGCAGCGTTCGACCCAGATGCCGAACGGCTCGCGCCGCTACCAGCTCGGCTTTCGCTTCATGTCGCTGCCGGGCAGCGCGGAGAACACGCTGCAGCGCCTGATCACGCAGCTCGAGATGAAGCGCCGCTCGCTCGCGCGGGCCTGACGCATCCGCTCGCGGCCCGGTTCGGGGCCGCTCTCGCACCGGCGCCGGCAGCGTGCGCCGGGCCGCTCGCCGGACGACGCGCATGCGCGCGTCGCGCGCGCATTTTTCCCTCAATTTTTCCGATCCGCGGCCGTTATACCGGGAGTCACGCAACCCGGCGGCCGCAGCGCGGCCGGCTCATCAGGATCGCGCATGTCCAACTCACTCATGAACCTCGGTGTCAGCGGCCTCAATGCCGCGCTCTGGGGCCTCACGACGACCGGCCAGAACATCAGCAACGCCGCGACGCCCGGCTATTCGGTCGAGCGCCCGGTCTATGCCGAGGCGAGCGGTCAGTACACGGCGAGCGGCTACATGCCGCAGGGCGTGAATACCGTCACCGTGCAGCGGCAGTACAGCCAGTACCTGAGCGACCAGCTGAACAGCGCGCAGTCGCAGGGCGGCTCGCTGTCGACGTGGTATTCGCTCGTCGCGCAGCTGAACAATTACGTCGGCAGCCCGACGGCCGGCATCTCGACCGGGATCACGGGCTATTTCACCGGGCTGCAGAACGTCGCGAACAACGCGTCCGATCCGTCGGTACGGCAGACCGCGGTCAGCAACGCGCAGATCCTCGCGAACCAGCTCAACGCGGCCGGCCAGCAGTACGACGCGCTGCGCCAGAGCGTGAATACGCAGCTCACCGACACCGTGTCGCAGATCAACACGTACACCAAGCAGATCGCGCAGCTGAACCAGCAGATCTCGGCAGCGAGCAGCCAGGGGCAGCCGCCGAACCAGCTGATGGACCAGCGCGACCTCGCGGTGTCGAACCTGTCGAGCCTCGCCGGCGTGCAGGTGGTGCGCAACGACAGCGGCTACAGCGTGTTCCTCGCGGGCGGCCAGCCGCTCGTTCTTGCCGACAAGAGCTACCAGCTCGCGACCGTCACGTCGTCGTCCGATCCGAGCGAGCTGACCGTCGTGTCGCAGGGGATCGCCGGCGCGAACCCGCCGGGGCCGAACCAGGCGCTGCCCGATGCGTCGCTGTCGGGCGGCACGCTCGGCGGCCTGCTCGCGTTCCGCAGCCAGACGCTCGACCCCGCGCAGGCGCAGCTCGGCGCGCTCGCGACCAGCTTCGCCGCGCAGGTCAACGGGCAGAACGCGCTCGGCGTCGACCTGGCGGGCAATCCGGGCGGCAACCTGTTCACGGTGGTGAACCCGACCGTCTATTCGAACCAGGGCAATACCGGCAACGCGGCGCTGTCCGTCTCGTTCGCCAACGCGTCGCAGCCTACGACGAGCGACTACACGCTGTCGTTTGACGGCACGAACTACACGCTGACCGACCGCGCGAGCGGGTCGGTGGTCGACCAGAAGGCGGGGCCGATGCCGGTCTCGCTCGGCGGGCTGAACTTCTCGTTCTCGTCCGGCGCGATGAATGCCGGCGACCAGTTCACCGTGCTGCCGACGCGCGGCGCGCTGACGGGCTTCGGCCTCGCGACGACGAGCGGCTCGGCGATCGCGGCCGCGTCGCCGGCCGTCACGTCGGCGTCGAGCACCAACATCGGCACCGCCAAGATCGCGCTGAGCGGGGTGACCTCCGGCTATCAGGTGCCGTCGACCAAGCTGACCTACGACGCGGCGACGCAGTCGCTGTCGGGCTTCCCGGCCGGTACCACGGTGACGATCCCGGGCACGCCGCCGACATCGGTGACGATCAGCAATCCGACCGACCCCGTGCCGTACGACCCGTCGACCGGCGCGGCGATGACGATGTCGGGCACGGCCGCCGGTGCGCTGAACGGCGTGACCGTCACGCTGTCGGGCACGCCGTCGGACGGCGATTCGTTCACGATCGGGCCGTACGCGGGCGGCACGAGCGACGGCAGCAACGCGCTCGCGCTGTCGCGGCTCGTCAACGCGAAGACCCTCGGCGGCGGCACGACGACGCTTACGGGCGCCTACGCGAACTATGTGAACAACATCGGCAACGCGGCGAGCCAGCTCAAGTCGTCGAGTACCGCACAGACGGCGCTGGTCGGCCAGATCACGTCCGCGCAGCAGTCGGTGTCGGGCGTGAACCAGAACGAGGAAGCCGCGAACCTGATGCAGTACCAGCAGCTCTACCAGGCGAACGCGAAAGTGATCCAGACGGCGGCTTCGCTGTTCCAGACCGTGCTGGGCCTGTTCAGCTGAGCGGATTCGAGAGGATAGAAACGATGCGGATTTCCACGACCCAGTTCTACCAGCTGAACGTCGGCCAGATGAACGATCAGCAGGCCCAGCTCGCGCAGCTCTACCAGCAGATCTCGAGCGGCGTGAGCCTGTCGACGCCGGCCGACAACCCGTTGGGCGCGGCGCAGGCCGTGCAGCTGTCGATGACGTCGGCCACGCTGTCGCAGTACGCGGCGAACCAGAGCACGGCGCTCGCGTCGCTGCAGGCCGAGGACCAGACGCTGCAGAGCGTCGGCAACGTACTCGGCAGCGTCAAGTCGTTGATCGTGCGCGCCGGCGACGGCTCGCTCGCCGACAGCGATCGCGCGGCGCTCGCGGCGCAGCTCGAAGGCTACCGCGACCAACTGGTGTCGCTCGCGAACTCGACCGACGGCGCGGGCAACTACCTGTTCGCCGGCTACCAGAATTCGACGGCGCCGTTCACGAAGGACGCCGCCGGCAGCATCAGCTATGTCGGCGATACGGGCACGCGCACCGTGCAGATCGACGATTCGCGCAGCGTGCCGCAGGGCGACTCGGGCCTCTCGGTGTTCATGTCGGTGCAGGCGCTGGGCAACTCGCCCGTCCAGGCGGCCGGCGCGGCCAACACCGGCACGGCCACCATCGGCAACGTCACGGTGACGGATCCGTCGGCTGCGACCAACGGCCATCAGTTCACGATCACCTTCGGCGGCACCGCGGCCGCGCCGACCTACACGGTGACCGACAACTCGATTTCACCCCCGACTCCCGGGCCCGCGCAGGCCTATACGTCGGGCACCGCGATCGCGCTCGGCAACGGGATGAAGGTCGCCGTGTCGGGCACGCCGTCGCCCACCGACACCTTTTCGGTCACGCCCGCGCCGCAGGCGAGCGGGGTCGACGTGTTCTCGACGCTCGATTCGATGATCACGGCGTTGAAGACGCCCGTCGCCGGCAATCCGACGGCGACCGCCGCGCTGTCGAACACGCTGAGCACGGCCGCGACGAAGATCGGCAACTCGATGCGCAACGTCACGACCGTGCTGGCTTCGGTCGGCGGCCGCGAGCAGGAGGTCAAGGCGATGCAGACCGTCAACCAGACCGCGGCGCTGCAGACGACCAGCAACCTGTCGGACCTGACGAGCGCCAACATGGTCACGACCATCAGCCAGTACCTGCAGGTGCAGAACGCGCTGAGCGGCGCGCAGAAGGCTTACGCGCAGCTGCAGAACATGTCGCTGTTCCAGTACATCAATCCGTGATCCGCGTCGCGTCCGCTGCGATGTGAGCGCCCGCTTACATCGCGCGGTGCGCCGGCCGGCCGCCGCCGATGCGGTCGCGCCGCTCCGATGCCCGCCCGGCAGGCACGCCCGCCGCCCCGGCGGTTCGCGCTTGCCAGCCCCATTTCCGCTCCGTAAACTCGCGCCAGATTCCAGACCGGCGCACCGTCCCGCAGCCGGCGTTCGACAGGAGCCCTTTTCCCCATGTCCGATTCCTACTTCCCGCGCTGGCGGGTGCAACCGACCGGCGCGGTCTCGCGCGTGGTCGGCCCCGACGAACGCCTCGCGTGGCCGCAGATGGTCGCGATGGGCGTGCAGCACGTCGTCGCGATGTTCGGCTCGACCGTGCTCGCACCGCTGCTGATGGGCTTCGACCCGAACCTGTGCATCTTCATGTCGGGTATCGGCACGCTGCTGTTCTTCGTGCTGGTCGGCGGCCGCGTGCCGAGCTACCTCGGCTCGAGCTTCGCGTTCATCGGCCTCGTGATCGCGGTGACGGGCTACGGCGGCAGCGGCCCGAACCCGAACATCCCGGTCGCGCTCGGCGGGATCGTCGCGTGCGGCGTCGTGTACGTCGCGCTCGGCGCGCTGGTGCAGGCCATCGGCACGCGCTGGATCGAGACGCTGATGCCGCCCGTCGTCACCGGCGCGGTGGTCGCGGTGATCGGGCTGAACCTCGCGCCGATCGCGGTCAAGGGCGTGTCGGCATCGACCTTCGACTCGGTGATGGCGCTCGTCACGGTGCTGTGCGTCGGCGGCGTCGCGGTGTTCGCGCGCGGGATGATGCAGCGCCTGCTGATCCTCGTCGGGCTGGTGATCGCCTACGTGATCTATGCGATCGCGACCAACGGGATGGGCCTCGGCAAGCCGGTCGATTTCTCGATCGTCGCGCATGCCGCGTGGTTCGGCGTGCCGAGCTTCCGCGCGCCGGTGTTCGATCCGCACGCGATGCTGATGCTCGCGCCGGTCGCGGTGATCCTGGTCGCGGAGAACCTCGGCCACATCAAGGCCGTCAGCGCGATGACGGGCACCAACCTCGACCGCTACGTCGGCCGCGCGTTCATCGGCGACGGGCTCGCGACGATCGTGTCGGGCAGCGTCGGCGGCACCGGCGTGACCACCTATGCGGAGAACATCGGCGTGATGGCCGTCACGCGGATCTATTCGACGCTCGTGTTCGCGGTCGCCGCGCTGATCGCGATCGGGCTGGGCTTCTCGCCGAAGTTCGGCGCGGTGATCCAGACGATTCCGGGCCCGGTGCTCGGCGGCGTGTCGATCGTCGTGTTCGGGCTGATCGCGGTGACGGGCGCGCGGATCTGGGTCGTCAACAAGGTCGACTTCTCCGACAACCGCAACCTGATCGTCGCGGCCGTCACGCTGGTGCTCGGCGCCGGCGACTTCTCGCTGAAGATCGGCGGCTTCGGGCTCGGCGGGATCGGCACCGCGACGTTCGGCGCGATCATCCTGTACGCGATCCTGCGCAAGGAAAAGGAGCCGGGGCCGGTGGTGTGAGCCGCGGCGCCGGCGGCAATGCCCGCGCGAACGGCGCGCATGGTCGTCGTAGCGCGCGGGCTGCGGATTTCGATTACCGGATCACGGTGTCGTGACGTCGTGTGCTGGCGTGGACCGTGTTGGCACAGCGGATCTCGACGGTGCGAAGTCGTGCCGTCGGCATCAGCGGATGCGCAACAGCAGCAGTGATGCAGGACAGCAACCGTGTGACGGCCGATATGAGTTTCGACATGATTTCCCCCGACCCGCTGGATGAATGTTTGTCACCTGCATCGGGTCGTTCGCCCGTGCAGGTTTCGTGGTCTGCACGGCTCCCTCAGCAAGCAACGGGCCAGCACGCCGACTTCCGCGCAAACGGGGGCTCGGCGGGGGCCGCGTGACGCCGGTGCAAGGCGGCGCACGCGAAAATGTTTCAGCGCTGAAATGCGCGGCGGTGGGCCGGTCGGCCGCATGCCAAGCCTGACGTCCGGTGGCGGGAGCGACGGGGAAACGCAGGGGGCGCGCGACATCGATTCCGCAGGGGAATCGCGGGCGTTGCGCGCGGATCGGTTTCATTCCTGCAACGCGGACGGGGACGTGAGGTGGCACGCCGCGTCGTTTTGATCGGGTATCGGCGACGCGGCGCGCGTCATCCGTTCGCATTCCCCAGCGCTTCCAGCCACGCACAGAACTGCGCGACCAGCGGATCGTCGGCCGGCGTGCCCGGCGCGATCCACCAGTAGCTGCGTGTCGCGATGCGCGGCCCGTCGAGCGGCATCACCAGACGCCCGCTCGCGAGCTCGTCGTCGATCAGCGGCAGCGGGCCGAGCGCGACGCCCAGCCCGTCGACGGCCGCCTGCAGCGCCAGGTAGAAGTGGTCGAACGACTGCCGCTTGCGCCCCTTCATCGTCACGCCGGCCGCCGCGAACCAGTCGCGCCAGCCTTCCGGCCGCGTGTCCGAATGCAGCAGCACGTGCCGCGCGAGATCGTCCGCGCGGGTGATCGGCGCGCGCTTGAGCAGCGCGGGGCTGCAGACCGGAATCACGCTTTCGTCGAGGAAGTGGCCGCTCGTGCAGTTCGGCCAGTGGCCGGGGCCGCGGCGGATCGCGACGTCGAAACCGTCGAGCGCATCGAGCGGCGCGTTCGACGTGGACAGCTTCAGCTCGACGTTCGGCACGTCGCGCTGGAACCGCGACAGGCGCGGCAGCAGCCATTTCATCGCGAAGGTCGGCAGCGCATTGATGCGCAGCACGCGCGCGGCCCCGGTGTTGCGCAGCTGCTCGGTGGCGAGCGCGATGCTGTCGAACGCGGCGCGGACGGTATCCAGATAGCGGCGGCCTTCGTCGGTGAGCTTCACGCGCTTGCCGTAGCGGTGGAACACCGGCTTGCCGAGCCACGCCTCGAACCCGGCGATCTGCCGGCTGATGGCACCATGAGTCACATGCAGCTCGTCGCCGGCGGCGCTGAAGCTTTCATGTCGTGCCGCTGCTTCAAAGGCCCGAAGCGCGGAAAAGGGCGGGAGATCGCGTGCCATGCTTGTGATTCTAGATCACAAGGACGCGCCGATAAAATCGTTTTGCCGGCGTGCCGCACGGCGGTAACCTCGGGGCATCGTTTGATGAGGAGCCCCATGCAATCCGTTTCTCCGTCGCCTGCCGCGCCTCCACGCCGTGTCGGCCTCGCCGAGCTGTTCACCGGCTTCCTGTCGCTCGGCCTGATGTCGTTCGGCGGCGCGCTGCCGTTCGCGCGGCGCACGATCGTCGACGACCGCAAATGGCTCACCGCCGACGAATTCACCGATCTGCTCGGGCTGTGCCAGTTCCTGCCGGGCGGCAACGTGATCAACCTGTCGGTCGCCGTCGGCATGCGCTTTCGCGGCGTCGCGGGCGCGTTCGCCGGCATTCTCGGGCTGATCGCGGGCCCGACGCTCGTGGTCGTCGGGCTCGGTGTGCTGTATGCGAAGACGCAGGGCGATCCGCGCGTGCAGCACCTGTTCGGCGGGCTCGCCGCCGCGGCAGCGGGCCTGCTCGTCGCGATGGCCGTGAAGGTCGCGAAGCCGCTGCTGCACGCGCCGCGCACGGCTGCGGGCATCGCGGCCCTCGCGTTCGCCGCGATCGCGGTGCTGCGCATCCCGCTCCTGAGCGCGATGCTGGTGCTGACGCCCGTGAGCATCTGGCTCGCGTCGCGGCGTCGCGAGACGCCGGCACCGCAGCGCGCCGCCTTGCGCGACGGAGGCCGGTCATGAGCGACACGCTGATCGCGATCGCGACGATCTTCAGCCAGCTGTCGCTGCTCGCATTCGGCGGCGGCAATACGATCCTGCCGGAGATGCAGCGGCAGGTCGTCGACGTGCACCACTGGATGAGCGCGCACGCGTTCACCGCGCTGTTCGCGCTCGCGCAGGCCGCGCCGGGGCCGAACATGATGATCGTGCCGCTGGTCGGCTGGCATGTGGCCGGCTGGGCCGGGCTGCTGGTCGCATCGATCGCGAAGTTCGGGCCGTCGTCGATCGTCACGGTGCTCGCGCTGCACGCGTGGGAACGCTTTCGCGACCGGCCGTGGCGCCGCTACGTGCAACAGGGGCTGATGCCGGTCACGGCCGGGCTGGTCGCGGCCAGTGCGGTGCTGATCTCGGAAGCGTCGAACCGCACCGCGATCCAGTGGGGCATCACCGCCGCATGCGCGGTGCTCGCGTGGCGCACGCGCATCCATCCGCTGTGGCTGCTCGCGGCCGGCGCGCTGATCGGGCTCACCGGCATCGGCCAGTGAGCGGCGCACAACCGGCCTCCCGTGCGCGATACTGGCGCGACTCTTCACGGGAGGCCTGATGGATCTCGACGGCGCCAGCCGCAATCTCACCGTCGCCGCGCTGCTCACGCTGTCCGGCGGCTATCTCGACGCGTACACATACGTCGGTCACGGCCACGTGTTCGCGAACACGATGACCGGCAACGTCGCGCTGCTCGGCATCAACGTGTCGGCCGGCGAATGGGCGGCCGCGCTGCATCACGTGCCGCCGCTCGGCGGTTTCGTGGTCGCGGTGTTCGTCGCGCACCTGCTCGGTCTCGCCGCGCAGCGCGGCTGGATGCGGCACACCGCGTTCGCGAGCCTGATCGTCGAGATCGCGTTTCTCGGCGTCGCCGCGAGCGGGCTCGTCGGCGCGTCGAGCGCGTGGCTGATTCCCGGGATCTCGTTCGTCGCGACGCTGCAGACGCTGTCGTTTACTCATCTCGAGGAACTGTCGTACACGTCGGTGATGACGACCGGCAACCTGCGGCGCGCCGCGCAGAAGCTGTTCGTCGGGCTGATTCCCCGTTACGACGCGGGCGCGCTGCACGATTCGGCGCTGCTCGCGACGATCAGCTTCTGCTTCCTGGCCGGCGCGGTGGTCGGCGGCGTCGTGACGCGGCTCGTGCCGGACGTCGCGCTGTGGGCCGCCGTGTTGCTGCTCGCCGGTGCGTTCGCGGAGATCGTGCGGCGGGCGCGGCGGCGCGCGGGCGGTGGGCGTGACAGTGGCGATGGGGCGGCCGGCAACGGGGGCGCCGAAGTTCGCGGCAGCAACGGCAGTAACGGCAGCAACCCCGACGGCGGAACGCCGCGGCCGGCCTGACGCGCGCAGGGCCGCCGGCATGCGGCCCGCCGGTCCGCCGCGCGGCCGAATCACCGGCTCATCGCGCCACCCTCCGCCACGCAGCCCCAGCGCAAACCGGTTGCTCCGGCCGCGCCTTACAGCGCCGGCCTTCGTCCCGCCATCGCCGCGACCCGCATCCGTCGCGCGACAGGCAAGCCCGGCGCGGGAAACGTTGTTCCAGGGCGACAATCGCGCGCGACCGCGCGTTTCAATTTCTTTCGGCGTGCGCACTGGTCTTATGATTCAGCCCACATCGCGCGCGCCATGAGCGTCCGCGATCGCCACCCGGCTGCGCACGCGGCCGGCCATGAATGGAGACACCTACAAAAAGGAAAGCTCATGAAGCAGACCACCCGGCTCGCAGCCATCGCAGGGGGCGCAGTGCTGGCCTTCGCCAGCCAGTACGCAGCAGCACAAAGCTCGGTCACGCTGTGGGGCGTCGCCGACGTCAGCGTTCGCTACCTGACCAACGCGAATGCCAAGAACGACGGCCTGTTGTCGATGTCCAACGGCGCGATCACCAACAGCCGCTTCGGCATCTACGGCACGGAAGACCTCGGCAGCGGCCTGAAGGCCGTGTTCAAGCTCGAAAGCGGCGTGAACCTGCAGAACGGCGCATTCGCCGACAGCGGCCGCCTGTTCAACCGTGCGGCATACGTCGGCCTGGACAGCCCGTACGGCACGGTGACCCTCGGCCGCCAGAAGACGCCGCTGTTCGACCTGCTGTCGGACACCTACGATCCGCTGACGGTCGGCAACTACCTCGAAAATGCATGGCTGCCGGTCGCACTCGGTGGCGGCCTGTATGCGGACAACCAGATCAAGTACACGGGCACGTTCGCGGGCCTGACCGCGAAGGCGATGTACTCGACGGGCACCAACTACGAATCGACCGGCGCCGGCGGCTTCTCGGGCCAGATCCCGGGCTCGCTCGGCAAGGGCAACGCATGGGGCGTGTCGCTGTCGTACGTGACGGGTCCGCTCAGCATCGCGGCCGGCGCGCAGCAGAACAGCGACAACTCCGCACGCAAGCAGACGATCTACCACGCGAACGTCGTGTATGCGTTCAGCAAGGCGAAGATCTATGCGGGCTACCTGCGCTCGAAGGACGACACCGGTTTCGTCGACAGCCTGCTCGCGCAGCAGTCGATTCCGGTCGCGAAGGGCACGGGCCGGATCGACGACGGTCCGTTCGCGGGCGTGAGCTGGCAGGTCAGCACGCCGCTGACGCTGACGGGCGCGTTCTACTACGACCACATGCGCAACGCGATGACCGCGAACGGCACGCTCGCGAGCGGCAACCGCTACGCGATCGTCGGCATCGCCGAATACGCGCTCAGCAAGCGCACGGAAGTCTACGGCACGGTCGACTTCAACAAGACGAACGGCGCGGCGAACGTCGAGCTGCCGGGTCGCAGCAACCAGACCGGCATCGCGATCGGCCTGCGCAATATCTTCTGACGAAAATCGTCAACGCGTGCGCCGGCCCCGGTTCGGCGCGCATCGAAGAGGCTCCAGGAAGGAGCCTCTTTTTTTTCGCCACGCGCCTTCCTGCGCGCAGACGACCATTCAGCGATTGCTCCATCGGGAACACGCCGCCCGTAAGGGTTCCGTCGGCATTCCAGAACATACTTTGACAGTGCGCGCGAAGCGATTCCGCTACGCTGCGTGCAGGGTCCGCCGCGTGCCGCAACGCACGCGCGGGCGTCGTTCCGGCGCGCGTTTCGCGTGCGGCCGGCCTGGCGCGTAACTTGTGTATCCGGTGATGACAAACACGGTCCGCCGGTTTTTTTTCGTGGGACGATGCGCTCACGAATTTCTTGAAAGGGGATGACGATGGGTATCCTGAACACCGTGGGTGAAATCGCTGGCGCAGTGGCAGCCGTCGAGGCGGCGGAGAAGCTCGATCCGGATGCGGGCCTGCTGACCAAGGCGGCGGCGGCCGTCGCCGGCTTCAAGGGCGCCGAGGCGATCGAAGGCATGCTCGAGAAGAAGGAAGAGCAGCCGCAGCAGGCAGACGATACGCAGGCGACGGACGGCAGCGACACGTCGCAGGCCTGAGCAAGGCGGCTGGTCCCGCCGCGGGTGCGCCGTTCGCGCATCCGGGCGGACCGGTGCCGCGCGGCCGGCAGGCCGGGCATGTGGTCGATCGGTGACGCATGGCACACCCGGCAGCCGGTTTGACCGGCGAGAGGCAACGTCTCTCGCCGTTTTTTATGGCGCGCGCGTCCTGCGGCGCCACGTTCCGCACGAATTCCCGAATCTTGCTATCGTGCCGTCATCCGAACTGCGATGAGGGCTTGCGATGGATTTCGACTACGACCTGTTCGTCATCGGGGCCGGCTCCGGCGGCGTGAGGCTCGCCCGGATGGCGGCGTCATACGGCGCGCGCGTCGGCATAGCGGAACAGGAGCAGATCGGCGGCACCTGCGTGCTGCGCGGCTGCATCCCGAAGAAGCTGCTCGTCTACGCATCGCACTATCCGCACGAACTCGAGGATGCGAAGGGCTTCGGCTGGACCTTCGGCGCCGGCACGCTCGACTGGTCCGCGCTGATCGCCGCGAAGGATCGCGAGATCAACCGGCTCAGCGACATCTACATCGACCTGCTGCGGCAATCCGGCGTCGCGATGCACGCAGGACGCGCGACCCTCGTCGACGCGCATACGGTCGCGATCGGCGAGCGCACCATCCGCGCGCGCCACATCGCGATCGCGACCGGCTCGCGGCCGGCGCTGCCGCACCGTCCCGGCATCGAGCATGCGATCACGTCGCGCGAGGCGCTGTCGCTCCCGGCGTGCCCCAAGCGCATCGCGGTGGTCGGCGGCGGCTATATCGCGGTCGAGTTCGCCGGCATCTTCAACGGCTTCGGCAGCCAGGTCGATCTGTTCTATCGCGGCGAGAAGATCCTGCGCGGCTTCGACGACGACGTGCGCCAGTTCCTCACCGACGAAATGACGAAGCAGGGCGTCGCGATCCACGCGCGCGCGGTGGTCGAATCGATCGCGCGCGCGGACGACGGCACGCTCTCCGTGCAGGTCGGCGACGCGCAGCACGGGCCGTACGACGCGGTGCTCTATGCGACCGGCCGCGTGCCGAACGTCGAAGGGCTCGGCCTCGAGCGCGCGGGCGTCATGCTCGACGCGCGCGGCGCGATCGCGGTCGATGCGTATTCGGCGACGTCGGTGCCTTCGATCCATGCGCTCGGCGACGTCACGTCGCGGCCGCAGCTCACGCCGGTGGCGACGCGCGACGGCGCGCTGCTCGCGCGCACGCTGTTCGGCGGCGCACGCGTCGCGGCCGATCACGATTACGTCCCGTCGGCCGTGTTCAGCCAGCCGGAGGTCGCGACGGTCGGCCTGACCGAGGCCGATGCGCGTCGCGTGCACGGTGAAGTCGACATCTACCGCACGTCCTTCAAGGCGCTGCGCCACACGCTGTCGGGCCGCAACGAGCGCACGCTGATGAAGCTGGTGGTCGCGCGCGACAGCCAGCGCGTGATCGGCGCGCACATGGTCGGCCGCGACGCGGGCGAGATCATCCAGGGCATCGCGATCGCGATTCGCGCGGGCGCGACGAAGGCGCAATTCGACGATACGATCGGCATTCACCCCACCGCGGCCGAGGAGTTCGTGACGATGCGGCAGAAGGTGGCCGACTGACCGCCAGCGGCGCGCCGGCTCGCGGGCCGGCGCGGGCGTCCCGCACACGCTCCGCTGGCGTGTGACGCACCACGGATCCGCGGCGATTTGTAAAGATCGTCAATTCTTCTAAAGAAATCCCGTCTCGACAATCAGACTTGGTATGATCGGCCAAAATCATATACGGGGCCGATCATGCGCGATCAACAGCGCAGTAACCAGAATCACGCGGTAGCCGGCGCAAGCGGGGTCGTCGATCCATGCGCCGCGCGTTCGCGTCTCGCCGCAACACGTCCGTTGCGTGCACTTTCCCTTCGCATGCCGCCATCTCCATCGCCGTCCGGGCGATGAAGTCGCGCGCGCGCCGATGCGCGCCCCGGCCGCTTCGATCATCGCATCGACCGCCGGTTTGTCGGCAAGCCGGCGAGCCCGTTCCGGGCAATCTTTTCACGTAAGGAGACCCGCAGTGAACATTCAGACACGACGCACCGTTCTCGTGGCGGCGGCGCTCGTCGCGGCGCTGTCCGGCTGCGCGACCGAATCGTCGCGCACGCTCGACGTGCCGGCCGTGAGCAGCGCGCAGAAACCGTATGCGGGCAAGCCCGTCGCGATCGCGGTCGGCAAGTTCGACAACCGCTCGAGCTACATGCGCGGCATCTTCTCGGACGGCATCGACCGCCTCGGCGGACAGGCGAAGACGATCCTCGTCACGCGCCTGCAGCAGAGCCGCCGTTTCAACGTGCTCGATCGCGAGAACCTCGACGAGATCAAGCAGGAAGCCGGCTTCATGAAGAAGGCGCAGGCGGTGAAGGGCGCGAACTACGTCGTGACCGGCGACGTGACCGAGTTCGGCCGCAAGGACGTCGGCGATCACCAGCTGTTCGGTATTCTCGGCCGCGGCAAGACGCAGGTCGCGTATGCGAAGGTCAACCTGAACATCGTCGACACGACGACGTCGGAAGTCGTCGCGTCGAGCCAGGGCGCGGGCGAGTTCAGCCTGTCGAACCGCGAAGTGATCGGCTTCGGCGGCACGGCCGGTTACGACTCGACGCTCAACGGCAAGGTGCTGGACCTCGCGATCCAGGAAGCCGTGAATCATCTCGTCGACCAGGTCGACGCCGGCACGCTGAAGGCACCGCAATAGGCGCCGTGCGCAGTACGGGGCGACGAATCATTCACCAACCAGAAGAGACAAGACCATGAAACGGGGAATCTGGCTGCCGGCGACGGCGGCCGTCATGCTGCTCGCGGGCTGCGCGGCGCCGACCACGCCGCCGCTCTATCAATGGAACGGCTATCAGCCGCAGGTGTACGAATACTTCAAGGGGCAGAAGTCCCCGCAGGAGCAGATCGACGCGCTCGAAAAGGCGCTGCAGGAGATTCGCGCGAAGGGCAAGACGCCGCCGCCGGGCTTCCATGCGCATCTCGGGATGCTCTACGCGAGCGTCGGCAGCGAACAGCAGGCCGCGCAGGAATTCCAGGCCGAGAAGGCGCTCTTTCCGGAATCCGCGTCGTTCATGGATTTCCTGATGAAGAAGAAAGCCGGCGACGCGAAGGCCGCGAAGGCCGCGAATCCGTCGGCCGCCGGCCAGACGATCGCCGGCCAGAAGAATGCCGATCCGACTCCCGCCAAACAGTGACGTGCCTGCCATGATCAAGACACTTTCATTCAAGCTGCTGTCCGTGCTGTCGATCGTCGCGCTGTTGAGCGCGTGCGCGCAGCCCGTCAAACGCCCCGACTACACGGCCTTCAAGAAGAGCCAGCCGCGCTCGATCCTCGTGCTGCCGCCGCTCAACGAGACGACCGATGTCGGCGCGACCTACGGTGTGCTGTCGCAGATGACGCAGCCGCTGGCCGAGTCGGGCTACTACGTGGTGCCGGTCGCGGTGATGGACGAGACGTTCAAGCAGAACGGCCTCACGAACGCCGCGGAAATCCAGGGCACGTCGCCGGCGAAGCTGCGCGAAATCTTCGGTGCGGACGCCGCGCTGTACGCGAAGATCACGCAATACGGCTCCGTCTACCAGGTGGTGGACAGCACGACGGTGGTCGCGGCGTCGGCGAAGCTCGTCGACCTGAAGACCGGCGACGTGCTGTGGCAGGGCGAGGGCCGTGCGACCGGCAAGGAAGTCGGCAACAACATGAGCGTCAACGCGTTCGGGGTCGTCGGGATGCTGGTGCAGGCGGCCGTCAAGCAGGTCGCGCATTCGCTGACCGACGAAGCGCACGATGTGGCCGGTTTGACCAGCAGCAGGCTGCTGTCCGCCGGGCCGCCGAACGGGCTGCTGTACGGGCCGCGTTCGCCGAAGTACGGGACCGACTGACCGGCGCGCGGACCACGGCTTCGGCGCGTCGGGCAGGCAAGGTCGCCTGCCTGCCGTGCCGAAGCCGCGAGATTCGATGAAACGGCCGCGCTTGCGCGGCCGTTTTGCGTGGCCGGTACGTCCGCGTGGGTCGTGTCGTGCGCCGCCGCTCAATGCATGCCGAACGCGTCGAGCAGCCGGTACCAGCTCATCGCGAGCACCAGCGCCGGCGTGCGCAGCGTCGCGCCGCCGGGGAAGTCGCGATGCCGGATCTTGTCGAACAGGTCGAAGCGGCTCGCCTGGCCGTCGATCGCCTCGGCGATCAGCTTGCCCGCGAGCGCGGTCGTGTTCACGCCGTGCCCCGAGAAACCCTGCGCGAAATACAGCGTCGGCGCGACGCGCCCGAAGTGCGGCGCGCGGTTCATCGTGATGTCGACGAAGCCGCCCCATGCGTAGTCGATCTTCACGTCCGCGAGCTGCGGGAACGTCTTCAGCATGTCCGCGCGCATCGCGTCGGCGAGATTGCGCGGCGGCCGCGTCGAATAGCTGACCTTGCCGCCCCACACGAGCCGCGTGTCGGGCGCCGGCCGGAAATAGTCGAGCACGAAGCGGCTGTCGCAGATCGCCGCGCGCGCGGGCATCAGCGCGGCGGCGCGCGCCGCGCCGAGCGGCTCGGTCGCGATCACGTAGGTGCCGACCGGCATGATCTTCTTCGACAGCGCGGGCGCGAGCGTGCCGACGTACGTGTTGCACGCGAGCACCACGAAGCGCGCGCGCACCTGCCCCTGGCCGGTCTCGACGACGTGGCCGCCCGACACGTCGCGCACGCGCGTCACGCAGCTGTCCTCGTGGATCCGCACGCCCGCGTCGGCGGCCGCGCGCGCGAGCCCGAGCGTGTAGTTCAGCGGATGCAGGTGGCCGCTGTCGGGGTCGTACAGGCCGCCGCGATAGCGCGCCGATTGCACGTAGTCGCCGAGTTCGTCCGCTTCGACGAAATGGAACCGTTCGTGGCCGAAGCGCTTCGCGGCCTCGTCGCGCCAGCGTTTCAGCGCATCCGCGTCGCGCTCGGTGTTCGCGGCGGTCAGGTAGCCGGGCACGAGCGCGCAGTCGATGTCGTGCTTCGCGATGCGCGACTTCACGAGCGACAGCGTTTCGAGCCCCATGTCCCAGATCCGCTTCACGTCGCCTTCCGGCATGAAGTTGCCGAACGTGTCGATGTCGCATGCAAAGCCGCCGATCAACTGGCCGCCGTTGCGCCCGCTCGCTGCCCATCCGACCCGCGACGCCTCGAGCACGGTCACCGAATGGCCGCGCTCGGCGAGGTTGAGCGCGGCGGACAAGCCGGTGAGGCCCGCGCCGATCACGCACACGTCGGCGTCGGTCGCGCCGGCGAGCGGCGCGTGGCGGGTCGTATCGTTGGCGGTCGCCGCGTAGTACGACGCGACGTGCGGCTGGTTGGCGAATGTCTGCATGTTCAGGAAAACGAATGAAGGGGGTTCAGAACAGCTCGCGCACGCGGTGATACAGCATCCCGAGTTCGAGCGCGGGCTGCCGCCATGCGTCGCCGCCGGGAAAGCGCCGGTGGCGCAGCTGTGCGAACAGGTCGAACGCGCGCGTGTCGCCCGCGATCGCGCCGGCGATCGCACGTCCGGCGATGCCGGTCAGCGCGACGCCGTGCCCGCTGAAGCCCTGGACGTAGAAGAAGTTCGGATCGAGCGCGCCGAAATCCGGCGCGCGGTTGCGCGTGACGTCGACGAAGCCGCCCCACGCGTGGTCGACGCGCACGTCGGCGAGCTGCGGGAACACGCCGACCATGCGCTGCCGGATCGTGTCGGCGAGCGTGTCGGGCGACGCGCCCGCGGAGTTCGCACGACCGCCGAACAGCATCCGGTGGTCGGCCGACAGCCGGAAGTAGTCGAGGAAGAAGTTGTTGTCGCACACGGCTTCGCGCTGCGCGATCAGCGCGTCGGCGCGCGCGCGGCCGAGCGGTTCAGTTGCGATGATGTACGACGCGACCGGCGCGATGCGCGCGGCGGTCGCGGCCGGCAGGATGCCGCCGGGGCCCGCGTTGCAGCACGACACGACGAAGCGGCAGCGCACCTCGCCCGACGGCGTGCGCACGACCGGCCGGGCGCCGCGCACGACGTCGAGCGCGGGCGTGTGCGCGTGGAGCGCGACGCCTTCGCGGCGCGCCGCCTCGGCGAGGCCGAGGCAATACTTGAGCGGATGCAGGTGGCCCGACAGCGGATCGTAGACGCCCGCCAGATAGCGCGGCGACGCGATGCGCGCGCGGATCGCGTCGGTGTCGAGCCACGACAGCGACGGATGGCCCCAGCGCGAACTCGCGGCATCCATCCAGGCGCGCAGGTCGCCGATGCGGCGCGGCTTCGTCGCGACCGTCAGGTAGCCGCGCGTGAAGTCGCAGTCGATTCCATGGCGCGCGATCCGCTCGGCGATCAGCGCGACGCCGTCGAGCGACAGCGACCACGCGGCACGCGCACCGGCGGCGGCGAGCTGCTTCTCGATCACCTCGTCTTTCGCGAAACCCGTGATCGCCTGTCCGCCGTTGCGGCCCGATGCGCCCCAGCCGGGCCGATGCGCATCGATCACGGCGACCGACAGCCCGCGCGCACGGCAATCGAGCGCCGTCGACAGGCCCGCGAAGCCCGCGCCGATCACGCACACGTCGACGTCGATCGCTTCCTCGAGCACGGGGTCGTCGGCCACGGGGCGCGTGGCGGTTGCTTCGTAGTACGAGTCGCGCGCGAGCGCGTCGGCGCGGCGGGTGAAAGACTGCGTCATCAAACCGACTCCGTCGAAGACGGCCGGCGCCGGTGCGCGACGCACCGCGATCCGGCCGGGTGAAACGATGCGGGACGCCATGCGCGCGGCAGGGCGTCCCGCGCGGCCCGCATCAGAACGAATAGATGAACTGCGTCGCGAGCAGGTCGTTGGACTTGCCGTACGAACCGTCGTTGCGCAGGAACACCTTGTTGTTCGCCCAGTCGTGCCGGTATTCGACCTTCACGGTGATCTGCTGGGTCGGATAGAACAGCAGGTCGAGTGCGACGTCCTGGCGCACCGCGCCCTTGCACTCGAAGCCCAGGCCGCCGCCGGCCTTCGACTGCGCGAGACAGTCCGCGTCGACGCCGAAGCCGTTGCTCGGATCCATCCCGTTGCCGTTCAGCGCGATACCGCCGCCGCCGCCGCCGTTCTTCGAGTTGGCGAGCAGGTCGTAGCGCAGCGTCACGCCCATGCGGCCGACCACCGGCGCGTTGAACTTGCGGTGCGCGAGCAGCGACAGGCCGTACCACTGCGCGAGCCCGCCGTTGAACGCCGCATGCTGCTGTCGGCCGTAGTCGACTTCGGCGTTGTACTGAATGTCGGCGAGCGTGTAGGTTGCGTCGAGTTCGCCGAAGAAGAACGAGCCGTAGGCGCTCGGCGCCGCGCCGCCCGGGCCGTAGTGGACGTTGCCCTGGTCGTCGATCGCGCTCGCCAGCGTCTGCCGCCCGATGTTGAACGAACCGCCGATGTCGAGCGCGCTCGACCACGTGTAGTCCGCGCGCGCGGTGAAGGTCGGCACCTTGTTGCTGGTGGAGATCGGGTCGCCGAGCGCGTTGGTGCCCGTCTGCGTGACCGAACCGTACGTGCGGTACTGCTCGTTGCCGAGGAAGAACTTCCACGCCCAGGCGCCCTTCGTGTAGTTCGCGCCGACACCGACGTAGCTGCCCGGATCCGAGAAATCGTACAGCAGGTTGTGCGTGAGCGTGAGCATCTGGTTCGACTGCTGCACCTCGTAGCCGCCGAAGCTCGGGATCAAGCCGGCGACCAGCGTCGTCTCGGCGGTGATCGGCACGTTGACGACCGCGGTGTTCAGCAGGTTGTCGGTGATCGAGCCGCGCGAGTTCTGCAGCAGCGTGATGCCGTTGCCGCGGTTCGGCATCAGCGTGATTTCCGCCGACGGCGCCATCGGGCCGACGCCGAAGGTCTTCTTGATGTCGAGGTAGAGATCGCCGAACGTGCTGTTGAAGTAGTTGTACGCGTTCTCGTGGTTCGCGAACAGGAACGACGACGTGCCGGCCGCGCGGTTGTAGATGTAGGTCGGGTCGATGTAGCCGGTGACCGACAGGCCCGCGAGCGGCCCGGTGTTGGCCGCGTCCGTCAGCGAGTCGACCTTCAGCTGCTGGTTCGCGATCTGCTGCTTCATTTCACTGACTTCGTCGTTGGTCAGCGTGGCTTGAGCCTTGCCGTAGTCCGGCGAAGACGGGTCGGCGGCCACGATCACCGGCTTAGCCGCGATCGTCGCGCCGGCCTGCGCGACCGGGGTGCCGCCCGGCTTCGCGGCGAGTTGCGCCTGCATGGCCTTCATCTGCTTCTGCAGCGCGGCGACCTGCGCCTGCAGTGCCTTGATTTCGGCGGAGGTCGAGTCGGCCAGCGCGATGCCGGGCAACGCGCCGGCCACCAGCAGGCAGATCAGTTTCTTCTTCATTGCGGATTCTCCTTGTCGTGCGCTTGGTCAATCTGTGATCGGCCCGCGCGCCGCTTCTCGCGGCGCGCGGGTCTTGTTATCGATGAAAAGGGAAGCAGGGCGTCAGGCCGCCGCGAACGCCGCCTTCATGTCGGCCACCCGGCGCCGTTCGCGCGCGATCATCATCTGGTTCACGACGATCACACCGATCGTCACCGCGGTGATGAACAGCGTCGCCAGTGCGTTCATTTCCGGGTTCAGCCCGAGCCGCACGCGCGAGAACACCACCAGCGGCAGCGTGGTCGAGCCCGGCCCCGACAGGAACGCCGACAGCACCAGGTCGTCGATCGACAGCGTGAACGACAGCAGCCAGCCCGACAGCAGCGCCTGCGAGATCAGCGGCAACGTCACCACGAAGAACACCTTCAGCGGCGTCGCACCCAGGTCGAGCGCGGCTTCCTCCAGCGACTTGTTCATCTCCTTCACGCGCGACTGCACGATGATCGCCACGTACGACACGCACAGCATCACGTGGCCGATCCAGATCGTCACCATCCCGCGGCCCTTCGGCCAGCCGAACATCTGCTCCAGCGCAACGAACAGCAGCAGCAGCGAGATCCCCTGGATCACCTCCGGAATCACCAGCGGCGCGTTGATCATCCCCGTGTACAGCGTGAAGCCCTTGAAGCGGCCGAAGCGCGCGAGCACGAAGCCCGCCCACGTGCCGATCACGACCGACGCGGTGGCCGTCAGGAGGCCGATCTTCAGCGACAGCCACGCGGCGGTGAGCAGCTCGTCGTCCTGCCACAGCGCCGCGTACCACTTCAGCGAGAAGCCCGACCACACCGTCACCAGTTTCGACTCGTTGAACGAGTACACGACCAGGCTGATGATCGGGATGTACAGGAACAGGAAGCCGAAGGCGAGGACGCCCGTCGACAGCGGTTTGCTCGGCTTGATCATTTCGCTTCCTCCAGTTCCTTGACCTGGTAGTACTGGAACAGCGCCATCGGCACCAGTAACAGCAGCACCATCGCGACCGTCACCGCGGACGCCATCGGCCAGTCCATGTTGTTGAAGAATTCATCCCACATCACGCGGCCGATCATCAGCGTGTCGGCGCCGCCGAGCAGTTCCGGAATCACGTACTCGCCGACTGCCGGGATGAACACCAGCAGGCTGCCGGCGATGATCCCGTTCTTCGACAGCGGCAGCGTGATGCGCGTGAACGCGACCCACGGCTTCGCGCCGAGGTCGTAGGCGGCCTCGAGCAGCGTGAGGTCCATCTTCACGAGGTGCGCGTAGAGCGGCATCACCATGAACGGCAGGTACGAATAGACCATCCCGATGTAGACGCCCGCGTCGCTGTGATAGAGGCGCAGCGGCGTGTGGATGATGCCGAGCGCGATCAGCGTGTGGTTCAGGAGGCCGTCATCCTTCAGGATTCCGATCCATGCGTACACGCGGATCAGGAACGACGTCCAGAACGGCAGCATCACGGCCATCATCAGCACGTTACGGCGGCCCGGCTCCGAGCGTGCGATGTAGTACGCCATCGGGAATCCGATCAGCAGGCACAGCAGCGTCGACACGGCGGCCATCTTCAGCGAGCTGAGATAGGTCGCGATGTACAGGTCGTCCTGCAGCAGGAATGCGTAGTGCGACAGCTGCAGCGCGAAGTGCACGACGCCGTCCTTGATCTCGACGAGCGACGTGTACGGCGGGATCCCCATCACCTGGTCGGCGAAGCTGATCTTGAACACCAGCACGAACGGCAGCGCGAAGAAGATCACGAGCCACAGGAACGGCACGCCGATCGCGACGCCGCGGCCGGACGGCAGGAAGCGCGACAGCGCGGCGAAGCGGCTGCGGCGCTTCGAAGCCTGTGTCGTTGCGGCGGCACCGGTCGAAACCGGCGCGGACGGAGTGGAGGCGGAAGTTCTCATCATGTCGTCCTCACTGCGTCAGCACGACGCCGCTGGCCGGCGACCACGACACGAACACGTCGTCGTTCCACGCCGGCGCGCTGTCGTGCATCAGGTGCGAACTCGACAGGTTCGACACGACCGTCTTGCCGCTCGGCAAACGCACGTGATACAGCGAGTAGGCGCCCATGTACGCGATGTCGGTCACCACGCCGCGCGCCCAGTTGTGATGCGAGCCCGGCTTCTCGCGCGATACGTGCACGCGCTCCGGCCGCACCGAGATGCCGACCGGCATCCCGAGCGGGCCGGTCACGCCGTGGCTCACGTACATGCGTGCCTCGAGGTCGTCGCTTTCGACGAAGATGTGATCGGGTTCGTCCTCGACCACCCGGCCTTCGAACAGGTTCGTCGAGCCGATGAACTCGGCCGAGAAGCGGCTGTTCGGGTATTCGTACACTTCGCCCGGCGTGCCGATCTGCACGATCTTGCCTTCGCTCATCACCGCGAGGCGGCTCGCCATCGTCATCGCCTCTTCCTGGTCGTGCGTGACCATCACGCAGGTCACGTCGACCTTCTCGATGATGTTCACCAGTTCGAGCTGGGTCTTCTGGCGGATCTTCTTGTCGAGCGCGGACATCGGCTCGTCGAGCAGCAGCAGCTTCGGGCGCTTCACCAGCGAGCGCGCGAGCGCGACGCGCTGCTGCTGGCCGCCGGACAGCTGGTGCGGCTTGCGCTTCGCGTACTTGCTCATCTGCACCAGCGCGAGCGCGTCGGCCACGCGTTCCTTGATCTCGTTTTTCGGCGTGCCTTCCTGCTTCAGCCCGAACGCGACGTTCGACTCGACCGACATGTGCGGGAACAGCGCATACGACTGGAACATCATGTTGACCGGGCGGCGGTACGGCGGCAGCGACGCGAGGTCCTCGCCGTCGACGAAGATCTTGCCGGAGGTCGCCGTCTCGAGCCCGGCTAGCATGCGCAACAGCGTCGACTTGCCGCAGCCGGAGCTGCCGAGCAGCGCGAACAGCTCGTTCTTCGCGATCGTCAGGTTCACGTTGTCGACGGCCGTGCTGTCGCCGAACTTCTTCACGACGTTTTCGATGCGCACGAACGCATCGTTCTTCGTGCGGGCCGCGGCGGCCGGTTGGGTGTGGCGTGCGGCAGCGGAAGAGGGTATCGATTGCATGGGAGTCACCATTCGTTCTTCACGGATTGCAGGCGTGAGCGTTCCCGCGCGAGGCGTACAACGCGACTCGCGGACAACGGCTCGTGCCGGATGGAACAGCGCGCGATGCGCGCGGGCGGACGAAGCGTCCGCGGATCTCTGGCGGGCAGGCGTTCAGCCGATGCCTGCGCCGCCGTGATGGTTCGTGATCAGTGGCCCGTCTTCAGCTGCGCCCACAGACGGTTCTCGAGGCGCAGGATGTCGGCCGGCATCGGCTTCATCAGCACCATCTTCTTCAGCACGTCCTCGGGCGGATAGACGGTCGGATCCTGCGCGACGGCCGGCGTGACGAACGGGTGCGCGGCCTTGTTCGCGGTCGGGTAGAACACCGTGTTGGTGATCGCCGCGTTGACCTTCGGGTCGGACACGTAGTTGATCCACTTCAGCGCGGCCTCGGGGTGCGGTGCATCCTTCGGGATCACCATCACGTCGAACCACAGCAGGCCGCCTTCCTTCGGGTTCGAGAACTTGATGTCGTACGGGCGCTTCGCCTCCGACGAGCGGCGGTGCGCGATGCCGACGTCGCCCGACCAGCCGAGCACGACGCACACGTCGTTGTTCGCGAGGTCGTTGATGTAGCCGGACGAGTTGAACTGGGTGATGTACGGGCGGACTTTCTTCAGGACTTCGAACGCAGCCTGGTAGTCGCCGGGGTTCTTGCTGTTCGGATCCTTGCCCATGTACTGCAGCGTGGCCGCGAACACGTCGACGGCCTGGTCGAGGAACGACACGCCGCAGCTCTTCAGCTTTTCCATGTTGGCCGGGTCGAACACCAGCGCCCAGCTGTCGACGGGCGCCTTGTCGCCGAGCGCCTTCTTCACCGCCTGCGCGTTGTAGCCGATGCCGTCGGTGCCGTAGGCCCAGGGAACGCCGTACTGGTTGCCCGGATCGGCGTCCGAGATCATCTTCATCAGCAGAGGGTCGCGGTTCGCGAGGTTCGGGATCTTCGACTTGTCGAGCTTCTGGTACACGCCGGCCTGGATCTGCTTGGCCATGTAGTTCGAGGTCGGCACGACGATGTCGTAGCCCGAGCTGCCCGCCAGCAGCTTCGCCTGCAGCGTGTCGTCGCTGTCGTAGTTGTCGTACTTGACGTGGATGCCCGTCTGCTTCTGGAAGTTCGGGATCGTGTCGGGTGCGATGTAGTCGGACCAGTTGTAGACGTTCAGCTCGTCGGCATGCGCCGACGGGCTGGCGACCGACGTGAACGCGGCCACCGCGGCAAGGGCCGCGATGGAACAGGCTTGGCGAAGAAAGCAGGCACGCATGGTGGAATTCCCCTGGGTTATGGCGGCGCGCGGCACCCGCCGCACGCCTGTAGGCAAAGTCGTTACGAAAGGCCCAGTTGCTGGGCGGTCGCATCGACGGCCTTCTTCGCCTTCGATACGAGTTCATCGATTTCCTGACGCGAAATCACGAGCGGCGGCGACAGCAGCATCCGGTCGCCGGTCGCGCGCATGATCAGGTTGCCGTTGAAGCAGAAGTCGCGGCAGATCGTGCCGACCTCGCCGCCGTTCGCGAAGCGGCGGCGTTCGGCCGGCGACTCGGCGAGCTGCAGGCTCGCGACCATCCCGTGGCCGTGCACTTCGCCGACGATCGGGTGACGCGCGAAGGTTTCGCGCATCAGCGCCTGGAAGTACGGGCCCGTGTCGTGCTTCACGCGCTCGACGATCCCTTCGTCGCGCAGCAGCTTCAGGTTCGCGACCGCCACCGCCGCCGCGACCGGGTGGCCCGAGTACGTGAGCCCGTGATTGAATTCGCCGTTGTCGATGATCGGGCGCGCGACGCGTTCATGGATGCCCACCGCGCCCATCGGCACGTAACCCGAGGTCAGGCCCTTGGCCATCGTGATCAGGTCCGGCTCGAAGCC
>NZ_QTQM01000006.1:0-230278 GCF_003854225.1 Burkholderia sp. Bp8986 | reverse complement strand
GCCGCGATCTTCGCGAGCGAGCCGCCGAATTTGCCGACCGCGGTCCGCGCGGCCGATACGATCACTACGTCCGTCATGTTTTGTTCCTGCATCGAAATCAGTGGGTCGATCCGTGTTGCATGCTGTATCGCGTGCCGGGGCCGGGCGGCACGGCGGCCGACGTCGGCGCTTGAGCGCCATACGACCCGCGATGCGGCTCAGGGCTCGCGCTTTCATGCGCGCCGCCCATTCGCCCGCTCCAGCCGGGCCCGGACACGTTGCGGCGAGCCGGACGCCGCCGGCCACCACGCGGCACACGCGGCGGCCGGCGCCCGCCGGCGCCGTTCGATCAATGGTGTCGCGCCTGCGCGCGACACGCGCTCATGCAGCCGATTCGCGCGAAGCGGCTTCCTTGCGTGCGGCAGCCGCCGTCTGCTTGGCACCGCGCGTCGCCGTTTCGCTGACCGCGTCGAAACCGCTTTGCGCGGCTTCGATTGCCTGCCCCGTCGCTGCGCGCACGGAGTCTGCCGCGGCAGTCGCCGCGGACAGCGCCGAATTCAGCGCGGCGACCACCGCGCCCGAACCGGCCGGCGCATGCTTCGTCAGCTCGCCGACCACCTCCTTCACGCGCTTGTCGGTCTGCTCGTATTGCGCCTGCGCGACCTTCGCCCACTCGGCCTGCGTCGACACCGCGATGTCGAACAGATGGCGACCGTACGCGACGGCCTTGCCGGCAGCTTCCTGCGGTGCGGCGACTTGCTGCGCGAAGCCCGCAGCCGGGTTGCTCGCGTTGAACGCGTTCTTCAGCTTGTCCTCGTATTCGTCGAGCGCCGTCTTGGCCGCTTGCAGGTTGAGTTCGACGACGGCCTCGAAACCATTGATTGCCGGACGCGCAATCGCGAACCAGGCGGCAATTCCGGACTGATAATCGGCGGCGAATTTTTCGGGGGCAAATACGGACATCGGGCACGCTCCTGTTAGCAATGCGAGAGACGAACGAAAAAAATGGAAGCCAGATCGAGGTCCGCTTCCTTATTCACAACCCGCAGGCACGATTGACCGCGGGGAGTTGAAGATTGCCATTCTAGATGGATTAATTGTCAATTAAATGGCATTAATAGTAGGTAAAAACCCTTATCGATCGGGTTGATCTCCTCGCATCTGCGCCCGCACACAATGGGGCCACGTCGCAACGCCTTGTCCCGAAATGATTTTTACTTTTTTACGGCATGGCGCACCGCGACGTCCGTAACATTTACCCCGTCATTATTCCGGTTATTTGAAAAACAGGTGCGCATTGGAAAATAGGGCAGATTCCCCTGTAATCGTTTTTCCAGATTTATTTTGAAATCGTTACCGGGATTATTAATGACGAATTCAATGATCGTATATAAACCGCCGGGCCGGGCCAGCGCCGACACTCTCACCCGACCAGTTCGCGATGCAGCGCGCGAAACTCCTGCGCGAGCTTGTGTGCCGGCTCGAGATGGATCACCGGCGTCGACTGCTGATGCGATTCGCGGATCTTCACCGATGCCGAGAGCCGCGACGCCAGCACCGGCAGCCCTTCCTCGACGAGTTCGTCGACCAGCCGCTGCGGCAGGCTCGCGCGCGGCTGGAACTGGTTGATGACGATCCCTTCGACCTCGAGCGCCGCGTTGTGGTCCTGCTGGATTTCCTTCACGTTCTCGAGCAGCGTGTACAGCGCGCGGCGCGAGAAGTCGTCGCAATCGAACGGAATCAGGCAGCGCTCGACCGCGATCAGCGCCGAGCGCGTGTAGAAGTTCAGTGCGGGCGGCGTGTCGATGTAGACGGCATCGTAGGTGTCGAGCTCGTTGAGCGCGTCGCGCAGCTTGTAGATCTTGTAGCGCGACTCGAGCTTGCCGTGCAGCGTGTCGAGGTCCGGATGCGCGGGCATCACGTCGAGCCCGTCGAACGGCGTCGGATGGATGAACGATGCGACGTCGACCGGCCGGAAGTTGAAGGTCAGCGCGGTCTCGAAGAATTCGGCGACGCCGGGATGCGCGTCGGTCGCCCGGTCGCCGAGCAGGTAGTGCGTGGAATTCGCCTGCGCGTCGAGGTCGATGACGAGCGTGCGCAGCCCTTCGCTCGCGCTGATCGCCGCCAGGTTGCAGACGATCGTCGACTTGCCCACCCCGCCCTTCTGGTTGAATACGACCCGCCGCATTGTGTCTCCTTCGATCGAAACGTCGAAAAATCGAGCTTAGCCGGTCAATCGTGGCGGCCGCGTGACATCGATCAGATACCCGAACCGCCCGGGAGATTTGCTGAGCGGCGCGACGAACGACTGGAAATCACCACGGAAGACGCGCGCACGACGAACGGGCACAAGGGCTAATGTTGCGACGCAACATCCGAACTGTTAAACTAGGGAAAACCCGTAGTTCAAGCTTGCGAAGGAGCAGTCGTGTACCCCGTATTTTCGTTCCTGATGGATCTGCTGCCGGGCCGCAGCGCGGCTTCGTTTTCGCCGTCGGCAAAGGTAAACCGTGTCACGTTCACGGGTGCCGTGGACCGCAGCGATGGCGTGATCCTGTCGATCAACGGTAGCGACGCGCTGGTCCGCTGGCCGAAGGGTGGAAAATCCGTCGAGCGCGTCAGCAATCTGGTCGCGATCGTCACGGAAGCGTAAGCGGTTCTGTTCTGCGGCGGCCACGGCGCCGCTCTTGTCATGGTCCGCACCGTCCGAAGCAGGCGACTCGGGCGTGAATGCCACGGCCCCCATGTCGGGAATGCGCCGTTGCAGTCTTCAGGAAACCTGCTCACCGGCGCGGTTGCGTCGGTTGAAGTTTGCGGTCGGCATGCTCGCCACGTAAGCACAACAGACGTCAGAGCCATCGCGCCCGCGACGACGAACGTCCGCTGACGGGGGAGTCCATTCTCAAGTCTCGCCCATCCGACGCGGCCGGCGCCAGCGGCTTCTCCCCGCCTTGCACGACGCCACCACGACGCTCCTCACGCCCGATCGGGCACGTTCCGCCCAAACCCCAAAAAACGCGTAGACGAAAAAAGGACCCGAAGATCCAGGCTGAACCAGTGATTCAGCGTGGAGATTCGGGCCCCTCTTTACATCGGGAACCGGCGTTCCGCTTAGAACGGAATATCGTCGTCCATCTCGTCGAAGCCGCCGCCTGCCGGCGCGCTCGGACGGCTCTGGCCGCCGCCTGCACCGCCGCGCGGCGCGCCGCCGGCACGACCGCCGCCGCCGCGTTCCATCTGTTCGCCGCCGCGGCCGCCGCCACCACCACCGTAGCCGCCGCCGTAACCGCCTTCGTCACCGCCGCCACCGCCGCCGCCCGAACCGCCGCGGCCGCCGAGCATCTGCATCTGGTCGGCGACGATTTCGGTCGAGTAGCGATCCTGGCCGTCCTGGCCCTGCCACTTGCGCGTGCGGATGCGGCCTTCGATATAGACCGACGAACCCTTCTTCAGGTACTCGCTGACGATTTCGGCGAGACGGCCGAAGAACGCGACGCGGTGCCACTCGGTCATTTCCTTGAAATCGCCGCTTGCCTTGTCCTTGTAGCGATCGGTCGTCGCGAGACGGATGTTCGCAACCGCGTCGCCGCTCGGCAGGTAACGGACTTCAGGATCGGCGCCGAGATTGCCGACGAGGATGACCTTGTTGACGGATGCCATGTGTTTCTCCAGTAAATTCGATGCCGGGCCGCCCGCGAATGTCGTCGGAGCGGCCCGCCGGGCAAGCCGGCGAGCGCCGCCGGTGCCTGCCCGAAAAGAAGGTTCAGGCCTTGCGCGGCGGCGCTTTCATGCTGGCCGCGATTATAAGCCACGCCGCCACGAGCCCCGAGCACGCGTAGAAGACGGTGTTCGCGCCGCCGTGCTTCAGCAGCCAGCCGCCCACGATGCCGCCGAGCGCGAGCCCGATCGATTGCGTGGTGTTGTAGACGCCCGTGGCCGCGCCCTTGCGCGAACCGGGCGCGAGCTTCGACACGAGCGACGGCTGCGACGCTTCCAGGATGTTGAAACCCAGGAAGTACACGAACAGGATCGCCGCCACAATCAGGATGGTATGCGGAGCGCTGCCGAGCAACAATTGGCCGATCAGGATAGCCAGAATGCCACCGAGCAGCACCGGCTTCATCTTGCCCCGTTTTTCCGCGACGATGATCGCCGGGACCATCATCACGAACGCGAGCCCCATCACCGGCAGGTAGACCTTCCAGTGCGCGGCGACCGGCAGCCCGCCGTCGACCAAGAGGCGCGGCACGACGAGGAACAGCGCCGTCTGCGTCGCGTGCAGCACGAGCACGCCGAAGTTCAGGCGCAGCAGCTCGCCGTTGTGCAGCACCTCGCCGAACGGCGCCGGCACGTGCACGGGCTTCGCCGCGTCGGGCACGATCCACACGACGACCCCGATCGCGAGGATCGACAGCACGCCGACGATCGCGAACAGCCCGCTCATCCCGACCCAGTGGAACACGATCGGCGCGCCGACGATCGCGACCGCGAACGACACGCCGATCGAGCCGCCGACCATCGCCATCGCCTTCGTGCGGTTCTGCTCGGAGGTCAGGTCGGCGATGAACGCGAGCACCGCGGACGACACGGCGCCCATCCCCTGGATCACGCGGCCGACGATGATCCACGTGATGTCGTGCGCGAACGCGGCGACAAAGCTGCCGAGCGCGAAGATCAGCAGGCCGGTGGCGATCACGGGCTTGCGGCCGAACTTGTCCGACGCCCACCCGTAGAAGATGTACAGCAGCGACTGCGTGACGCCGTACGCCCCGAGCGCGATGCCGACGAGCAGCACGTTGTCGCCGCCCGGGATGGTTTTCGCGTAGACCGAGAACACCGGCATGATCATGAACAGGCCGAGCATGCGCAGCGCGAAGATCGCCGCGAGCGACGTGGTCGCGCGCAGTTCGGGCGCACTCATGCGGGAAGACGTGGCGGACGGATGGGACATCGGGAATGAATTTCGAATGATCGGAATGTCCGCCCGGCGGCGGGCGGCGGAAGATCAGGGCCACCGGCCCGGCAGGCCTGGCTGGCGCTTTCCGGGACGTCGGGCAGGCAGCCTGCGGGGCCGCCTCGCGCCGTGCGGCGCGGCCGCCTCCCCGGCGTGGACACCGCCTTGCTGCCAGCTGCTGCAAAGGCTGGGGGCCCCCAACGACGGCCTCGAAAAGCCGTTATAGTAGCAGGTTTGGTTCCCTCCATTTTCGCCAGGTTCATGGAACAGATCCGTATCCGTGGGGCACGCACCCACAACCTGAAAAACGTCAATCTCGACCTGCCGCGCCACAAGCTGATCGTGATTACCGGGTTGTCCGGGTCGGGCAAGTCGTCGCTCGCGTTCGACACCCTTTATGCCGAAGGCCAGCGCCGCTACGTCGAGAGCCTGTCCGCGTACGCCCGCCAGTTCCTGCAGCTGATGGAGAAACCCGACGTCGACCTGATCGAGGGCCTGTCGCCCGCGATCTCGATCGAGCAGAAGGCGACGTCCCACAACCCGCGTTCGACCGTCGGCACGGTCACCGAAATCCACGACTACCTGCGACTTTTGTTCGCACGGGTCGGCACGCCGTACTGCCCCGACCACGACATCCCGCTCGAGGCGCAGAGCGTGTCGCAGATGGTCGACGCGGCGCTCGCGCTGCCCGAGGAAACCAAGCTGATGATCCTCGCGCCGGTCGTCGCGAACCGCAAGGGCGAGCACGCCGAGCTGTTCGAGGACATGCAGGCGCAGGGCTTCGTGCGCTTTCGCGTGCGCTCGGGCGGCGGCACCGCGAACGAAGGCGTCGCGAAGATCTACGAGGTCGAGTCGCTGCCGAAGCTCAAGAAGAACGACAAGCACACGATCGACGTCGTCGTCGATCGTCTCAAGGTGCGGCCGGACATGAAGCAGCGCCTCGCGGAATCGTTCGAGACCGCGCTGCGCCTCGCCGACGGCCGCGCGATCGCGCTGGAGATGGATACCGACCACGAACACCTGTTCAGCTCGAAGTTCGCGTGCCCGATCTGCTCGTACTCACTGCAGGAACTCGAGCCGCGCCTGTTCTCGTTCAACAACCCGATGGGCGCGTGCCCGGAATGCGACGGCCTCGGCCAGATCACGTTCTTCGACCCGAAGCGGGTCGTCGCGCACCCGTCGCTGTCGCTCGCCGCGGGCGCCGTGAAGGGCTGGGATCGCCGCAACCAGTTCTACTTCCAGATGCTGCAGAGCCTCGCGGCGTTCTACGAATTCGACATCGACGCCGCGTTCGAGGACCTGCCGGAAAAGATCCGCAAGGTGCTGCTGTTCGGCTCGGGCAAGCAGACGATCCCGTTCTCGTACATCAACGAGCGCGGCCGCACGACGATCCGCGAGCACGTGTTCGAAGGGATCATCCCGAACCTCGAGCGCCGCTACCGCGAGACCGATTCGGTCGCGGTGCGCGAAGAGCTCGCGAAATACCAGAACAACCAGCCGTGCCCGTCGTGCGACGGCACGCGGCTGCGCCGCGAGGCGCGCCACGTGCGGGTCGGCACCGGCGACTACGCGCGCGGCATCTATGAAATCAGCGGCTGGCCGCTGCGCGACGCGCTCGGCTATTTCGACGGCCTGTCGCTTGACGGCGCGAAGCGCGAGATCGCCGACAAGGTGATCAAGGAAATCGTCGCGCGCCTGACCTTCCTGAACAACGTCGGCCTCGACTACCTGTCGCTCGAGCGCAGCGCTGAAACGCTGTCCGGCGGCGAGGCGCAGCGGATCCGGCTCGCGTCGCAGATCGGCTCGGGCCTGACCGGCGTGATGTACGTGCTCGACGAGCCGTCGATCGGCCTGCACCAGCGCGACAACGACCGCCTGATCGCGACGCTCAAGCACCTGCGCGACCTCGGCAACTCGGTGATCGTCGTCGAGCACGACGAGGACATGATCCGCACGGCCGACTACGTCGTCGACATGGGCCCGGGCGCCGGCGAGCACGGCGGCGTGATCGTGGCCGAAGGCACGCCGAAGCAGGTGCAGTCGAACCCGCAGTCGCTGACGGGCCAGTATCTGGTCGGCAAGCGCACGATCGAATACCCGGACGAGCGGCTCGCGCCCGACCCCGAGCGGATGCTGCGCATCGTCGACGCGCACGGCAACAACCTGAAGCACGTCGATCTCGAACTGCCGGTCGGCCTGCTGACCTGCATCACCGGCGTGTCGGGCTCCGGCAAGTCGACGCTGATCAACGACACGCTGTATCACGCGGTCGCGCGCCACCTGTACGGCTCGTCGGCCGAGCCGGCGCCGCACGAGGCGATCGAGGGCCTCGAGCACTTCGACAAGGTGATCAACGTCGACCAGTCGCCGATCGGCCGCACGCCGCGCTCGAACCCGGCCACCTACACGGGCCTGTTCACGCCGATCCGCGAGCTGTTCTCGGGCGTGCCGACCGCGAAGGAGCGCGGCTACGATCCGGGCCGCTTCTCGTTCAACGTGAAGGGCGGCCGCTGCGAGTCGTGCCAGGGCGACGGCGTGCTGAAGGTCGAGATGCACTTCCTGCCGGACGTCTACGTGCCGTGCGACGTGTGCCACGGCAAGCGCTACAACCGCGAAACGCTCGAAGTGCAGTACAAGGGCAAGAACATCAGCGAAGTGCTCGACATGACGGTCGAGCACGCGTACGAATTCTTCAGCGCGGTGCCGGTGATCGCCCGCAAGCTGAAGACGCTGCTCGACGTCGGCCTCGGCTACATCCGCCTCGGCCAGTCGGCCACGACGCTGTCGGGCGGCGAGGCGCAGCGCGTGAAGCTGTCGCTGGAGCTGTCGAAGCGCGACACGGGTCGCACGCTGTACATCCTCGACGAGCCGACCACCGGCCTGCACTTCCACGACATCGCGCTGCTGCTCGAGGTGATCCACCGGCTGCGCGACCAGGGCAACACGGTCGTGATCATCGAGCACAACCTCGACGTGATCAAGACGGCCGACTGGGTGATCGACCTCGGCCCCGAAGGCGGGGCCGGCGGCGGCCAGATCATCGCGCAGGGCACGCCCGAGCAGGTCGCGAAGACCAAGGCGAGCTTCACCGGCAAGTACCTCGCGCCGCTGCTCAAGCGTCCGGCCCGCAAGGCGGCGGCCGGCTGACACTTTCCGTTCCCGCGCGCGGCTGCCCGGCCGCGCGCGCCCGGCAGCGGGGCGGCGCCGACCTCCTCGTTTTCCCTTCTGCGGTTTTCCCCTCTGCGTTTACACCACGAGCCAAACAGCCCCGTGGCGGACCATAATGGCAGCTATACTTTACGGTCGTAAGGTTCGCCATCCGCACCAATCCGGTGCGGCGCCGGGCGATCGCCGCCGTGTCGCCCACCGCGCGGCACGGCACACGAACGACAGGAATCCATGATGGAGAAGCAACAAGAGTCGCGCGACGCGCAGAACCGCGAGCCGCACCTGCGCAGCGTGCGGCTGACGAGCGACTTCAGCCTGCCGAAGCTGTCGGCGATCGAGATCGGCAGCTACCTGTTCGCCCTCGTCGCGATGGTGCTCGTCATCGAACTCAAGCTGCTGGGCGGGCTGCTGGCCGGCATGCTGGTCTATCAGCTGATCCACACGATCGCCCCGGTGATCGAACGCCACACCACGAGCATGCGCGCGCGCTGGGTCGCCGTCGTGCTGCTGTCGATCGCGATCGTCGGCGGGCTCACGGGCCTGACGATCGGCATCATCGAGCACTTCGAGCACACGGTGCCGAACCTGCAGAGCCTTCTTGGCCAGCTGATGCAGATCGTCGAGCAGACGCGCGCCCGCACGCCGGCCTGGATCGCGAACCTGCTGCCGGTCGACGTCGAACAGATGAAGACCAAGGCGGCGCTGCTGATGCACTCGCACATGGACCAGCTCCAGCAAGGCGGCAAGAGCGTCGCGCGCGGCTTCGGCCACGTGGTGTTCGGGATGATCATCGGCGCGATGATCGCGATCGGCGTCGAGCACGGCAAGGTGCGTCGGCCGCTGTCGACCGCGCTCGTCACGCGCGTGTCGCGCTTCGCCGAATCGTTCCGCCGGATCGTGTTCGCGCAGATCAAGATCTCGGCGATCAACGCGACCTTTACCGGCATCTACCTGCTCGTCGCGCTGCCGATCTTCCACCAGCGGCTGCCGCTGTCGAAAACACTGGTGCTCGTCACGTTCATCGTCGGCCTGCTGCCGGTGATCGGCAACCTGATCTCGAACACGCTGATCGTCGCGGTGTCGCTGTCGGTCAGCATGGGCACCGCGATCGCGTCGCTCGCGTTCCTCGTCGTGATCCACAAGCTCGAGTACTTCCTGAACGCAAAGATCATCGGCGGCCAGATCGAGTCGCGCGCGTGGGAGCTGCTGCTCGCGATGCTGATCATGGAAGCCGCGTTCGGGCTGCCGGGCGTGATCGCCGCGCCGATCTTCTATGCGTACATGAAGCGCGAGCTATACATGCTGCGGCTGATCTGACGCGCCGTACCCGACGCAACCCGATCCCCGCGCATCACGCGAAAAAAACGCCGCGCCCCGTCAAGGGCGCGGCGTTCTTGTTTGCGGCAACCGACGGCCTGCGCAGGCCGGCCGGCGCGCATCACCGATCAGCCGATCAGCGGAACACGACGGTCTTCGTCCCGTTCAGCACGATCCGGTGCTCGACGTGCCACTTCACCGCACGCGCGAGCGTCACGCACTCGACGTCGCGGCCGATCGCGGTGAGCTGGTCGGGCGTCATGCTGTGGTCGACGCGCTCGACTTCCTGCTCGATGATCGGGCCTTCGTCGAGGTCGGTCGTTACGTAGTGCGCGGTCGCGCCGATCAGCTTCACGCCGCGGTCGAACGCCTGGTAGTACGGCTTCGCGCCCTTGAAGCTCGGCAGGAACGAATGGTGGATGTTGATCGCGCGGCCGGCGAGCTGCTGGCACATGTTCGGCGACAGGATCTGCATGTAGCGCGCGAGCACGACGAGATCGGCCTGGTGTTCGTCGATCACTTCCAGCACCCGCGCTTCCTGCGCGGCCTTCGCCGCATCGGACGAACCGCCGACGAGCGGGAAATGATGGAACGGGATGTTGTAGCTGGCGGCGAGCTGGTAGAACTCCTTGTGGTTCGACACGATCGCCGGAATCTCGATCGGCAGCTGGCCGGTGCGGTAGCGGAACAGCAGGTCGTTCAGGCAGTGGCCGATCTTCGACACCATGATCACGACGCGCGGCTTCACGGCCGCGTCGTGCATTTCCCAGCGCATCCCGAACTGCTCGGCGAGCGGCGCGAATTCCTCGCGCAGCGTGTCGAGCGCCGACGCGGCATCCGCGCCCTCGCCGTCCTGCACGAAGTGCACGCGCATGAAGAACTCGCCGGTGCGGCTGTCGCCGAACTGCGCCGAATCGAGGATGTTGTTGGCGCGCTCGAACAGGAAGCCCGAGACCGCGTGGACGATGCCATGCCGGTCGGGGCACGACAGTTTCAAGATAAAGCTGTGATCGGTCGACATGACCGCTACTCCCTTCGTTTCGGTATTCGTCAAATAGGCCGTTCGTCCGGCCTCACCCTGGGGCCCAAGCCCGGGCAGGCAGGCGGCGCCTTCAGGTGGCTCGCCAGGTGGCGCGTCAGGCGGCCGGCGCGAACAGCGCGTCGATGCCCGCGGCGTCCGCCGCCGATAGCCAGCGGTGGCGCAGCAGCGTGTCGAGCATCGCGAGGCTCGCATCCATCGTCGCGCGGCCTTCGCGCAGCCAGCCGATCACCTCGGGCACGCCGGCCAGCAGGTGCTCGGCCACTTCGCCGTCCTGGTTGTGCGGCGCGAAGTCGCGCGGCAGCGGCAGGTCGTACACGAAGATCAGTTCGGACTGCGTGCCTTCCGGCAGCGAACACAGTACCTGCACCGCGCGGCCCGCGATCGCGCGTGCCGCCAGTTCGGCCAGCATGCCGGCCTCTTCCCAGCATTCCTTCGTGAGCGTCTCGTGAACGCCCAGGCCCCAGCCGATGCCGCCCGCGACGACGTTGTCGAGCATGCCGGGGTCGGTGGCCTTGGTCGCGCTGCGGCGGCCGAGCCACATCTGCGGCGCGGCGGGCGAACCCGGCGCAGCCGCATATTCTACGATGCCGTTCAGGTGCACCGCATAAGTCTGCGTGCCGAAGAAGCGCGACGCGGCGCGCTCGATGTACGCGAGCGGCGGATCGTCGAAGCGGTTGCGGATAGCATAGATCTCGTCGCGCCAGCCGGGAATCGCGCCTTCGGCCGCCAGCGCGCCGATCGCGCTCGCGAGCGCCATGCTGCGCGCGTCGACCGTGTCATAGCGCGCCGACAGCACGACGCGCGCGTCCGTCAGCTCGAACACGTCGGGCCAGCGCGCGAGCTTCGCGATGTCCTGGCGCCGCACCCAGCCCACGGCCACGCCGGCGATCTCGAAACGCAGGTGCGCGGCCGGATCGAAGCGGCGCGCGGCCGCAATGCACGGAAACGTCATCGGGCTCAGTCCTTCAGCGCGACGCGGATGCCGATCGCGATGAAGGTCGCGCCGGCGATCCGGTCGAGCCACACACCGGCCTTCGGGCGGCGCTTCAGCCATGTGCCGATCGCGCCCGCGCCGACGCCGAACAGCGAGAAGATCGCGGCCGTCTGCAGCATGAACAGCGCGCCGAGCTCAAACATCTGCAGCGTCACGCCCTGCACGCCGTGCTGATCGACGAACTGCGGCAAGAACACGACGAAGAACAACGTGACCTTCGGGTTCATCAGGTTGCCGATCACGCTCTGCCGGAAGATCGCGCCAAGCGGCTGCGGCGGGCGCGCGTGCGCGTTCGCGAGGCCCTGGCTGCGCAGCGCCTTGATGCCGATCCACACGAGGTACGCGGCGCCCGCGAGCTTCAGCGTCTGGAACGCGACCGGCGACGAGCGCAGCACCGCCGCGACGCCGAGCGCCGCGAGCGTCGTATGGAACAGGATTCCGGCCGTAAAGCCGAGCGCGGCGACGAAGCCGGCCGCGCGGCCCTGCGAGATGCCGCGCGCGAGCACCTGCAGGTTGTCGGGACCCGGCGCGAACGTGATCGCGATCGACGTGGCGAGAAACAGCATGAAGTTGGGCATCGTGACCTCGCGGCGTGGGCCGGCTCCAGTGGTTCAGTGGCCGGCGAATTCGGTGACGGTATAGACGGGCAGCCCCGCGTTGCGCAGCAGCGTCGAGCCGCCGAGATCGGGCAGGTCGATGATCGCCGCGCCTTCGACGACGACCGCGCCGAGCCGCTGCAGCAGGTTGCGCCCCGCCATCATCGTGCCGCCGGTCGCGATCAGGTCGTCCATGATGATCACGCGGTCGCCGGGGCGGCACGCGTCTTCATGGATCTCGACGGTCGCGCTGCCGTATTCGAGGTCGTACGATTCCGAGCGCGTCTTGTACGGCAGCTTGCCGAGCTTGCGGATCGGCACGAAGCCGACGCTCAGCTCGTACGCGACGATCGGCGCGATGATGAAGCCGCGCGCGTCGAGCCCCGCGACGTAGTCGAGCTTCGCATCGACATAGCGTTCGACGAACAGGTCGACGAGGATGCGCAGCGCCTTCGGGCTCTGCAGCAGCGTCGTGATGTCGCGGAACTGCACGCCCGGCTGCGGCCAGTCGGGCACGGTGCGGATCTGGCTGTGGATGAAGGCGACCGGATCGAGCGGTGCGCCCGGCGACGAATGCGGCATGAAACTCTCCGAAAAAAACGGTGCGCGAAGATCGGGCACCGTTTCGAATAAATACGGGTCAGGTTATCGAAGCGCGACTCAGGCGAGCGCGGCCGGCGGCTCGCGCCGATGCCGCGACAGCCGTTCCTCCGCGAGCGCGAGCGCTTCGGGCAGCCCGCGCAGCACGACGATGTCGCTCGCGCGCAGCTTGGTCTGCGGGTCGGGTTCGACGCCGCGGATGCCGTGCCGGCGGATCGCCGTGACTTCCAGCCCGAGCGCATACAGCCCGAGCTCCTCCAGCGAGCGCCCGACCGCATCCGCGCGCGCGTCGACCGGCACCGATTGTAGCCGCACCTGCTCGTGATCGTCGTCGTCCGTGTCGTCGGCGCCGCGGAAATAGCCGCGCAGCAGGCTGTAGCGCTCGTCGCGCATCTCCTCGACGCGCCGCACGACCTTGCGCATCGGCACGCCGACCAGCACCAGCGTGTGCGACGCGAGCATCAGGCTGCCCTCGACGATCTCCGGAATCACCTCGGTCGCGCCCGCCGCGAGCAGCTTCTCGAGATCGGCATCGTCGACCGTGCGCACGATCGCCGGCAGCGTCGGCTCCAGCTCGTGCACGTGGTGCAGCACGCGCAGCGCCGACGGCGTGTTCGCATACGTGATCGCGACGGCCGCCGCGCGATGAATACCGGCCGCGAGCAGCGACTCGCGGCGCGCCGCGTCGCCGAACACGACCGATTCGCCGGCCGTCGCGGCCGCGCTCACGCGATCGGGGTCGAGGTCGAGCGCGACATACGAAATACCTTCCTGCTCGAGCATGCGCGCGAGGTTCTGCCCGGCGCGGCCGTAGCCGCAGATGATCACGTGGCCACGCTGCTTGAGGCTTTGCGTCGCGATCCGCGTCATCTGCAGCGACTGCTGCATCCATTCCGTCGACGACAGCCGCATCACGATCCGGTCGGCGTTCTGGATCAGGAACGGCGCGGCGAGCATCGACAGCAGCATCGACGCGAGGATCGCCTGCAGCAGAGTCGAATCGACGAGATGCCGGTCGAGGATCAGGTTCAGCAGCACGAAGCCGAATTCGCCGGCCTGCGCGAGGCCGATGCCGGTGCGCATCGCGACGCCCGGCGTCGCGCCGAACAGCCGCGCGAGCCCGGCGATCATCGTCCCCTTGAACAGGATCTGCCCGACGAAGAAGCCGAGCACCAGCAACGGATGCTCCCAGATCACGCGCGGATCGAGCAGCATCCCGGTCGTCACGAAGAACAGGCCGAGCAGCACGTCGCGGAACGGCTTGATGTCCTCTTCCACCTGATGGCGGAATGGCGTCTCGGAGATCAGCATCCCCGCGATGAACGCGCCGAGCGCGAGCGACAGGCCGAAGCGGTCGGTGATGAACGCGGCGCCGAGCGTGACGAGCAGCAGGTTCAGCACGAACAGTTCCTGCGAGCGGCGCCGCGCGACGACGTTGAGCCAGCGCGTCATGAAACGCTGGCCGACGATCAGCAGCAGCGCGAGCGCGATCACGATCTTGACGGCCGCGAACCCGAGCGTGAGCGCGAGATCCTTCGACGACTCGGCGCCGAACGCGGCGATCACGATCAGCAGCGGCACCACCGCGAGATCCTGGAACAGCAGCACGCCGAAGATGTTGCGACCGTGCGCGGTCTCGATCTCGAGCCGCTCGGCGAGCATCTTCGACACGATCGCCGTCGACGACATCGCGAGCGCGCCGCCGAGCGCGACGCTGCCCTGCCACGTGATGTGCACCCAGCGCTCGAACAACGCGCCGAGCACGACCGCGAGCGCGAGGGTCGCGACCACCTGCAGCAGCCCGAGCCCGAACACGAGCCGCTGCATCGCCCGCAGCTTCGCGAGCGAGAATTCGAGGCCGATCGAGAACATCAGGAACACCACGCCGAATTCCGCGAGATGCTCGGCCCGTTCGAGGTCCGCGGCGATGCCGAACGCGTGCGGGCCGACCAGGATGCCGACGGTCAGGTAGCCGAGCATCGGCGGCAGGTTCAGCGAGCGAAATACGACGACGCCCACTACCGAGGCCAGCAGCAGCAGCAGGGTCATTTCGAGCGGGGAAATCACGGGCGAAGCGTCCTCGTTCGTCGGGGCCACGGCAAGGCGGGCGCGGGTGGTGGCGGTAGGCAAGCGGCATCGGACGAGTCCGAAGGCGCGGCGCGGCGAACAAACGCCTTTGCTATACTCCGCGCATGATAGCGAAAATCAATGATGATCGGGCGCTCGCGCTCGCCCGCGACGTGCTCGACATCGAGGCGGACGCCGTGCGCGCGCTGCGCGACCAGCTCGACGGCGACTTCGTTCAGGCCGTCGCGCTGCTGCTCGGCTGCCGCGGCCGCGTCGTGGTATCCGGCATCGGCAAATCGGGGCATATCGCCCGCAAGATCGCGGCCACGCTCGCCAGCACCGGCACGCCGGCCTTCTTCGTCCACCCGGCCGAGGCCAGCCACGGCGACCTCGGCATGGTCACGTCGGACGACGTCTTCATCGGCATCTCCTATTCCGGCGAATCGGAAGAACTCGTCGCGATCCTGCCGCTCGTGAAGCGGATCGGCGCGAAGCTGATCGCGATCACGGGTCGTGCGGAATCGAGCCTCGGCACGCTCGCCGACGTGAACCTGAACGCCGCGGTGTCGAAGGAAGCCTGCCCGCTGAACCTCGCCCCCACCGCGAGCACGACTGCCGCGCTCGCGCTCGGCGACGCGCTCGCCGTCGCGGTGCTCGACGCGCGCGGCTTCGGTTCCGAGGATTTCGCGCGCTCGCATCCGGGCGGCGCGCTCGGCCGGCGCCTGCTCACCCACGTGCGCGACGTGATGCGCTCGGGCGACGACGTGCCGCGCGTCGGGCTCGACGCGACGCTGTCGGACGCCCTGTTCCAGATCACCGCGAAGCGGCTGGGCATGACCGCCGTGGTCGGGCCCGACGGCCGCGTGGCCGGCATCTTCACCGACGGCGACCTGCGCCGTGTGCTCGCGCGCGACGGCGATTTCCGCACGCTGCCGATCGTCGACGTGATGACGCGCGAGCCGCGCACGATCGGCCCCGACCATCTCGCGGTCGAGGCCGTGGAACTGATGGAGCGCCACCGGATCAACCAGATGCTGGTGGTCGATGCCGACGGCGCGCTGATCGGCGCGCTGAACATGCACGACCTGTTTTCGAAGAAGGTGATCTGATGAGCGCAGCGCTGACTGCGGCCGAACGCGCGAGCCGCGTGAAGCTGATGATTTTCGACGTCGACGGCGTGCTGACCGACGGCGGGCTGCTGTTTACCGCGGCCGGCGACGCGATGAAGTCGTTCAATTCGCTCGATGGCCACGGCGTGAAGCTGCTCGGCGAGGCCGGCATCGCGACCGCGATCATCACCGGCCGCCGCTCGGAAATCGTCGCGGCGCGCGCGAAGGAAATGAAGATCGCGCACCTGTTCCAGGGCGTCGAGAACAAGCTCGCCGTGTTCGCCGACCTGATCGCATCGCTCGGCATCACCGCCGACGCCTGCGGCTACATGGGCGACGACTGGCCCGACCTGCCGGTGATGCTGCGCTGCGGCTTCGCGACGGCACCGGCCAACGCGCACCCCGAGGTGATCGCGCGTGCGCACTGGGTGGCCGAGGCCCGCGGGGGCCACGGCGCGGTGCGCGAGGTCTGCGACGCGATCCTGCGCGCGCAGCGCCGCTACGACGCGCTGCTCGCGGCTGCCTGCGGAGCCTGACGGATGAACACGCATTTCCGCTGGACCCAGCTGCTGCCGCTCGTCGCGGTCGCCGCGCTCGCGGGCATCACGTGGTGGCTGCTGCAGGCGACGCTGCCGCCGCCCGGCGAGGACGCCGTGCGGCCGAAGCGCCACACGCCCGATTATTTCGCGGACAACTTTTCCGTCACCGAGCTCGACCAGTCCGGCTCGACGCAATACCGGCTGACGGCCGCGAAGCTGATCCATTACGAAGATACCGACAACAGCGACCTGACCGATCCGGCCATGCGCGCGTTCCAGCCCGGCAAGCCGGTCGTGACGACCACCGCGAAGCGCGGCACCGTCAACGGCGACGTGTCGATCGTCGACTTGTACGACGATGCGCGCATCCTGCGCGTGGCCGGCGGCGGCGATCCGCAGATGCAGGCCGATTCCCAGCATTTCCGGATCTTCGTCAATGACGATGTGATCCAGACCGAAAAGCCGGTTAAACTTCAGCGCGGCCTGTCGCTCGTCAACGCGACCGACGGCATGAAGTACAACAACGTCACCCGGGTCATCGAGCTTTACGGCAACGTGCGCGGCACGATCGCCGCGGCGGACACGTCCGGCGGCTCGAAAGGTCAATCCAGGTGACGCATCCCTCACGTGACTGCATGAACGAACCGTTCCCTCGACAGAATTCCGGCGGCGCTGCGCGCGCCGTCCGCGCCGCGCTCGCCGCGACGCTCGTGGCGCTCCCGCTCGTCGGGCTGGCGCCGCTCGCCCATGCCGAGAAGGCCGACCAGAACAAGCCGATCAACGTCGAGGCGGACAACCTGACCTATGACGACCTGAAGCAGGTGACGGTCGCGACCGGCAACGTCGTGATCACGAAGGGCACGATCATCATCAAGGGCGACCGCGTCGAAGTGCGCCAGGATCCGGAAGGCTATCAGTACGCGACGTCGTTCGGCAGCGGCAAGAAGCACGCGACGTTCCGCCAGAAGCGCGAAGGCCTCGACGAATACATCGACGGCGACGCCGAGCGCATCGACTACGACGGCAAGCAGGACCTGACGACGCTGACGACCGCCGCGACCGTGCGCCGCCTGCAGGGCACGTCGACGATCGCCGACACCGTGCACGGCAGCGTGATCACGTACGACGGCCAGCGCGACTTCTACACCGCGAAGGGCGGCAAGGACGTCGCGGCGCCGGGCAACCCGAACGGCCGCGTGCGCGCGATGCTGTCGCCGAAGAACGGCGGCCCCGGGCAGCTGAACGGCGCGCCGGCGAAGCTGTCGCCGTCGACCACGATCCAGGGAGCGCCGGCCCAATGAACGCGCTTCCGAACCGCCAGCCGGCCGGCACGACGAGCTCGCTCGTCGTGCGCAACCTGAAGAAACGCTACGGCTCGCGCACCGTCGTCAAGGACGTGTCGCTCGACGTGAAGAGCGGCGAGGTCGTCGGCCTGCTCGGCCCGAACGGCGCCGGCAAGACGACGTCGTTCTACATGATCGTCGGCCTCGTGCCGACGGATGCGGGCGAAATCTCGCTGAACGGCAGCTCGATCGGCCTGCTGCCGATCCACAAGCGCGCGTCGCTCGGCCTGTCGTACCTGCCGCAGGAAGCGTCGGTGTTCCGCAAGCTGACCGTCGAGGAAAACATCCGCGCGGTGCTCGAGCTGCAGCACGGCGAAGACGGCAAGCGGCTGTCGAAGGACGCGATCGCGTCGCGCACCGAGGCGCTGCTCGACGAATTGCAGATCGGCCACCTGCGCGAGAACCCGGCGCTGTCGCTGTCGGGCGGCGAACGCCGTCGCGTCGAGATCGCGCGCGCGCTCGCGACCAATCCGAACTTCATCCTGCTCGACGAGCCGTTCGCCGGCGTCGACCCGATCGCGGTGCTCGAGATCCAGAAGATCGTCAAGTTCCTGAAGCAGCGCAACATCGGCGTGTTGATTACCGATCACAACGTCCGCGAAACGCTCGGCATCTGCGACCACGCTTACATCATCAGCGACGGTTCGGTGCTCGCCGCCGGCGCGCCGAGCGAAATCATCGAAAACGAAAGCGTGCGCCGCGTGTACCTCGGCGAACACTTCCGCATGTAAATCCCCCGTGGCTGGCCGCCCCCGCCCGGCATCGCCGCGCGGGGCGCGCCCGCGTGTCCTGCGGCCCCGCCGCGGCCGGGCGCCGCGCCGCGCGTAATCGCGGATGGCTCAAGGCGCCTGGGTCGTGGCAAACTGCCGGTATGACTCCCTCTCTGCCATGAAAGCCAGCCTTCAACTCCGCCTGTCGCAACACCTGGCGCTGACACCGCAACTGCAGCAGTCGATCCGGCTCCTGCAGCTGTCGACGCTCGAACTGCAGCAGGAAGTCGCGATGGCCGTCGCGCAGAATCCGCTGCTCGAGAACGACGACGAATGGATCGCGAGCCCGCTGCGCGTCGCGGCGGACGGATCGCTGATCGCGCAGACGCCGCCCGGACAGAACACCGAACCGGGCATCACGAACGGCAGCAGCCAGTCGAGCGAACGCGCCGAGCGCGACGAGCCGGCCGGCGCCGACGAATACGACGGATACGCATCGGGCGACGCCGGCGACGGCCCGCAGTGGAATCTCGACGAGTTCGGCCGCTCGAGCGGCGCCTCGGACGATGACGATCTCCCGCCCCTGCAGGTGCAGGAAGCCGCGACGTCGCTGCGCGACCACCTGTCCGCGCAATTGCGCGTCACGCAGGCCGGGCCGCGCGACCGCGCGCTCGTGATGTTCCTGATCGAATCGCTCGACGACGACGGCTACCTGACCGCCACGCTCGACGAAGTGCTCGCCGACCTGCCGCCCGAACTGGAAATCGACTGCGACGAACTGAATGCGGCGCTCGCGCTGCTGCACAGTTTCGATCCGGCCGGGGTCGGGGCCCGCTCGGCGTCCGAATGCCTGAAGCTGCAGTTGCTGCGCCTCGATCCGTCCCCCACCCGCACGCTCGCGCTGGAGATCGTGTCGCAGCACCTCGAACTGCTCGCCGCGCGCGACTTCACGCGGCTGCGCAAGCAGCTGAAGGCGAGCGACGACGCGCTGCGCGACGCGCACGCGCTGATCCGCTCGCTGGAGCCGTTCCCCGGCGCTGCCTACGGCAAGGCCGAGGCCGACTACGTCGTGCCCGACATCATCGTGAAGAAGGCCGGCCAGGGCTGGCTCGCGGAACTCAATCCGGAAGTGATGCCGCGCCTGCGGATCAACAACCTGTACGCGAACATCCTGCGCAACAGCCGCGGCGACCCGTCGGCCGGATCGTTGAAACAACAGCTCCAGGAAGCACGCTGGCTGATCAAGAACATCCAGCAGCGATTCGACACGATCCTGCGTGTCGCGCAGGCTATTGTCGAACGTCAGAAGAACTTCTTTGCGCATGGCGAAATTGCCATGCGCCCCTTGGTTTTGCGGGAAATAGCTGATACGCTGGGCCTACACGAGTCGACTGTCAGCCGTGTGACAACCGGGAAGTACATGCTGACCCCGTTCGGGACGCTGGAATTTAAGTACTTCTTCGGATCACACGTTTCGACCGACACCGGAGGCGCCGCATCGTCGACCGCCATCCGAGCCCTGATCAAGCAACTGATAGGAGCTGAAGACCCAAAATCGCCACTTTCGGACAGCCGCATTGCCGAGCTGCTGGCAGAACAGGGATTCGTGGTTGCGCGCCGCACGGTTGCCAAGTACCGCGAAGCCCTCAAGATCCCGGCAGTGAATCTGCGCAAGTCTCTTTAAGCCTGCTGCCTGCCCGGCGGCAGGCGTGTTCCGGCCACCGCGCACTCGGGGAACAGGCCGGGCGACTTGTCCGCGAATTTGCCGCGCCATGCGGCAGGGGCAAGTCGACCGGAGCGCCGCCTCGATGCGGCCGGGTGGTCACTCGCTTGGAGAAGCACTATGAACCTGAAGATCAGTGGACATCATCTCGAAGTCACGCCTGCAATTCGCGAATACGTGATCACCAAGCTGGACCGGGTGCTACGGCATAGCGATCAGGTGATCGATGGCACTGTGATCCTCTCGGTCGACAATCACAAGGAAAAGGACAAGCAGCAGCGCGCGGAAATCAACCTGCATCTGAAGGGCAAGGACATCTTCGTCGAAAGCGCAAACGGCAACCTGTACGCTGCGATCGATCTGCTGATCGACAAGCTGGATCGCCAGGTCGTCAAGCACATGGAGCGTCTGCAGACCCATGCGCACGACCCGATCAAGCTGCAGCCGTCGATCGACCAGATCGAACTGCCGCCGCAATAACGTTCACCGCAACACACACGCCGCCCGGTTCGCCGGGCGTTTTTTTTGCGTCCACGCGGCAGTGGTGCGACCGGTCCGTCCATGCCGCGCCACGCACGCGGCTGTGCTCTATAATGTTCCGGTTATCGCCGGGGGGCGTTGGGTGCGGTAGCTGTCGTGCAGGTTTCCGATGCCGAACGCCTTGATATCGCCGAACATGGAAAATCAGTCTGCCGCCGCAAGGAGACCCCAGGCCGCCCAATCGCCTGCCAACATGAATCGCCTAGCCAAAATCCTGCCCATAGAGAACGTCGTCATCGACCTCTCCGTCACCAGCAAGAAACGCGTCTTCGAACAAGCCGGGCTGATGTTCGAGAATCAGAACGGCATCGCCCGCAGCACCGTCACGGACAACCTGTTCGCGCGCGAGCGCCTCGGCTCGACCGGGCTCGGCGAAGGCGTCGCGATTCCGCACGGGCGCATCAAGGGGCTCAAGCATCCGCTCGCCGCCTTCGTGCGGCTCGCCGACGCGATCCCGTTCGAAGCGCCCGACGGCCAGCCGGTCGGTCTCCTGATTTTCCTGCTCGTCCCCGAGCAAGCCACCCAGCAGCACCTCGAGATCCTGTCGGAAATCGCGCAACTGCTGTCCGATCGCGACGCGCGAGAGCGTCTGCACAACGAAACGGATCTCGCCGAGTTGCATCGCCTGCTCACTCAGTGGCAACCTTGAGTTGATCCGGGCGGATTATTTTCCCGAACGAGGCGGCACACGCCGCCGACCAGGGCCGCCCGGCGCCGGTCCGGCATGGCGACGCCCGTCGCCGCGCGCATGCACCGGCTCATTGGAGTGACGAGAGTCATGGATACGTCCAGCATCAACGCCCAGAGCATCTTCGACGACAACGCGGCCACGCTGAAACTGAGCTGGCTGACGGGGCATGAAGGCTGGGAGCGCGGTTTTTCGGCCGACACCGTCGGCAACGCGACGTCGAGCGCCGACCTCGTCGGCCACCTGAACCTGATCCACCCGAACCGGATCCAGGTGCTCGGCGAAGCCGAAATCGACTACTACCAGCGGCAGACCGACGAAGACCGTTCGCGCCACATGGCCGAGCTGATCGCGCTCGAACCGCCGTTCCTCGTCGTCGCCGGCGGCGCCGCCGCGCCGCCCGAGCTCGTGCTGCGCTGCACGCGCTCATCCACGCCGCTGTTCACGACGCCGATGTCGGCCGCCGCCGTGATCGACAGCCTGCGGCTCTACATGTCGCGCATCCTCGCGCCGCGCGCGACACTGCACGGCGTGTTCCTCGACATCCTCGGGATGGGCGTGCTGCTCACCGGCGACTCCGGGCTCGGCAAGAGCGAACTCGGCCTCGAACTCATCAGCCGCGGCCACGGCCTCGTCGCCGACGACGCGGTCGACTTCGTCCGACTTGGCCCCGATTTCGTCGAAGGCCGCTGCCCGCCGCTGCTGCAGAACCTACTGGAAGTGCGCGGCCTCGGCCTGCTCGACATCAAGACGATCTTCGGCGAAACCGCGGTGCGCCGGAAAATGAAGCTGAAGCTGATCGTCCAGCTCGTGCGCCGCCCGGACGGCGAATTCCAGCGGCTGCCGCTGGAAAGCCAGACGGTCGACGTGCTCGGTCTGCCGATCAGCAAGGTCACGATCCAGGTCGCGGCCGGCCGCAACCTCGCGGTGCTGGTCGAGGCGGCCGTGCGGAACACGATCCTGCAGTTGCGCGGCATCGACACGTTGCGCGATTTCATGGATCGGCAACGACTCGCGATGCAGGATCCCGACAGCCAGTTCCCCGGCAAGCTCGTGTAACCGCCCCGCGCCGGCCTCGCAGCGCCGACGCGTCGAGCCGGTGCTATGATGAAACGTCAGGATTCTCTGCTTCCCATGCGCATCGTCCTCATCACCGGCATCTCCGGCTCAGGCAAGTCCGTCGCGCTGAACGCGCTCGAAGACGCAGGCTACTACTGCGTCGACAACCTGCCGCCGCACGTGCTCCCCGAACTCGCCCGCTACCTGGCCGACGGCGGCCAGCACCGGCTCGCGGTCGCGATCGATGCGCGTTCGAGCGCATCGCTGGACGAAATGCCCGGCCTGATCCGCTCGCTGTCGCTCGAGCACGATGTCCGCGTGCTGTTCCTCAACGCAAGCACGCAGGCGCTGATCCAGCGCTTCTCCGAAACGCGCCGGCGCCACCCGCTGTCCGGCTCGCCGTCGCACGACGCGAACGTCGGGCTGCTGTCGTCGCTCGAGGAAGCGATCGAGCGCGAACGCGAGCTGGTCGCGCCGCTCGCCGAATTCGGCCACCAGATCGATACGAGCACGCTGCGCGCGAACGTGCTGCGCACGTGGGTCAAGCGCTTCATCGAGCAGAAGAACAACGACCTGATGGTGATGTTCGAGTCATTCGGCTTCAAGCGCGGCGTGCCGCTCGATGCCGACCTGATGTTCGACGTGCGCGCGCTGCCGAACCCGTACTACGACCATGAGCTGCGCCCGCTCACCGGGCTGGACCAGCCGGTCATCGCCTTTCTCGACGCACTGCCGATCGTCCACCAGATGATCGACGACATCCATGCGTTCCTGATGAAATGGCTGCCGCACTTTCGTGAAGACAACCGCAGCTACCTGACCGTCGCCATCGGCTGCACGGGCGGTCAGCATCGCTCGGTGTTCATCGCGGAAACGCTCGCCGCGCGCCTCGCGCACGATGCGAACGTGATCGTGCGGCATCGTGACGCGCCGGTGGATGTCGACGCGTCGTCGCGGCTCGTCACCGAGGTCGAACGACCTTAGCGACACCGCCCTCTCGCCGGCGCGCCATGTCCACCCTATCGACCACCCTGATCGACCTGCCGCTGTTTCCGCTGCATACGGTGCTGTTCCCCGGTGGCTTGCTGCCGCTCAAGGTATTCGAGGCGCGCTATCTCGACATGTCGCGCGCGTGCCTGCGCGACGACGCGCCGTTCGGCGTGTGCCTCCTGAAGAGCGGGCCCGAAGTCGCGCAGGACGGCGCCGTGTCGGTGCCCGAGACGATCGGCTGCATGGCGCGCATCACCGAGTGCGACACCGGCGAATTCGGGATGCTGTACCTGCAGGCGATCGGCACGCAGCGATTCGAGTTGCTGTCGTATCGCGTCGAAAGCAACGGGCTGCTGGTCGGGATCGCGGAGCCGCTGCCCGACGACATCCCGCTCGAAGGCGAACAGGCGCTCGCACAATTCGGCTCGTGCGCCGAGGTGCTCGAGCGCATCATCGAAGCGCTGAAGAAGTCCGAACCGGACAAGATGCCGTTCGGCGAACCGTTCCGCCTCGACGACCCGAGCTGGGTGTCGAACCGACTCGCGGAACTGCTGCCGCTCGACCTGCGCGCACGGCAGAAGCTGATGGAGTTTCCGGATGTCGGCGCGCGGATCGACGCCGTGCACCACGTGCTCGACCGGCACGGCTGGCTGTAAGGCGCGGCCGGCCAGCCGCGTCGCACCGGCGTCGCCGGGCGGATCATCCTGACGGGCGAGCCGACCGCGTCGGCGCGGCACTTCCGTAAGCACGGCCCGCACCGCGCCCTTTCCCCATCGTTACAGCAACGACCCGCTCAGCGCATCGAGCAGCTTGCGCACGGGCGCCGGCACGCCGTACGCATCGAGCCCGGCGAGCGGCACCCACGCCGTCTCGGCATCCCGTGCATGCGCAAGCGGAAGGCCGCCGTTCGTCATGTCGCTCAGCCGCGGCTCGATCTCGAGCCGGAAATGCGTGAACGTGTGCGTGAACGGCGCGAGCGGCACCGGGCCGCCGCCGCCGAAGCCACGCGCGAGTTCCGCGAGCGCCGCATCGCCGTCCGCCTGCGGCAGGCACCACAGGCCGCCCCAGATGCCGGCCGGCGGACGCCGTTCGAGCAGCACGGCGTCGCCGTCGCGCAGCACGAGCATCCAGGTCTTGCGCGTCGGCACGGCCTTCTTCGGCCGCGCGGCCGGCAGTTCGCGCTGGCGGCCCGTGGATTGCGCGACGCAGTCGCCCGCGAACGGGCAGCGCGCGCAATCCGGCTTGCCGCGCACGCACAGCGTCGCGCCGAGATCCATCAGCCCCTGCGTATAGGCACTCACGTCGGCCGCGTTCGCGGCATCCGGCAGCAGCGATTCGGCCAGCGCCCACATGTCGTTCTCGACGCGCTTCTCGCCCGGAAAGCCCTCGACGCCGAACACGCGCGCCAGCACGCGCTTCACGTTGCCGTCGAGGATCGTCGCGCGTGCACCGTATGCGAACGACGCGATCGCCGCGGCCGTCGAACGGCCGATGCCGGGCAGTTCGGCAAGTGCTTCCGGCGTCGACGGGAATACGCCGCCATGCTCGGCGACGACGACCTGCGCGCAGCGGTGCAGATTGCGCGCGCGCGAGTAGTAGCCGAGCCCGGCCCACAGCGCCATCACGTCGTCGGACGGCGCGGCCGCGAGCGCGGCGACGTCGGGAAAGCGCTCGAGAAAGCGCGTGTAATACGGGACGACGGTCGAGACCTGCGTCTGCTGCAGCATGATTTCCGACAGCCAGATCCAGTAGGGATCGCGGGTGTTCTGCCACGGCAGGTCGTGGCGGCCGTGCTCGCGCTGCCAGGCGATCAGTCGCGTGGCGAACGTGCGATGCAGCGGCGTGACGGGGAACGGAGCGGGGGCGATGCGGGGCGGCTTCAAGTGTTCGAATCTTCGGAAAAAGGTTGCAACGCGGGGCTCAACGCTGGCAGGTCGGGCAGTAATAAGTCGAACGCTGACCCTGCACGATCTGGCGGATCGGCGTGCCGCAGACGCGGCAAGGCAGCCCCGCACGGTCATAGACGAAGCAGTCGAGCTGGAAATAGCCGCTTTCGCCGTTGCTGCCGACGAAATCGCGCAGCGTACTGCCGCCGCGCTCGATCGCGTCGGCGAGCGTCGCGCGCACCGCGTCGGCCAGCCGCTCATAGCGCGGCAGCGACACCTTGCCGGCCGCGGTCGTCGGCCGGATGCCCGCGCGAAACAGGCTCTCCGACGCATAGATGTTGCCGACGCCGACGACCATGTCGCCCGCGAGCAGCGCCTGTTTGACCGACACCGTGCGGCCGCGCGTGCGTGCGTGCAGCAGCGCGCCGGTGAACGCCGGCGAGAACGGCTCGACGCCGAGGCTCGCGAGCAGCGGATGCGCATGCACGTCGCCGGCTTCGCGCGGGTGCCACAGCACGGCGCCGAAACGGCGCGGATCGCGGAACCGCAGCACGAATTCGTCGAAGATCCAGTCGATGTGGTCGTGTTTCGCAGCCACCGGCACGCCGGCCGCGGGCAGCACGCGCAGCGTGCCCGTCATCCCGAGATGGACGATGAACCAGCCTGCGTCGACCTCGAACAGCAGATACTTGCCGCGACGCTCGACGGCGAGCACCTCGCGCGCGCGCAACTGCTCGGCGAGCCCCGCCGGCACGGGCCAGCGCAGCATCGCGGTACGGACGTCGACACGCTCGACGCGGCGGCCCGCGACAAAGGGCTCGATGCCCCGGCGCGTGACTTCGACTTCTGGCAACTCTGGCATGTTCTACGGGTCCGAAACTCGATTCACGATCGTGCGTGTATTGTAGCGAGCGCGTTACAATCGGTTGAAACATCGAACGGATTTCCATGACCCTGCCCTCGAAGCTGCTTCTGAAGCGCCCCGCCGCCGAGCGCGGCGTGCGTGCCTTCCCGGTCCGCCGTGCGCTCGGCGCCGCGCTGTTCGCCGCCTGGACCCTCACCGCCATCCCGGCTCACGCGCAGGATCCGGCATCGGACGACGCGGAGCCGCAGGGCGCGTTCGAGCACGTGATGCCGGACGAGCAGAAGAATCTCCCGGGCGTCCCGCTGACGAGCCAGATCGTCTACCAGGTACTGGCCGCCGAAGTCGCGCTTCAGCGCAACCAGCCGGCGCCGGCCTACCAGACCTACCTCGCGCTCGCCCGCGACACGCGCGATCCGCGCATGGCGCAGCGTGCGACCGAGATCGCGCTCGGCGCGCAAAGCCCGGCCGACGCGCTGTCCGCGGCCAATCTCTGGCGCCAGTACGCACCGGATTCGAACCGCGCATCGCAAGTCGACGCCGCGCTACTGGTGCTCGCCGGCAAGCCGGCCGACGCGCAGCCGATGCTCGCGCGCGAACTGGCCCGCGCGACCGGCGAAACGCGCGGCCCCGCGATCCTCGCACTGCAGGCGCTGCTGGTGCGCGGCGCGGACCGCGTCGGCGGCCTCGCGGTGCTGAAGGACATGCTGAAGAACGACATGAACCGTCCCGAGGCGCAGCTCGCGATCGCGCGGCAGCAGCTCGCGGTCGACGACAAGGAAGGCGCCGCGCAGTCGCTGAAGCAGGCGCTGCAGATCCGCCCCGACTATCTGCCGGCGGCGCTGATGCTGTCGCAGATGGGGCCTGCCGAGCGCGCAGCCGGCATCACGTCGTTCGAGAAATATGTTCAGCAGAATCCGAAGTCGCGCGATGCGCGCCTCGCACTGTCGCAGCTCTACCTCGCCGACGACCGCCTCGACGACGCGCAGAAGCAGTTCGAGACGATGCGCAAGCTCGACGCGAAGGACCCGACGCCGCTGATGGCGCTCGCGCTGATCAAGATCCAGCAGAAGAAACTCGACGACGCGAACGCATACCTGAAGCAGTACGTGCAGCTCGGCAACAAGCAGCCGAACCTCGACGTCGGCCAGGGCTACATCTACCTCGCGCAGATCTCGATCGAACAGGGCAATGACGCGCAGGCGTCGCAATGGCTCGACAAGGTCGACCAGACGAGCCAGCACTACCTGCCCGCGCAGATCACGCGCGCGCAGCTCCTGCAGAAACAGGGCAAGACCGACGAGGCCCGCAAGGTGCTCGACGACCTGCCGATCAGCGATCCGCGCGATGCGGCCGTGGTCGCACGCACCGACGCGTCGATCCTGTTTACCGCGAAGCGCTATCCGGAAGCCGAGGCGCGACTCGCGCAGGCAGTCCAGGACTTCCCGGACGATCCCGACCTGCGCTACGACTACGCGATGGCCGCCGAGAAGACGGGCCACTACGCGGCAATGGAAAAGCAGCTGCGCGAGCTGATGCGCACGCAGCCCGACAACCCGCAGGCGTACAACGCGCTCGGCTATTCGCTGGCCGATCGCAACCAGCGCCTGCCCGAAGCCAGCAAGCTGATCGACAAGGCGCTGTCGCTCGCGCCGAACGACGCGTACATCATGGACAGCCTCGGCTGGGTGAAGTACCGGATGGGCGACGCGGCCGGCGCGGCGAAGGTGCTGCGGCGCGCGTACGAGCTGCAGCCGAACGCCGAGATCGGCGCGCACCTCGGCGAAGTGCTGTGGAAGAGCGGCGCGCAGGACGACGCGCGCACCGCGTGGCGTGCCGCGCAGAAGCTCGAGCCCGACAACGACACGCTCGTGCAGACGCTCAAGCGCCTGCAGATCAACGGCCTCTGATGCGGATGTTCCCGATGCTTTCCCTGTCTTCCCGCGCGCTGCGCACGCTGGCCGCGGCCGGCGCCGCGCTCGCGCTCGCCGGCTGCGCGAGCACGCCGCCGTCGGCGAATGCGCCGGCGGGCACGGTGCTGCAGACGGCCGCGACGCACGCGTACCACGGCCGTTTCGCGGTGCAGTACAACGATCGCCTCGGCCGACCGCAGAACGTGTACGGCAACTTCGACTGGCAGGAGTACGGCGACGACGTGTCGCTGGAGCTGCGCAGCCCGCTCGGCCAGACGCTCGCGGTCGTGAAATCGACACCGCAGGCCGCGTCGCTCGAACTGCCGAACCGCCAGCCGCAATACGCGACGGACGTCGGCGAGCTGATGCAGAACACGCTCGGCTTCTCGCTGCCGCTGGCGGGCCTGCGCTACTGGCTGCTGCCGACGCCCGCGCCCGCGACGCCCGCGCAGACGGTGCGCGACCCGGCCGACACGACGCACGTCAAGCAGATCCGCCAGGACGGCTGGACGATCGACTATCTCGCCTACGCGGACGCACCGGCCACGGGCGTCAAACGCGTCAACCTCGTGCGCGCGACGCCGCCGCTCGACATCAAGCTCGTGCTCGACCAGTAAGCACGTGAACCTAGCCCCGACATACGCATGACCGATTCGATCCGCTCGCTGCGCAACTGCCTTGCGCCCGCGAAACTCAACCTGTTCCTGCACATCACCGGCCGCCGCCCGAACGGCTATCACGATCTGCAGAGCGTGTTCCAGCTGCTGAACTGGGGCGACACGCTGCATTTCACGCTGCGCGACGACGGTCGCGTCGCACGCGTCACCGACGTGCCGGGCGTGCCCGAGGAAAGCGATCTCGTCGTGCGCGCGGCCAACCTGCTGAAAACGCACACGGGCACCGCGGCCGGCGTCGACATCGAGATCGACAAGCGCCTGCCGATGGGCGCGGGCCTCGGCGGCGGCAGCTCCGATGCGGCAACGACGCTGCTCGCGCTGAACCGTCTGTGGCAACTGAACCTGCCGCGCGCGGAACTCCAGTCGCTCGCGGTGAAACTCGGTGCCGACGTTCCGTTTTTTGTTTTTGGAAAAAATGCGTTCGCAGAGGGTATCGGAGAAGAATTAGCTGAGGTAGAATTGCCGACTCGCTGGTTTTTGGTTGTGACGCCGCGAGTTCATGTCCCCACCGCTGAAATTTTTTCAGACGAGTTGTTGACAAGAGATACAAAGCGAGTCACAATTACAGACTTTCTTGCACAGCAAAACAGCGATGCGGGATGGCCAGATAGCTTCGGCCGGAACGATATGCAGCAAGTTGTGACAAGTAAGTACGCGGAAGTTGCGCAGGTGGTCAAATGGTTGTATAATGTGACCCCCGCGAGGATGACCGGCTCCGGAGCAAGCGTGTTTGCAGCGTTTCATAGCAAGCACGAGGCAGAAGCGGCGCAAGCCAAGCTGCCCACCGGTTGGAACGGTGCAGTTGCCGAGAGCCTGAACGAGCATCCGCTCTTCGCTTTCGCGTCATGAAGTTTTGCTTTGCCGGATGGCCTACAAGTCCGGTGAAGTTATCAGTTGAGTGTAGGGGAGTCGCCAAGTTGGTCAAGGCACCGGATTTTGATTCCGGCATGCGAGGGTTCGAGTCCTTCCTCCCCTGCCAAAAATTTTCCCGCATTTCCCGCCTAAGCCTGAAGCAGGTGCACGATGAGCAGCCACAGCCATGATGGCTTGATGGTCTTTACTGGCAACGCGAATCCCGCGCTCGCCCAGGAAGTCGTCAATATCCTTGGAATCCCCCTCGGCAAAGCAATGGTCAGCCGTTTCTCCGACGGTGAGATCCAGGTCGAGATCCAGGAAAACGTGCGCGGCAAGGACGTCTTCGTCCTGCAATCCACGTGCGCGCCGGCCAACGACAACCTGATGGAACTGATGATCATGGTCGATGCGCTCAAGCGCGCATCCGCCGGCCGGATCACCGCTGCCATCCCCTACTTCGGCTATGCCCGCCAGGACCGACGCCCGCGTTCGGCGCGCGTCGCGATCTCGGCGAAGATCGTCGCGAACATGCTGGAAATCGCCGGCGTCGAGCGGATCATCACGATGGATCTGCACGCCGACCAGATTCAAGGCTTCTTCGACATCCCGGTCGACAACATCTACGCAACGCCGATCCTGCTGGGTGACCTGCGCAAGCAGAACTACTCGGATCTGCTCGTCGTGTCGCCGGACGTCGGCGGCGTGGTCCGCGCCCGGGCACTCGCGAAGCAACTCAACTGCGATCTCGCGATCATCGACAAGCGTCGCCCGAAGGCGAACGTCGCCGAAGTGATGAACATCATCGGCGAAGTCGAAGGCCGCACCTGCGTGATCATGGACGACATGGTCGATACGGCCGGCACGCTCTGCAAGGCCGCGCAAGTGCTGAAGGATCGCGGTGCGAAGCAGGTGTTCGCGTACGCGACGCACCCGGTTCTGTCGGGTGGCGCCGCCGAGCGTATCGCCGCATCGGCACTCGACGAGCTGGTCGTCACCGATACGATCCCGCTGTCGGCCGAGTCGCTGTCCTGCTCGAAGATCCGCTCGCTGACGAGCGCGAGCCTGCTGGCAGAAACGTTCTCGCGGATTCGCCGCGGCGACTCGGTGATGTCGCTGTTCGCGGAATCCTGATCGCGGAACGACACGATATAGCATGCGCAGAAAGCGAAGCGGCAACGCTTCGCTTTTTGCACAATCGGACGGGATAGACGAAACCCCGTCCGTTTCATCGGGGGCCGCCATTTCGCCGGCCCCGTTTTACTGCCTGGTCGCGGGCAGCAAATGGAGAATCACATGAAAGTCGTCGCTTTCGAGCGCCAACAGCAAGGTACGGGTGCGAGCCGCCGCCTGCGCAACGCCGGTAAGACCACGGGTATCGTCTACGGTGGCGAAGCAGCCCCGCAAAAGATCGAACTGGATCACAACGCGCTGTGGCACGCCCTGAAGAAGGAAGCCTTCCACTCGTCGATCCTCGACCTGGAAGTCGCTGGCCAGTCGCAACAGGTTCTGCTGCGCGACGTGCAATACCACCCGTTCAAGCAACTCGTGCTGCACGTGGACTTCCAGCGCGTCGACGCGAAGAAGAAGCTGCACACGAAGGTGCCGCTGCACTTCCTGAACGCTGAAGTCAGCCCGGCAGTGAAGCTGTCGAGCGCAATCGTCTCGCACGTCGCGACGGAAATCGAAGTCGAGTGCCTGCCGTCGGCCCTGCCGGAATTCCTCGAAGTCGATCTGTCGAAGATCGAAGCAGGTCAGTCGCTGCACGCGAAAGACATCGCACTGCCGAAGGGCGTGACGCTGGTCGCGCACGTCGACGCGGAAAACCCGGTTGTCGCATCGGCGACGGTCCCGGCTGGTGCCGTGTCGGACGCAGCAGGCGAAGGCGAAACGCCGGCTGCCTAAGCGGCTGCCCACGCGCCATTCGATCCGTTTCACGAAACGGTCGATGCAACCCGCCGCGGCTTGCCCGGCGGGTTTTTCTTTTTCTGCGCCCAGGCGGGCGCTGCCGCCTACGAAACGTCATGATCAAACTGATCGTCGGCCTCGGCAATCCCGGGGCGGAATACACCGCGACGCGCCACAACGCCGGCTTCTGGCTGATCGACCAGCTCGCCCGCGAAGCCGGCGCGACGCTGCGCGACGAGCGCCGCTTTCACGGCTTCTACGCAAAAGCGCGCCTGCACGGCGAGGAAGTCCACCTGCTCGAGCCGCAAACCTACATGAACCGCTCCGGCCAGTCGGTCGTCGCGCTCGCGAATTTCTTCAAGATCCTGCCCGACCAGATCCTCGTCGCCCACGACGAACTCGATCTGCCGCCCGGCACCGTGAAGCTGAAGCTCGGCGGCGGCAGCGGCGGCCACAACGGCCTGAAGGACATCTCCGCGCATCTGTCGTCGCAACAGTACTGGCGCCTGCGCATCGGCATCGGCCATCCGCGCGACCTGATCCCGGAAGGCTCGCGCGCCGGCGCGAAACCCGACGTCGCGAACTTCGTGCTGAAGCCGCCGCGCCGCGAGGAGCAGGACGTGATCGACGCATCGATCGAACGCGCGCTCGCCGTGATGCCGATGGTCGTCAAGGGCGAACTCGACCGCGCGACGATGCAGCTGCATCGCAACTGAACCCGCGCTGCACCGGTGCGGTGCAATGTGCCGCCCGGTTGCGCCGGGCAGCCCCGCCCTGCCGCGCAATTGCGCACTGCAACGCCCACATGCGGTAATCTGGTCGCTTTTGCCCGTCAGGAGCCAAGCGGTGAGCCGTTACTGGAGCGACGTCGTTCAGCAACTCGTGCCTTACGTGCCGGGCGAACAGCCCGCGCTCGCACACCCCGTCAAGCTGAACACCAACGAGAATCCCTATCCGCCTTCGCCGCGCGTCGTCGCGGCGATCGCACGCGAACTCGGCGATACCGGCGACACGCTGCGCCGCTATCCCGATCCGCTCGCGCGCGCACTGCGCGAGACGGTCGCGGCCCATCACCGCATCAAGCCCGAACAGGTCTTCGTCGGCAACGGCTCCGACGAAGTCCTCGCGCACGCATTCCAGGCCCTGCTCAAGCATGACCGGCCGCTGCGCTTTCCCGACATCTCGTACAGCTTCTACCCGACCTACGCGCGCCTGTATGGCGTAGAGACTGCGATCGTGCCGCTCGCGGACGACTTCTCGATCCGGGTCGAAGACTATCTCGACGACGCGGGCGGCGTGCTGTTCCCGAACCCGAACGCGCCGACCGGGCGCGCGCTGCCGCTCGCGGACATCGAGCGGATCGCGGCCGCGAACCCGTCGTCGGTCGTGCTGATCGACGAGGCGTATGTCGATTTCGGCGCGCAATCCGCGATCGCGCTGATCGACCGCCATCCGAACCTGCTCGTCGTGCACACGACGTCGAAGGCGCGCTCGCTCGCGGGCATGCGCGTCGGCTTCGCGTTTGGCGATGCCGCGTTGATCGACGCACTGAACCGCGTGAAGGACAGCTTCAATTCCTATCCGCTCGACCGGCTCGCGCAGGCCGCGGCGCAGGCGGCATACGAAGATACCGACTATTTCGGCGCGACCTGCCGGCGCGTGATCGACAGCCGCACGCGGCTCACGCACGCGCTCGAGGCGCTCGGTTTCGACGTCGTGCCGTCGGCCGCGAACTTCGTGTTCGCGCGCCATCCCGCGCACGATGCGGGCACGATCGCGGCACAGCTAAAGGATCGGGAAATTTTCGTGCGGCACTTCAGGGCGCCGCGCATCGACCAGCACTTGCGCATCACCGTCGGTACCGACGCCGAATGCGACGCGCTCGTCGCGGCATTGCGCGAGCTGATCGGCTGAAACGGTAGCGGAAGCTGAAACGGAACCGGCGCCGAACGGCGCCGGCCGAGGAAATCGTGACGTCGAGACGCGCGACGTCAGCAGGGCGTCACCGCACGTCGTCGCCCTTCGCGGCGGTCAACGCGTGATACTTCGCCATCAACTGCGCGTGCGATTCGTCGTGCTGCGGATCGCGCGGAATGCATTCGACCGGACACACCTGCTGGCACTGCGGCTCGTCGAAATGGCCGACGCACTCGGTGCACTTGTTCGGGTCGATCACGTAGATATCCGGGCCCATCGAAATCGCGCCGTTCGGGCACTCGGGCTCGCACACGTCGCAATTGATGCACTCGTCGGTAATCATCAAAGACATACTGATCTCACTTCTTCAGGCCGGCGGCCGGCTTCACGACGAAACCGGCCGGCGCCGCGTCACGCGGCCGGACCTCCCATCGCAGTGACCTTCTCGGTCAGCCACTTCTCGACGGACGGGAACACGAACTTGCTGACATCGCCGCCCAACTGCGCGATTTCGCGCACGATCGTCCCCGAGATGAACTGGTACTGATCGGACGGCGTCATGAACATCGTCTCGACGTCGGGCAACAGATAGCGGTTCATCCCCGCCATCTGGAACTCGTATTCGAAATCGGACACGGCACGCAGGCCGCGCACGATCACGCGCGCGTTGTTGATGCGGACGAAATCCTTCAGGAGGCCCGTGAAACTCATGACCTTCACGTTCGGATAATGACCGAGCACCTCGTTCGCAATCGTCAGACGTTCTTCCAGCGAGAAGAACGGCTTCTTCGCGCGGCTGTCGGCGACACCCACCACCAGCGTATCAAAAATGCTCGACGCACGCCGCACGAGGTCTTCGTGCCCGCGCGTCAGCGGATCGAACGTACCGGGATACACGGCGACTACCATGTCGCTCCTCCTGTCATCACGCAAACGGGGTGGCAGCCGTGCGACGCGCACGCCACTGCCGAGATGGGCATGCGTCGCCTTTGCCGCGCGCCGCCTCGTATGGAACGCGCATTATTCATCATTTTCGCGCCGCAGCAAATGATAGTGAACCGCACCGGCCTTGCCGTGCTTCACCACCTGCCAGCCGGCCAGTGCGTCGTGCGCGGCCGGGTCGAGCTCCGCCCCCGTTTCGACGTACAGCGCACCATCCGGCGAGACGAGCGGCGCCGCCAGCGCGATCGAGCGGTCGAGCACGGCCGGCTCGCCGAACGGCGGATCGAGGAACACGACGTCGAACGCGCCCGGGGTCAGCCCGGCCGCGAGCCGCAGCGCGTCGGCTTCCGCGACCTCGACCGAGCGTGCGCCGAGCTTGTCCTTGATCGCGCGCAGCTGCTGCGCCGCGCGCGGGTGGCGCTCGACCATCACGACGCTCGTCGCGCCGCGCGACGCGGCCTCGAAGCCGAGCGCGCCGGTGCCCGCGAACAGGTCGAGGCAGCGCCGGCCTTCGAGATCCTGGCCGAGCCAGTTGAACAGGGTCTCGCGCACGCGATCGGGCGTCGGCCGCAGGCCGTCGAGATCGAGCACGGCGAGCGGCGTGCGTTTCCAGTCACCGCCGATGATGCGGATCGTGTGCGGCTTGCCGCGGCCGGCGGGGGCCGCCGGGCGGCCGGAAGAGGAACGGGACATACGGAATATCGACAACGGAGGGAACGGGTGCGCACGCGGGCGCACCGCCAAACAGGCGCACGTTACCACAGCGGCGGCACCGACTGACGCGAGTGCCTCGCCGCACTGATAAAATGCACGGTTTCGGCCGTCGTGCGCACGCGCGCCGGCCTCTCCGGCGCTCCGCCCTGGCGGCGCCCCGCCCTCTTCCCGACGTCAGACCATGTTCAGCTTCTTCAAACGATTCAAGAAAACGCAGGAGCCCGACTCCGCGGAATCGCAATCAGCCGACGCGCCGCAACCGGACGAGCCGTCCGACGCGCCCGCGCCCGCGCCCGCCCCCGAGCCCCGCCGGGCGGTCGAAGCACCGCAAGCGCCCGCGCAACCGCGACAGGCCGCGCCGGCCGTCGTGATGACGGTCACGCCGACCAACGACGGCAGCGACGAAGTCGTCGAAGCGGTCGAGATCGTGCCGCCGCCGACGCAGGACGCGTCCGCGAAGAAGTCGTGGCTCGCGCGCCTGAAGTCGGGGCTCGCGAAGACGGGCTCGAGCATCACCGGCGTGTTCGTCAACACGAAGATCGACGAGGATCTGTACGAGGAGCTCGAAGCCGCGCTGCTGATGTCCGACGCCGGCGTCGACGCGACCGAGTACCTGCTCGGCGCGCTGCGCGAGAAGGTGCGCGCGGGCCGGCTGACCGATCCGCAGCAGGTGAAGGGCGCGCTGCACGACCTGCTCGTCGAACTGCTGACGCCGCTCGAGAAGTCGCTGATGCTCGGTCGCGCGCAACCGCTCGTGATGATGATCACGGGCGTGAACGGCGCGGGCAAGACCACCAGCATCGGCAAGCTCGCGAAGCACCTGCAGAGCTTCGACCAGTCGGTGCTGCTGGCCGCGGGCGACACGTTCCGCGCGGCCGCGCGCGAACAGCTGGCGGTCTGGGGCGAGCGCAACAACGTGACGGTCGTCCAGCAGGAAAGCGGCGATCCGGCCGCGGTGATCTTCGACGCGGTCAGCGCCGCGCGCGCACGCAAGATCGACGTAATGATGGCCGACACGGCCGGCCGCCTGCCGACGCAGCTGCACCTGATGGAAGAGCTGAAGAAGGTGAAGCGCGTGATCTCGAAGGCGCACGACGGCGCGCCGCACGAGGTGCTGCTCGTGATCGACGCGAACACGGGCCAGAACGCGCTCACGCAGGTGAAGGCCTTCGACGATGCGCTCGGCCTCACGGGCCTGATCGTCACGAAGCTCGACGGCACCGCCAAGGGCGGGATCCTCGCCGCGATCGCGCGGCAGCGCCCGGTGCCCGTCTACTTCATCGGCGTCGGCGAGAAGGTCGAGGACCTGCAGCCGTTCAACGCAGTGGAATTCGCGGACGCGCTGCTCGGCTGAACGCCGCCGGCCCGCATCGCACGGGGCGCCTTCGGGCGCCCTTTTTACATGCGCGGCCGGAAGCCGTCAGCCGGAAGCCGGCGGCCCCGCGACGTCATTCGATGTCATTCGGCGTCGGGCTGCACGCCAGGCTCGGCGGCCTTGAACGCATCGAGCGTCGACGCATGATCGGCGATCCGCTGGATCGTCGGAAAGCGCGTCGTGTCGATCGAGAAACGGTTCGCGTTGAACACCTGCGGCACGATGCAGATATCGGCGAGCGTCGGCGTGTCGCCGAAGCACAGCTTGCCGGTGCGCGGATCGCTCGCGAGGCGCGTCTCGAGCGACGCGAAACCCGCCTCGATCCAGTGCCGGTACCATTCGTTCTTCGCTTCCTCCGGCACCTTCAGCGTGTGCTTCAGGTATTTCAGCACGCGCAGGTTGTTCAGCGGATGGATCTCGCACGCGACCTGCAGCGCGATCGCCCGCACATACGCGCGGTCGACCGGGGCCTTCGGCAGCAGCGCGGGTTCGGGATGCGTTTCCTCGAGATATTCGATGATCGCGAGCGATTGCTGCAGCGTGGCATCGCCGTCGATCAGCGTCGGCACGACGGCATCCGGATTCACCGCGCGATACGCGTCCTTCAGTTGCTCGCCGCCGTCGCGCAGCATGTGCACGGGGACCGTGTCGAACGGCAGCTGCTTCAGGTTCAGGGCGATCCGCACGCGGTACGACGCGGAACTGCGGAAATAGCTGTAAAGCTTCATGGGTGTCTCTCTGTTGGTCGTATTCGGCCGGTAACGGCGCCTGCAGCGCACGCACGGCGCCGCCGGGAACCCGAGTTTAGCGCGCCGCGCGGCGGCGGCGCGCGCAGCCGCGCTTGGGCGACCCGCGCCCATGCGATACTCGGGGCATTCGTTACCGCTTACCGCGCGGCCCGATGCCGGCCGCCCGCCCCACGCCCCGATGACCGCTCCCCACGACTCCGCCGCCTCGCCGTTCCCCTGCGCCCGCTTCATCAAGGAAATCGGCCGCGGCCCGAACGGCGCACGCGCGCTGTCCGCCGAAGACACGTTCGAGCTCTATCGCGCGATGCTCGATGCACGCGTGTCGGACGTCGAACTCGGCGCGATCCTGATCGCGTATCGCCTGAAGGGCGAAAGCGCCGACGAACTGTCCGCGATGCTCGCCGCCGCGCAGGCGTCGTTCGAACCGGTGCACGTGCAGGACGCCGCCTTCCGCCCGGTGTCGATTCCGAGCTACAACGGCGCGCGCAAGCAGCCGAACCTGGTGCCGCTGCTCGCGCTGCTGCTCGCGCGCGAAGGCGTGCCGGTGCTCGTGCACGGCGTCGAACGCGATCCGGGCCGCGTGACGAGCGGGGAGATCTTCTCGGCGCTGTCGATCGCGCCGTCGAAGTCGCACGACGCGATCGAGGACATGCTCGCCGAGCGCCGCGTCGCGTTCGCGCCGATCGACGCGCTGGCGCCGCGCATCGCGCGCCTGCTGGCGCTGCGCGGCGTGCTCGGCGTGCGCAACTCCACGCACACGCTCGTGAAGATCCTGCAGCCGTTCGCGCCGGCCGGGCTGCGGCTCGTCAACTACACGCATCCGCCGTACCGCGACAGCCTCGCGCAACTGTTCCGCGATCATCCGGACGCCGCGCTCGGCGGTGCGTTGCTCGCGCGCGGCACCGAAGGCGAAGCGGTGGCCGACACGCGGCGTCAGGTGCAGGTCGACTGGCTGCACGACGGCGTGTGCGACACGCTGATCGAGCCCGAGCGCTCGTCGAGCGACGCACCGCCCGTCGCGCTGCCCGAATCGCGCGACGCGGCGACCACGGCCGCGTGGACGGACGCCGTGCTGCGCGGCGAAGTTCCGGTGCCGGACGCGCTTGCGCGGCAGGTCGACACGATCGTGCGGATCGCCCGGATCGCACCCTGACCGGCATCCCGGGCCGGCGTGCTGTCGCGCCGGCCTTTTCAACCGACCATTTGACACGCACCCGCATCCTGGCATAGAGTTGTCGCCATGCGTTCCTTTCCGAACACCCTCCGAATTACCTCCGGCCGCCTAGCGCGGTCGCTATCGCTACGACTAGCCTAAGGCTGTCTTAGCGCCGTGTGCTGTCCGCACGGTCCCTCCCTGCAGTTCCTCGCAGCACCCTTCTCGCAGTTTTTACAACCCGAAGTCGTCAGCATTCGTCCGTCTATCCGTCGGTCGATTCGCGAAGATCATCCGCATCCGCAGCGCGTTTCCGGCGCCACGGTGCGAGGCAGCGCCTACCGTCGCCCATGCCGCCCGTCTTCGCTCGCGACTTGAGACCCGAGGTCCAGAAGATGAAGCGCAACCCGCAAGACAAGTATCGTCCGTTCGAACCCGTCCGCATCAATGGCCGCCGCTGGCCGACCCGCACCATCGAGCGTGCGCCGGTCTGGATGAGCACCGACCTGCGCGACGGCAACCAGTCGCTGATCGAGCCGATGAGCATCGAACAGAAGCTGGAGTTCTTCGACATGCTGGTCGCGATCGGTTTCAAGGAGATCGAAGTCGGGTTTCCGTCGGCGTCGCAGACCGACTTCGATTTCGTCCGCAAGCTGATCGACGAGAAGCGGATCCCCGACGACGTGACGATCGAAGTGCTCGTGCAGTCGCGCGAAGACCTGATCGCGCGCACCTTCGACGCGCTCGACGGCGTGCCGCGCGCGATCGTGCACCTGTACAACGCGATCTGCCCGTCGTTCCGGCGCATCGTGTTCGGGATGTCGAAGGACGACGTGAAGGCGCTCGCGGTCGAGGGCACGCGACTCATCAAGGAACACGCGGCGGCCCGCCCGGACACGCACTGGACCTATCAGTACTCTCCTGAAACCTTCAGCATGACCGAGCTGACGTTCGCGCGCGAAGTATGCGACGCGGTCGCGCAGGCGTGGCGTCCGACCCGCGATCACAAGATGATCGTCAACCTGCCGGCGACCGTCGAAGCCGCGAGCCCGAACGTGTTCGCCGACCAGATCGAGTGGATGGACCGCAACCTCGCGTATCGCGACAGCATCGTGCTGTCCGTGCATCCGCACAACGATCGCGGCACCGCGGTCGCCGCCGCCGAACTCGCGCTGCTCGCGGGCGCCGACCGCATCGAGGGCTGCCTGTTCGGCAACGGCGAGCGCACCGGCAACGTCGACCTCGTCACGCTCGCGCTGAACCTCTATACGCAGGGCATCGACCCGGGCCTCGATTTCTCCGACATCGACGCGGTGCGCCGCGTGGTCGAGCGCTGCAACCAGATTCCGGTGCATCCGCGCCATCCGTACGCGGGCGACCTCGTGTTCACCGCGTTCTCCGGCTCGCACCAGGACGCGATCCGCAAGGGCTTCGCGCAGCAGCGCCCGGACGCGGTGTGGGAAGTGCCGTACCTGCCGATCGACCCGGCCGACCTCGGCCGCAGCTATGACGCGGTGATCCGCGTGAACAGCCAGTCCGGCAAGGGCGGCGCGACGTTCCTGCTCGAACGCGGGATGGGCTTCACGCCGACGCGCCGCGTGCAGATCGAATTCAGCCACGCGGTGCAGACGCTCGCCGACGCATCCGGCGAGGAAGTGACCGGCGACGCGATCTGTGCGCTGTTCGCGCGCGAATTCTTCGAGACCGACGGCCCGGCCGCGCGCCACGGCAACGGGGCGCGCTGGCAGAACCGCGACATCGCGAGCGCGCCGCCGGCCGATGCGACGCCCGAAGACGCCGTGCAGCGCATGGCCGCGGCCTTCGCGACGGCAGCCGGCGCGACGATCGACGTCGCCTCGTGCGAGCACGCGCGCACGACGGACGGCCGGATCGCGGTATCGGTCGGCTGCCGGGTCGGCGACGCGCCGCTGCGGCATGGTGTCGGGGTGCACGACGACGCGGCGAGCGCCGCGCTCGATGCGGTCGTCAGCGCGATCAACCGCTCGGCCTGGCATTGCGCCGACCGCCGTGCGGCGGCCTGACGGCAGGTTTCGCTTCAGGGTTCGAACGTCAGCGAGCGGTGCGTGACCGCCCGTGCGCCGCGCGATCCGCGCCGCACGGGCCAATGAAAAGCGGCCCAGAAGGCCGCTTCGGTCGGGACATGAAAAGGAGCGCCAGGCGCGCTCATGTCTCGGTCGCGCACCGCGTCGCCTGCCACGCGAGCAGGCGCCAGTGGCCCTGCTCATGCGTGTGGACGGCCGTATAGGCGATCGGAAACACCAGCCCGCCGTTGTTCGTTTCCATCTCGATCAACGCGCGCCCGGTGACGACGCAGGTCGCGTCGCCGACGGGCAGCAGGTCCTGCGACTGGATTTCGATCTGGCGATAGCGGCGGCGGCCGGCGACGATGGCGTCGATGAACTGCTGCTTGGTTTCGCGTTTGCCGTTGGTGTGCACGAAGAACACCTTGTCCGACAATTGCGCGTCGAGCGCCTCGCCGTCTCCGTCGACCATCGCCCGGAACCGATCGCGCTCGAGCGCGCGAATCGCATCGACCACCTTCGCCATCGCCTGACTCCTCGGCAACGCGCCCGCCGTGCGCCGGCGTGCGGATCAGAAGTTGTACTGCACGTAGAACTGGTGGAAATTTATACCAGGATTCGGCTCTTTGATACCCGCGTTAGACACATGTTGAAAACGGTAACCGACCTGATACTGTTGCCGTTCTCCGAACTGGGCGCCAACGCCGGCGACGTCCACGAACTGGAACGACGTCGCCAGCGACAGATTGTTGGAGATCGTCGGGGAAGTCAGGAAGCGGATGCCGGCACCGGCCTCGATGAACGGACGCACCTGGCCCGCGCTCTTGATGAAGCGGAACATCGGCTGCGCGCCGAATTCGCCGATGCTGCCATGAACATTGCCGCCCGTATGCCAGTAGCCGGCGTGCCCTTCCACCACGAACGCGAAGTGCCAGCCGCCGATTTCCCACCAGTTCCAGCCCGGATCCCATACGACGCCGAGATCGCCCTTGTCGATCCCGTGGCGATCGGAAAACCCGCCGCCGGCCTGGATTCCCCATCGATCCGCGAACGCGGCACCCGATCCGCCCAGCAGCGACGCCGCCAGCAACGCGTGCAGCGCAAGCCGACTATGGGGCCGGCGATTCTTCTTATTGTTCATCTGACACTCCAACTTTGTGGGTTGAATGGAGCCTTGCCGCAGCGGCCGGGCCCGAGCGAACTGAATGGTATGGTAAAGGACTTTTCGGATCGGCATCGCGAAGCGAAATTGTTTGCTTCCAAAACTACAAAAATCGAAATCGTCTACTGATTACCATCAGAAACAATGGCTTACGGAACTTCCCTCCGCCAGCCCGGTCGCAAATTAGACTATCGACTCGACAAGTTCGATAGAAAACTGGGAACTTGGATGCCCCCGTGCCCTCTAAGGAATTAGCACTCGGATTACGGGAGTGCTAAGATGGGCCCCGGAATCTCATCCGAGACCAGGGGTTTGTCCCTGATTCCAAAGGAGTTTTTTAGTGAGCCACGCCCTGACCCTTCCGAATACCCTGAGCCCGACGCCGGCCAAGGCCGAATCGGCAGGCTCGCTGGCGCTCGCGACTCAATCGATGTTGCCGGGCCAGCTTGGCAACATCGACGCGTATATCCAGGCCGTCAACCGGATCCCGCTGCTGAGCGCCGAAGAGGAACGCCAGTACGCGACCGAATTCCGCGAAGACAACAACCTCGACTCGGCACGCCGCCTCGTGCTGTCGCACCTGCGGCTCGTCGTGTCGATCGCGCGCAACTATCTCGGCTACGGCCTGCCGCACGGCGACCTGATCCAGGAAGGCAACATCGGCCTGATGAAGGCGGTGAAGCGTTTCGACCCGGCGCAAAACGTGCGTCTGGTGTCGTACGCGATCCACTGGATCAAGGCCGAGATCCACGAGTACATCCTGCGCAACTGGCGGATGGTGAAGGTCGCGACGACGAAGGCGCAGCGCAAGCTGTTCTTCAACCTGCGCAGCCACAAGAAGAGCATGCAGGCGATGACGCCCGAGGAAATCGACGGCCTCGCGCAGGAGCTCAACGTCAAGCGCGAAGACGTGACCGAGATGGAAACGCGCCTGTCGGGCGGCGACATCGCCCTCGAGGGCCAAGTGGAAGACGGCGAGGAGTCGTACGCGCCGATCGCCTATCTGGCCGATTCGCACAACGAGCCGACCGCCGTGCTCGCCGCGCGTCAGCGCGACATGCTGCAGACGGACGGCATCGCGCAGGCGCTCGAGGCGCTCGACGCCCGCAGCCGCCGGATCATCGAGGCGCGCTGGCTGAACGTCGACGACGACGGCTCGGGCGGCTCGACGCTGCACGATCTCGCGGCCGAGTTCGGCGTATCGGCGGAACGCATCCGCCAGATCGAAGCGAGCGCCATGAAGAAGATGCGCACCGCACTTGCCGAATACGCCTGAATCCGCAATTTAGAGCGCTTCACCCAAAACCGCTGCCCGCCCGGCAGCGGTTTTTTTTCGTCTGTCGTTTTTAGCCTCGATCGTGTCTGATTAATCGACCTTGTTGATCGGGTATCGGGCGAATTCCGGCCCCTTCCGCATAACCTTGATCTGCCTCAAGTTTCGGCATGCGCTTCGCGACGGTCTGCCGCATCGCCGCACTCGGCATCGGAAAGCCGGCATTTTAAAATTGGCATGTCGGCTCAAAAGGATTAAAACAGCTTAACTGCCGTCATAAATCCGACGTAAAGTCGCCCCAAAACCGATGTAAATCGATTCAGGATAATCACCTTGATCTCGATCAATAAAGCGCCTGCGCCGCGTCCCCCGCAGGCCACAGGCAGCGGCTGGCGCGCACGCATCGCCGCGTGGGCGCGCGGGCCGACCCTCATGCGCGACATCACGCTGGTGCTGATCGTCAAGCTGATCCTCCTGATGTCGCTCAAATACGCATTCTTCAATCATCCGCAGGCCGAGCACATGTCGCTGCCGCCTGCCGTCGTCGCCGAGAAGCTGCTCTCGGTGCCGGCGCCTGCATCTACCGAGGGAGACCACCATGATAAGTAGCGAAGTCGTCGATCTGTCGCGTCTGCAGTTCGGCATCACGGCGCTCTACCACTTCCTGTTCGTGCCGCTGACGCTCGGCCTGTCCTGGCTGCTCGTCATCATGGAAGCCGTCTACGTGATGACCGGCAAACAGGTCTACAAGGACATGACGCAGTTCTGGGGCAAGTTGTTCGGGATCAACTTCGCGATGGGCGTGACGACCGGCATCACGCTCGAGTTCCAGTTCGGCACGAACTGGTCGTACTACTCGCACTATGTCGGCGATATCTTCGGCGTGCCGCTCGCGGTCGAGGGCCTGATGGCGTTCTTCCTCGAATCGACGTTCGTCGGCCTGTTCTTCTTCGGCTGGAACCGCCTGTCGAAGGTCAAGCACCTGATGGTCACGTTCCTCGTCGCACTGGGCTCGAACCTGTCCGCGCTGTGGATCCTCGTCGCGAACGGCTGGATGAACAACCCGGTCGGCGCCGAGTTCAACTACCAGACGATGCGCATGGAGTTGACGAACCTGTTCGACGTGCTGTTCAACCCGGTCGCGCAGGTGAAGTTCGTGCACACCGTGTCGGCCGGCTACGTGACGGCCGCGATGTTCGTGCTCGGCATCTCGTCGTGGTATCTGCTGAAGAAGCGCGACACCGATTTCGCGCTGCGCTCGTTCGCGGTCGCGGCCGGCTTCGGTCTCGCGTCGACGCTTTGCGTGATCGTGCTCGGCGACGAGTCGGGCTATACGACCGGCGAAGTGCAGAAGATGAAGCTCGCCGCGATCGAATCGGAATGGGAAACCCAGCCGGCGCCGGCGTCGTTCACGCTGATCGGCATCCCGAACCAGAAGGAAGAGCGCACCGACTACGCGATCAAGATCCCGTACGCGCTCGGCCTGATCGCGACGCGCTCGATCGACGAGCCGGTGATCGGCCTGCGCGAGCTCGCGAAGCGCAGCGAGGAGCACATCCAGAGCGGGATGGTCGCGTACGGCGCATTGCAGAAGATCAAGCAGGGCGACACGAGCGACGCGACCCGCGCATTGTTCGACCAGCACAAGCAGTATCTCGGCTACGGGCTGATGCTCAAGCAGTTCACGCCGAACGTGACCGATGCGACGCCGGATCAGATCAAGGCCGCCGCGAAGAAGACCATTCCGCCGGTCGCGCCCGTGTTCTTCTCGTTCCGGATCATGGTGTTCCTCGGCTTCCTGTTCCTCGCGACCTTCGTCGCCGCGTTCTGGTTCTGCGCGCGCCGCGAGCTGCTGCAGGACAACCGCCGCTGGTTCCTGCGCTATGCGGTGTGGGCGATCCCGCTGCCGTGGCTCGCCGCGGAATTCGGCTGGGTCGTCGCCGAGCTCGGTCGCCAGCCGTGGACGATCGCGGGCATCCTGCCGACGCATCTGTCCGCGTCCAGCCTGACGTCGACGGACCTGTACCTGAGCCTCGCCGGTTTCATCGCGTTCTACACGGCACTGTTCGTCATCGAGATCAAGCTGATGTTCAAGTACGCGCGCCTCGGCCCGTCGTCGCTGCATACCGGCCGCTATCACCACGAACTCGCCGCAGCCGGCGAGCGTGCCGCGGTTTGAGCACGCCCCCGCAACGGAACAAGGAATCGCTATGGACTATGCAACTCTCAAGCTGATCTGGTGGCTGCTCGTCGGCGTGCTGCTGATCGGCTTCGCCGTCACCGACGGCTTCGACATGGGCGCGACCGCGCTGCTGCCGTTCCTCGGCAAGACCGACGAGGAGCGCCGCATCATCGTCAACACGGTCGGTGCGACGTGGGAAGGCAACCAGGTGTGGCTGATCACGGCCGGCGGCGCGATGTTCGCCGCCTGGCCGCTCGTCTATGCCGCGTCGTTCTCCGGCTTCTACTTCGCGATGCTGCTCGTGCTGTTCGCGCTGTTCTTCCGGCCGGTCGGCTTCGACTATCGCAGCAAGCGGCCCGACCCGCGCTGGCGCGCGGGCTGGGACTGGGGCCTGTTCGTCGGCGGTTTCGTGCCCGCGCTGGTGTTCGGCGTCGCGTTCGGCAACCTGCTGCAGGGCGTGCCGTTCAAGTTCGACAGCGACCTGCGCGTCACCTACTACGGCGGCTTCTGGGCGCTGCTGAACCCGTTCGCGCTGCTCTGCGGGCTCGTCAGCCTCACGATGCTGGTCGCGCACGGCGCGGCATTCATCAAGATGAAGACCGACGGCGTGATCGCACGCCGCGCGTCGATCGCGCTGCTGGTGTCGGCGCTCGTCGCGGTCGTGCTGTTCGTGCTGGCCGGCGTGCTGATCGCGTCGACCATCGGCGGCTTCCACATCACGCACGCCGCGCCGACCGACACGGTCGCGAACCCGCTGCTGAAGGACGTGGCGGCCGGCTCGGGCCTGTGGCTCGCGAATTACGGCGAGTATCCGTGGATGATCGCGGCGCCGGTCGTCGGGATCGCGGGCGGCCTGCTCGCACTGCTGCTCGCCGGCTCGAAGCAGGAAAAGACGGCGTTCTTCTGCACCGGCCTGATGATCGCCGGCGTGATCCTGACCGCGGGTTTCTCGATGTTCCCGTTCATCATGCCGTCGTCGCTCGACCCGCGCAGCAGCCTGACCGTGTGGGATTCGACGTCGAGCCACATGACGCTGCAGGTGATGCTGTTCGCGGTGATCGTGTTCCTGCCGATCGTCCTGCTCTATACGAGCTGGGTGTACCGCGTGATGCGCGGCAAGGTCACGCACCAGTCGCTCGAAGAGAACAAGCACTCGATGTATTGAACCCGGCCGGGGCGCGCACGCGCCCTCGCCCACCGTTTCGCAAGGAGTCGGATCATGTGGTACTTCAGCTGGATTCTCGGTATCGGCGTCGCGCTGTCGTTCGGCATCGTCAACGCGATGTGGCTCGAAGCGCGGCAGAAGCCGCAGGAAGCGCCGGTGCGCGCACGCCGCGACTGACCGCTCCGGCGCGGCGGCGGCTGATCGCCCCGCCGCCCGCCGTCGGGAACGAACCTCGCTACGTGCGAGGTTTTTTTTCGTCCGGACATTCGTTCGGCACGCGCGGCACGTCGAAGCCAATTGAGCGCGATGCCGATGCACGCATCGCGCCCGCGCGCCGACAAAGAAAAACGGCTTGCGACACACGCGTCGCAAGCCGTTTTCGTTTTACCGACCGGCGGCCCGCATCCGCGAGGCGGATCGGGCCGGTCTCGTCAGATCATGCCGGTTGCACGGCCGCACCACCGCCCGTCGACGGCAGGCGCGCGCCGAGCTGTTCCGCATAGCGCGCCGCCGCGTTGCCGCAGACGATGTGGAACGTGTCCGGCGCCACCCATGCGACATCGAGCGCGCCGAGCCGATCGCGATCGACCGCCGCTGCGTCGCGCACGACGACGCGCAGGCGCGTGGTCGCGATCGCGTCGAGCGATGCGACGTTGGTCGCGCCGCCGAACACCGCAAGCCAACGCAGCGGATCGGGATCGAGCGGACCGGCCGCAGCGCCCGTGACCGGCTGCGCGGGCGCGACCGCGGCCGCCGCCGCGGCACCGGCCGCACCGCTGCCGATCGCCGAACGCATCTCGTCGGCGATGATGTCCGCCTCCGGCCCGATGATCACCTGCACGCTGTTGCCGCCGCGCTTGAGCACGCCGCGCGCGCCGATCGACTTCAGTTCCGGCTCCGACACCTTCTCCGGATCGACGACGCTCAGGCGCAGGCGCGTCGTGCAGGCGTCGACGACCGTCAGGTTGCCCGCGCCGCCGAGCGCGGCGATGTAGCGCTGCGCACGCGGCGCTGCCGCCGCGGCACCGGCCGCCGGTGCGACGAAACCGCCCGACGCGAACGACTCGGTTGCCGAGTCGGCCGAGGCCGGCTCGCGACCGGGCGTCGCCATGTTGAACTTGCGGATGAAGAAACGGAACAGCCCGTAGTACGCGACGCCGTACGCAATGCCGAGCGGCACCGCGATCCAGCCCTTCGTCGACAGCCCGTAGTTCAGCACGTAGTCGATCGCGCCGGCCGAGAACGTGAAGCCGAGCTTCACGCCGAGGATCTGGCAGATCGCGAGCGACAGCCCGGTGAGTACCGCGTGGATCACGTACAGCACCGGCGCGAGGAACATGAAGCTGAATTCGATCGGCTCGGTCACGCCGGTCAGGAACGACGTGAGCGCCATCGAGAACAGCAGGCCGCCGACCATCGCGCGGCGCTCCTTCGGCGCTTCGTGCAGCATCGCGAGACACGCGGCCGGCAGGCCGAACATCATGATCGGGAAGAAGCCGGCCATGAAGGTGCCCGCGGTCGGATCGCCCGCGAAGAAGCGGTGCAGGTCGCCGTGCACGAGCTCGCCGCCGGCCGGCGGCGTGAAGTTGCCGAACACGAACCATGCGAGCGAGTTGATGATGTGGTGCAGGCCCGTGACGAGCAGCAGGCGGTTCAGGAAGCCGAACACGAACGCACCGATCGCGCCCGCCGTCGTCAGCCACTGGCCGGCCGCGTCGATCAGATGCTGGACCGGCTGCCACACGTATCCGAACACGATGCCGAGTACCACGCACACGAGCCCGGTGATGATCGGCACGAACCGCTTGCCGCCGAAGAACGCGAGGTAGTCGGGCAGCTTGATGTCCTTGTAGCGGTTGTACAGCAGGCCCGCAACGACACCCGCGATGATCCCGGACAGCACGCCCATGTTCAGCTTGGGATCGATGTCCTTCATGATCGCGGTTTCGATCAGGTAGCCGATCGCGCCCGCGAGTGCCGCCACGCCGTTGTTGTCCTTCGCGAAACCAACCGCCACGCCGATCGCGAACAGGAGCGGCAGGTTGTCGAAGATCGCGCCGCCGGCGTCGGCGATCATCTTGATGTTGAACACGTCCGGCTGCCCGAGCCGCAGCAGGATGCCGGCGACCGGCAACACCGCGATCGGCAGCATCAGCGCCCGGCCCAGGCCCTGTATCTTCAGAAACGGATTCCCGTCCATTCAATCCTCCAATCCATGTCTCGTCATTAAGCGTCGTTGACCTAATTGCTTGCGTAGTGAAACGGGTCGCGCGCCCGCCGTCGACGTTCAGTCGAGCGGCCAGACCTCGCGGCTTGCTGCCCTTACCGCCTGTGCCGAGTCGAGTGCGAGCAAATCCTGCGCACGCTGGCGACACAGCTGGTAATCGAGACGGCGCACGCGCGCCTTGATGCCCGGCACCGACACCGGGTCGACCGACAGTTCGGTCACGCCGAGGCCGACGAGAATCGGCACCGCGAGCGGATCGCCGCCCAGCGCGCCGCACACGCCGACCCATTTGCCGTGCTTCGCGGCGCCGCGCACCGCGATGTCGATCAGGCGCAGCACGGCCGGATGCAGGCCGTCGGACTGCGCGGCCAGATCGGCCTGGCAGCGATCCATCGCGAGCGTGTACTGCGTCAGGTCGTTGGTGCCGATCGACAGGAAATCCGCGTGCTGCGCGAGCTGGTCGGCGAGCAGCGCCGCCGACGGCACCTCGATCATCACGCCGACCTCGATCGGCTCGGTGCGGCCCTGCGCCCGCGCGAATTCGTCGATGCGCTGTCGCAGCCGCACGAGTTCCCCGGCATCCGTCACCATCGGCAGCAGGATGCGCACCGCGCCGAACGGCTTCACCGCGAGCAGGCCCTGCAGCTGATCGTCGAGCAGATCGGGGCGCACCTGCGCGAGGCGGATGCCGCGCAGGCCAAGCGCCGGGTTCGGCTCGGGCGGCAGCGTCAGGTAGTCGACTTCCTTGTCGGCGCCGACGTCGAGCGTGCGGATGATCGCCGTGCGGCCCTGCAGCGCATCGACGATCGACTGGTAGCTCTGCTGGTGCTCGACGACGCTCGGCGCGGCCTGGCGATGGATGAACATCAGCTCGGTGCGCAGCAGGCCGACCGCGTCCGCGCCGTTGTCGACCGCGGTGTTCGCGTCGTCGAGCGTCGCGATGTTCGCGGCGACCTCGATGGCGCGGCCGTCGACCGTCGCGGCGGCGGCGCCGGCCAGCTTCCGGTTCGCCTCGCGCACGCCGTCCAGGCGCTGGCGCTCGTGGCGCGCGCGTTCGACGTCGAGTGCGGTCGGTGCATGTTCGAGACGGCCCGCGCTCGCATCGACGACGACCTGCGTGCCGTCGGGAATCGCATACAGCGCGTCGCCGACCGCGACGAGCGCCGGAATGCCGAGCTGGCGCGCGATGATCGCCGCATGCGACGTCGCGCCGCCGCGCGCCATCACGAGCGCGGTCACGCGCTGGCGATCGAGCGACGACAGGTCCGACGGCGTGAATTCCTCGGCGGCGAGCACGGCCTCGGCGGGCAGCGTGCGGGTCGCGCCGCTCGTGTGGCCGAGCGCGCGCAGCACGCGCTTCTCGATGTCGCGCAGGTCGGCCGCGCGCTCGGCGAGCAGCGCATCGTCGAGCTTCGACAGCGTGTCGATCTGCGCGCGGATCGTCGCGCGCCACGCGAAGCCCGCGCTCTTGCCGAGGCTGATCTGGTCGCGCGCCGCGTCGACCAGCGTCGGGTCTTCGAGCAGCACGCGATGCACCGCGAAGATCCCCGCCTCGCCGACCGCGCCGCGCGCCGATGCGTTGCGCACCGTTTCGTCGAGTTCGGCGTCGACCGCCGTCAGCGCCTGGTCGAGCCGGCGGCTTTCCGACGCGGGCGTGCCGCTCGCCTGTTCGGGCGGCACGATCTCCGCATCGTCGAGACGCACCAGCGTGCCGACCGCGATGCCGGGCGCCGCGCACACGCCCGCGAGCGTGTTCGGGTCGAGTGTCGCGCCGGTGTCGTGCACGATCGGCTGCGGTGCGGGCGAACGCAGCCGCGCCGGCTTCTCCTCGACTTCGCCGTGCGCTTCGCGCAGCAGCTCGTGCTCGACCGCGTCGACGGCCTGCTGCGCGTGCGCGCCGCGGCCGATCAGCTCGATCGTCGCGCCTTCGCCGGCACCAAGGGCGAGCAGGCCCACGACGCTCGCGATCGACGCCTTGCGGCCGTCGAACTGCACGTCGACCGTCGCGTCGAAGCCGCGCACGGATTCGCGTGCGCGTGCGGCCGGCCGGGCATGCAGGCCGCCCGGCTGCGTCAGCACGAGTTCGCGACGCACTTCGTTCATCGCCGCGGCGCCGGCCTGCGCCGCCTGCGCGGCCGCTTCGCCCTTGCCGCGCAGCGTCAGGATCGGCGTCTCGCCGGCCGTCGCGAAACCGCTCGCGCGCTCGACGACGTCGAACGCGTCGGAGTTCGCGATCGCGATCACCGAAACCAGCGAATGCGCGCTGCGCGCGACCGCGTCCTGGTCGAACTCGATCAGCAGGTCGCCCGCGTCGACGCGTGCGCCGGCTTCGACGTGGGCGGTGAAGCCCTGCCCGTTCAGCTCGACGGTGTCGATGCCGATATGCAGCAGCACTTCCGCGCCTTGCGGCGTCGTGATCGTCACCGCATGGCCGGTGCGCGCGAGATGCGACACGACGCCGGCGCACGGGGCGACGAGCTGGCCCGCGAGCGGGTCGATGCCGATGCCGTCGCCGAACATCCCGCCGGAGAACACCGGATCGGGCACATCGGCCAGCGCGACGATCGGCCCGGTCAGGGGGCTGAGCAGGACGATCTGATCATGGGTGGAACTCTTCAACTGGGACTCCTCGGCGCGTCTCATCGGCTGTCTCGGCTATCAGTGCGTTTCGGTGACTTTGTTCAGGTGGCGCGGCGTGTCGGGATTGCGGCCGCGCGCGACGGCGAGATCCGCCGCCATCACGTAGAACGAAAGAATGGCGGCGATCGGGTCGAGCGCCGAATGGGCGGACTGCGCGAGCGGCAAGGTCGCGCCGGGCGTGCCGGCGGGCGCCGCGAGCAGCACGGCCGCGCCGCGTGCGCGCATGTCCTGAGCGAGCTGCAGCAGCCCGGCCTGCTCGGGCCCCGGCGGCGCGAACACGAGCAGCGGATAGTCGCGGTCGATCAGCTCCATCGGGCCGTGCCGGACTTCGGCGCTCGAGAATGCCTCGGCCTGGATGCCGGAGGTTTCCTTCAGCTTCAGCGCGGCTTCCTGCGCGATCGCAAGCCCGAGGCCGCGGCCGATCACGATCATCCGCTCGACGCCCGCGAGCGCGGCGACGGCCGGCGACCAGTCGAGGCGGCCGGCCTGCGCGAGCACGTCGGGCAGGCCGCGCAATGCCGTCATCAGCGCGGCGTCGCGCTGCCAGTACGCGACGATCTGCGCGGACAGCGACAGCATCGCGATGTAGCTCTTGGTCGCGGCGACCGACAGCTCGGGGCCGGCCAGCAGCGGCAGCTGGTGCTCGCACGCGTCGGCGAGCGGCGACGGCAGCACGTTGACGGCGGCGACGGTGCGCGCGCCGGCTTCGCGCAGCGCGGCCATCGTGTTGACGAGATCGGGGCTCTTGCCCGACTGGGAGAATGCGAGCGCGAGCTGGTCCTGCACCTTCAGCGGCGCCTGCTGCAGCGTCGCGACCGACATCGGCAGCGACGCGACGGGCACGCCGAGGCGGCTCATCGTCAGGCTCGCGAAATAGCTGGCGGCGTGATCCGAGCTGCCGCGCGCGACCGTCAGCGCGACGGCCGGCGGGTGATCGAGCAGTTGCGCGGCGAGCGTTTCGACGCGCGTCGTGTCGGCGAGTTGCGCGGCGACGACCTGGGCGGACTCGCGCGCTTCCTTAAGCATATTCGACAATCGATTCTCCTTCGACGTAGGTCGCGGTGAGGTTCAGGTCGCGATCGAACACGACGAGGTCGGCCCATGCGCCGCGCTCGAGGCGGCCGCGATCGGTGACGCCGAGGTAGTCGGCCGCATAGCGCGACATCCGGTTCGACACGTCGGCGATCGGCAGGCCGAGCGACACGAGGTTGCGCAGCGCCTGGTCCATCGTCAGTGTGGAGCCGGCGAGCGTGCCGTCGGCGAGCCGCACGCCGCCGAGGCACTTGGTCACGTGCTGGCTGCCGAGCCGGTATTCGCCGTCGGGCATGCCGGTGGCGGACGTGCTGTCGGTCACGACGTACAGGCGCGGAATCGCGCGCAGCGCGGCACGAATCGCGCCCGGATGCACGTGCAGCAGGTCGGGGATGATTTCCGCGTACTCGGCATGCGCGAGCGCGGCGCCGACGAGGCCCGGGTTGCGGTGATGCAGCGGCGACATCGCGTTGAACAGGTGCGTGAAACCACACGCGCCGTGCTTGAGCGCGGCGACGGCGTCGTCGTAGGTCGCGAGCGAGTGGCCGAGCTGCACGCGCACGCCGCGCGCGGCCATCTCGCCGATGATCTCGATGTGGCCGGCGATTTCCGGCGCGAGCGTGACGACGCGGATCGGCGCGATCGACAGGTACGTCAGCACTTCGTCGAGCACGGCCGACACGGCCGCGTCCGGCTGCGCGCCGAGCTTGCCGGGGTTGATGTACGGCCCTTCGAGGTGCACGCCGAGCACGCGCGCGCCACCCTGCGTGCGGGTGCGGGCGACGGTGCCGAGGTTCGCGACGACCTGCATCAGTTCGTCGCGCGGCGCGGTCATCGTCGTCGCGAGCAGGCTCGTCGTGCCGAACTGCGCGTGCGTGCGCGCGATCGTCTCGATCGCGTCGCCGCCTTCCATCACGTCGGCGCCGCCGCCGCCGTGCACGTGCAGGTCGATGAAGCCGGGCAGGATGTACGGCGCGTCGTTCTTCGCGGGATCGGCGGGCGTGCCGTCGAGCGTGGTGATGCGGCCGTTCTCGCTGTCGAGCGAGCCGTGAATCCAGCCGTCGGGGGTGAGGATGTTTCCAGTCAGCATGACGTTTCTCTTGATGATCTGGTGACGCGGACATCCGCGTCGCGATTTGCAAATGCGTTGTGCTTCGTTGCACGTGGCGCGCGGGCAGTCTCGCGCGTCAGCGTTTCAGTTCGGCGACGAAGTCGTAATAGTCGTCGCGGCAATACGTTTCGGTCACTTCGATCGCGCGCTGGTCGACGCCGTAGCCGATGCGCGTGATCACGAGCAGGGCCGAGCCCGGCTTCACCGCCATCCACTTCGCGATGTCGTGCGTCGCGTTCGACGCGCGAAAGTGCTGCAGCGCGCGCACGACGGTCATCCCGCGGGCGTCGAGGTATTCGTACAGCGACGCGCCGAGCGCCTGCGGATCCGGCACCGCCGCGGCCGGCAGCGTCGAATGCTCGACGGCCATCACGATGCCGTCCGCGCGGCGCAACCGCTCCAGCCGCGCGACCGTCGCGCCCGGCGCGAGGCCGAGACGCGTGATCTCGTCGCGGCGCGCGGCGCGCAGCGTGCGCGACAGCCACACCGAATCGGGCACGAAACCGCGCTGCTGCATCTTCGCGGTGAAGCCGACGAGACGCGACAGCGGATCGGCGACGCGCGGCGTGATGAAGCTGCCCGCCCCGCGCACCCGCTTGATCAGCCCCTGCTCCACCAGCAGCGCGAGCGCACGGCGGGCCGTGATCCGCGACACGCCGACCGACCCCGACAGCAGCCGCTCCGACGGCAGCGCCTCGCCGGCGCGCCACGCGCCGGCGTGAATCGCGCGCGCCAGGTTGCGGGCGAGCTGCAGATACAGCGGCGTGTCGTCGAGGGGATCGGGCGCCAGTTCGGACCAGCCGGTTTCCATGTGCCTCCGGGTGTCGGACGACGATCTCGGACCGTCGAAAGTGAACGCATTATATAACCACCATAATACCAGTCAACGAACTGGTATTAGATAGGTGAAAATCGCCGGAAGCCTTGCCAGGCAAGCGGTTTAGTAGCGGGAAAGCCTTTGTTTACAACATGATGCAGGATAGGGATTTACCCGGATTGGTATGCAAGGGGACAGTTCCGGTGCCGGATTTGACGGGTTTGGGGCGCTGAAAACGATACCTGAATAGAACCAGTTCGGTCGACTGGTATGCATCCGGCGGCGTGCCGGCGCGCCGCGTCAGTGGAACTCGCGGCTCGACGTGCGCAGGCCGCCGAGCAGCGGCGTCAGGTCCTCGAAATGCTGCGCGACGAGGTGCCGCACGTCGCTGACGACCTGCCACACGCCCGACGCCGCGAGCAGCCGCGAATCGAGCGTTTCGCGGCGCTGCCGCGCGAGCAGTTCGGGCCGCACGATCACGTTCACGCAGCCCGTCTCGTCCTCGAGCGTCATGAACATCACGCCCTTCGCGGTGCCCGGCATCTGCCGCGCGATCACGAGCCCGCACGCGCGCGCGAGCCGGCCGTCGGGACGGTCGCGCAACTCGGCCGCGGACGACAGCCGCTGCGCGCGCAACGCGGGCCGCAGCAGCGCGACCGGGTGGCGGTTCAGCGTGAGGCCGGTGGTGTGATAGTCGGCGAGGATGTCGTCGGCTTCCGACGGCGCGCCGAGCACGGGCTGCTCCGTTTCGTCGATCGGCGCGGCGGCGAGCAGGTCGCGTTCGGGGGCTGCGGCGACGGCTTGCCATAATGCATCGCGGCGATGGCCGGCGAGCGTCGCGAGCGCGTTCGCGGCGGCGAGCGCTTCGAGATCGCGCCGTTCGAGCTGCGCGCGGCGCGCGAGCGCGTCGACGTTCTCGAACGGGCCGGCCGCGCGCGCGGCCTCGATGCGCCGCGCGGCGGCCTCGCCGAGACCGCGCACCAGCGACAGGCCGAGCCGCACCGCGGGCTGGCCGTGCGGCGGCGGCTGGTCGGGCAGCGCTTCGAGCGACGCTTCCCAGCCGCTTCGCGTGACGTCGGCCGGAAACACCTTCACGCCGTGGCGCTTCGCGTCCTGCACGAGCTGCGCGGGCGCGTAGAACCCCATCGGCTGGCTGTTCAGCAGCGACGCGACGAAGATCGCGGGTTCATGGCATTTGAGCCAGCTGCTCGCGTACGCGAGTTTCGCGAAGCTGGCCGCGTGGCTCTCGGGGAAGCCGTATTCGCCGAAGCCCTTGATCTGCTCGAAGATCTGCTCGGCGAATTCGCGCGTGTAGCCGCGTTCGAGCATTCCGTCGACGATCTTGTCGTGATACGGGCCGAGATCGCCCCTGCGCTTCCACGCCGCCATCGCGCGACGCAACTGGTCGGCCTCGCCTGGCGTGAATCCGGCCGCGACCATCGCGATCTGCATCACCTGCTCCTGGAAGATCGGCACGCCGAGCGTGCGAACGAGCACTTCCTTGAGCGCCTCGCTCGGATACGTGACTTCCCCCTCCTCTTCGCCGGCCACGATCCTGCGCCGCTTCAGATACGGATGCACGGCGCCGCCCTGGATCGGCCCCGGCCGCACGATCGACACCTGCACGACGAGGTCGTAGTAGTTGCGCGGCTTCAGCCGCGGCAGCATCGACATCTGCGCACGCGATTCGATCTGGAACACGCCGACCGTATCGGCACGGCAGATCATGTCGTAAGTTGCTTCGTCATCCTGCGGAATATGCTTCAGCGTGAATGGCTCGCCGTCCTCCTCTGGCCCGCGCCATGCGGTGCGCATGTCGAACGCGCGATGCAGCGCCGACAGCATGCCGAGCGCGAGCACGTCGACCTTCATCAGCTTGAGCGATTCGAGATCATCCTTGTCCCACTGAATGACGCGCCGCCCGTCCATCGCTGCGTTTTCTACCGGCACGAGCCGCGTGAGCTTGCCGCGGCTGATCACGAAGCCGCCCGAATGCTGCGACAGGTGGCGCGGAAAGTTGAGCAAGCGCCCCGCGAGTTCGGCCCATGCGCGAATGATCGGCGTGGCCGGATCGAGCCCGGTCGACGCAAATTGCTGCAGCAGGTCGCGGCTGCCGTCGAACCAGCGATGCCCCTTCGCGACGCGATCGACCAGCATCGGATCGACGCCGAGCGCCTTGCCGATTTCCCGCAGCACGCCGCGCGGGCGATACGTCGAAACGGCCGCCGCGAGCGCGGCGCGATGCTTGCCGTATTTTTCGTAGATATGCTGAATGACTTCTTCCCGGCGCTGATGCTCGAAGTCGACGTCGATATCGGGCGGCTCGCCACGTTTCTCGCTGATGAAGCGCTCGAACAGCATCGTGCTCTGGTCGGGATCGACTTCGGTGATGCCGAGGCAATAGCAGACGACCGAGTTCGCCGCAGAGCCGCGCCCCTGGCACAGGATGTTCTGGCTACGTGCGAACTTGACGATGTCGTACACCGTCAGGAAGAACGGTTCGTAGCTCAGCTTCGCGATCAGCGTCAACTCGTAGCCGATCCGCTCCATGACATGAGCCGGCGGCTCCCCGGCATAGCGACGGCGCGCGCCCGCCAGGGTTTCCTGTTCCAGATAGCTCGTCGGCGTATGACCTTCAGGCACGATCTCGTCCGGATACTCGTAGCGCAGCGAGTCGAGTTCGAAATCGCACGCATCGAGAATCGCGCAGGTCTCCGCGATCTCGTCCGGCGCAAACAGCTTCGCGATCCGCCCGCGTGCGCGCAGATGCTGCTCCGCATTCGGCGCGAGCGCATAGCCGCATTCCGACACCGGCATCCCGACGCGGATCGCCGTCATCACGTCCTGCAGCGGCTTGCATGAGCGCCGATGCATCGTCACGTCGCCGAGCGCGACGACAGGTACGCCGCGCCGCTCGCCTGCGTCCCGAATCTCGTCGCGCTGCGGGCCGTCCAGCGCGCGCTGCAACTGTACGAGCCCGAGCCGCGCACGCTCGCCGAAGGTCGCGCGAAACCACGCGACCTGCGCATCGAGCACCTCCGCACGCACCGGATACGCGGGCACGAGAATCGCGAAACAGTCGGGCATGCCGCGCAGATGAGCGAAAGCCTCCGGCGGCCTCGACAACATCCTCGACGTCAGCCGGTAGGTTCCCTTCGGCGCCTCCATCCGCCGCCATGAAATCAGCTCGGACAGGTTGCCGTAGCCCTCGCGGTTCTGCGCCAGCAACACGAGTCCGAACGCACCGGGGCCCGGATCGTGACCCGGTGCGACTTCATCCGGCGTGACGTCGAAATACGAACCGATGACGAGCGGCAGCCCTTGCGCTTTTGCCGCGACATGCATGCGCGGCGCGCCGGCGAGCGAGCATTCGTCGGTGATCGCGATCCCTCGATAGCCGAGTTCCACCGCGCGCTCGACCAGTTCCTCCGCATGCGACGCGCCATGCAGAAACGAGAAGTTCGAGCGGCAGAACAACTCCGCGTAATCGGGCAGCAAACCGAATTCCGCAACCATCGCCGCTCACCCGAACAGGCCGTGCAGGAACCAGTGCGGTTCGGCCTCGCTCCCCGCCCGCTCCCTGAACACCCAATAGCACGCGCCCTCTTCGTCCTGCGCGACGCAATAATCGCGCGCCACGTGCTGACCGTCGAACCACCCTGCCTCGATCCGTTCGGGTGACGACATCATTCTCAGCGGCGTATGAAATACCGGCCGTTCCCCGCGCATCAGCAGCGGCAGCGGCTCGGCCAGCAACCACGCGGGACGCGGCGGCGCAGCCGGCAGTCCGTCAGCCGGCTTGCCCGCCGGTGCATCGAGCGGCAGCCAGCGGTTCGCGGCCTCGGGCCGATAGTCGGCCACCGGCGCCGCGCGCAGCACGTTATCCGCGCCGAGCCGCGCGACCAGCAGTTCGAACAGCCGCGCGCGCGTCTCGCGCGTGCCGCCCGGCTCGGGGAAGAGATCGTCGGCCGGCGGTGCGACCGATTCGACGCGCGTGGCCTTCAGCCGCACCGCGATCACCGCGGCCGGCAACTCGACGCGTGCGAGCCGCTCGCCGAGCAGCCGCATGAAGTGCGTCTCGTCGCGCACGGGCGCGGCGAACGCGAGTTCGAGCGGCGTCGGCGGCACCGCCTGGCGGCCGCGCTCGTGCTCGAGATCGAGCGTCATCGCGGCCAGCGACAGCTGCCGCGCGGCCAGCCACCCGCAGAGCTGCACGACGAGCCGCCGCGCGGCGAACAGCACGGCTTCCGCGTATTCGACGCGCTCCGGCAATTCGAGCCGCACGTCGAACACGGGCGGCACCGCCATCCACGCGAGCGGCTCGACCGCATCGCCGTACGCACGATCGAGCGCGGCCAGCAGCGCGGGACCGCAGCGCCGCTGCAGCCCCGCGCGCGGCAGGCGGCGCAGATCGGCGAGCGTGCGGCAGCCGAGGCCGTCGAACCAGCCCGCATACGGGCGCGCGTCGGGCAGCAGCACGCACGGCAAGCGATCGAGCGTACGAACGAGCGAAGCCGGCCCGGCCACGCGGCGCCGGCTGCGCGCACGCGCCGACGTGCGCGCGAGCAGCCACGCGCCGCGCCCGGTCGGCGCGGCGGACAGGCGCGCCGCATAGCCGAGCGCCGCGAGCGTCGCGCGCACCTGGCGGCACAGCGACGGCAGGCCGCCGAACAGGCGCAGGCTCGGGCCGACGTCGACGATCAGCGTCGCTTCGTCGTCGAGCGCGACGCACGGCGAGAAGCGCAGCAACGCGAGCGCGACCGCCCGCAGCGCATCGGCCTCGCGGGCGGGATCGCGTTCGACGAGCCGCGTGTCGGGCGAAAGCGTCAGCACGCCGCCGCGCTTCATGCCCGCGCGCACGCCCTGCCGGCGCGCGGGCGGGTCGGCAATCAGCACGACACCCTGCTCGAGCACCGCGCAGCCTGCGTCGTCTGCGCCGTCCGCCGCGCCGTCAGACGGCGGCGGGGCGCACACGTCGAGCGGCAGGCGCGGCAGATGGATGCCGAGCAAGACGCGCATAGCGGCTCTCCACGATGGGCGACGGCAAATCGAGCGCGAGCGGCTCGCCGCGCGCGGGCCCGCGACGCTTGACGATGTCGAGCGACACGCCGCCCGGCACCGGATGCAGCGCGACGCGCAGCACGGCCGGCGACGGCTGTTTGGCCGCCGACAGCGGGCGCAGCATCACGAACAGCGTGTCGCCGGTGCGCGCGGCCGCGAGATGCAGGCGGCGCAGCGCATCGGGCCGCGCGTCCTGCCAGAGCAGCAGCGCACCGCAGCAGCCGGTCCTGAGCGCCTGCTCGGCGGCCCACAACGCATCGGTACGGCTGCCGGCGCGCAGCCACAGCAGCGCGTCGGCCGGCACGCCGAGCGCGGCCAGCGCGGTCGCATGCGGCGACTGCGGCGGCGCGACGAGCGCGAGCGGCCGCCGCGCGCTGACGGTGCGCGCGAGCGCCGGCGCGAGCAGCCGCATCTCGCCGCAGCCCGGCTGGGCGGCCAGCAGTTCGACGAGCCCGCCGACCGGCCAGCCGCCGCCCGGCAGCTCGGCGGACAGCGACGCGAAACCCGTGTCGATCGTGCGCGCACCGCCGCGCGCGAGCTGCGAGCCGCGCCAGAGCGATGGATGAAGGGATTCGGGAGAAATGGAGGATGCGAGCATGACGCCACCCACAACTGTATGGATATACAGTATATGGCAATGCGTTCATGTCGCACAGTACTAGTACGAAACGGGGGTTTTGTCAGATGAAAAGCGCAGGAAAAGCCGGCGCCCCCGTCATGTGACGGCGAGCCGCCCCGGGCGTGGCGGGCGCGTGTCGGCGGAACGACCGCCCGCCGCAATCCTCCGGCTCCGAAGCGACGCCGATCCTGGCGCACCGCGTCAGCCGCCCTTGCCGCTTTACGTTATGCTGTCCGCCGACCCGATCCACACCATCGGAGGGGCCTATGAAACGGGGGATCCGTGCGATCGCATACGCGGCCGTCGCGCTGGCGCTGCCGGGTGCGGCATTCGCGCTGACCGACGGCTACGCGCAATACGACGACTGCATGCTGGGCGCGCTGCGCGAGAGCCGCAACGGCGTGGCCGCGCAGCTGATCCAGCGCTCGTGCGACGCGCTGTACCGCAACAACGCGATGCTGCTGCCGCGCGAGCGGCGCTTCCACGAGTGCGTCGTGCAGTCGCTGCCGGGCGTGCGCGACAACTACGCGATCCAGCAGATCATGGCGATCTGCTCGCGGCGCGGCGAGATGTGAGGGGGTAGCGCGTGTCAGCCGACGCTGGACCTGCCGCGCCTCTAAAGGAGTCGGCACGATGCCGCCGCCCGGACACAGACAAATGCAAAGCGGTGAGCAGTCAGCTGTAGAGCCAGTGCCCAGCCTTGGCCGATGCAATCAACATTCGGACGTTCAGGTCCGGAACATGATGAACGACTCTTTTCTTGAACGGATTGATCAAGTCAAGAAATGAAGAGTCCTCTTCGGGGTAATATTTTTTAATGTCGAATCTACTCATATCGACACCAAACTCCTCCGAATACTCCTTCATCATTTCTCCGACTTCAGCAGCATCAAAGCCCAGGTCAACATCCAGATCGGTATTTTCGGTTATATCCACATTCCTCGACAACATGGAGAAGCCAATCCTCTTCTTCACGAAGTCAACTACTTCATCCTCAATGTCTACCATAACCTGTCACCCTCCCTCGCGACCCTATTGTAATGATTAGCTGCCTTACGAGCGATAATACAAATTTCACTCGCGAGAATTACCCAGCCTGCGACGGGTATCGTTCTCCCCACAAAAGTGCCGATGTTCCTCACCATCCTGATTTTCAGATCCTTCACCGGCCCGCCCACCAGGGTGGGCAACTTAAGACCAAACGGAAACTGCGCCTTCTGAAAAACCCTTCTCGAAAACTGGCTTGCACGCGAGGTCCCTTTTATTGCTCCGCCGGGTTTCACACGGGTCGATAAATTGTTTTTACCAAGCAGAATCATGCCAACCGACACCGCATCGTCGACACCCAACTGATTCATGGATTCGTCGACCATTATCCAGAAGAACAATTCCCCCGGCAGTCAGATTATCCATTCCATAATAATAGTAAACGCCGCCCAACTTTTCGGCCGCCCCCATTCAATATCCTCGCGTGTAATTTCCAGAACTGTTTTTCAGTCTAACGAAGACATATGGCTACCGAGCGGACAAATTCCTGCCGATCTTCCGGCCGCTCTCTATGCAACGACGGTGGAATATCCCGCGAAACTTTTGTCATGCGGCTCGACGTGAGCAATGACGGGGCACAGCGGGATACCGGCTCGAGAAAAGGCATACCGGTTCCGCACTCGAGCAACGACGCACCGGCTCGATGGCAACGTAACAGACCGTTACCAGACGGCGCTTACCAGCGAGTACGCAGCAATTGCGTTGTGTGATCTTCCCTGCGCTGGCGAATCTCGGGCATGTTAAAGCCAGCGAGGCGGCGCCTGCGCAGCGTCAATAGAACATCCCTCACCGCACAAACAAAAAAGGCCTGCGCACATGCAGGCCTTCGTTCGGTCAATCGATCGCGTTCAGAACGACGCGACCATCGAGCCCTTGAACTGCTTCTTGATGAACTCCCGCACTTCCGCCGACTGGTACGCCTTGACCAGCTTCTTCACCCACGGCTGATCCTTGTCCTTCGCGCGCACGGCGATCAGGTTCGCATACGGGCTCGTCAGCGATTCGAGCGCGATCGCGTCCTTGGTCGGCTGCAGGTTCGCGGCGAGCGCGTAGTTCGTGTTGATCACGGCGGCGTCGACGTCCGACAGCACGCGCGGCAGTTGCGCGGCGTCGAGCTCGGAAATCTTCAGCTTCTTCGGGTTCTCGGCGATGTCGAGCACCGTCGCGTTGTTGCCGCCCGTGCCGGCGCCCGTCTTCAGCTTGATCACGCCTTGCGTCTGCAGCAGCAGCAGCGCGCGGTTCTCGTTCGACGGATCGTTCGGCACCGCGAGCTTCGCGCCTTGCGGCAGGTCCTTCAGCGCCTTGAACTTCTTCGAGTACACGCCGATCGGCGAGATGTAGGTCAGGCCCGCGCTGACGATCTTGTAGCCGCGCTGCTTCACCTGGCTGTCGAGGTAGGGCTGGTGCTGGAAGCTGTTCGCGTCGAGGTCGCCCGAGTCGAGCGCCGCGTTCGGCTGCACGTAGTCGTTGAACTCGATGACCTTCACGTTCAGGCCTTCCTTCTCCTTCGCGACCTTCTGCACGACCTGCCAAACTTCCGCATCCGGGCCGGCCACCGTGCCGACCTTGATGACCTTGTCCTCGGCGTGCGCGCCCGCCGACAGCGTCAGCGCGGCACCGGTGGCCAGCACGGAAAATACCTTCAGGAGACTGCGACGCTTCATCTGTTTCTCGCTTTCTTGCTAACTGAAAATGGGGCGCGATACGGGTATCCCCGGACTCGCAGGAAGGGGCAAATGGTGTCACAGGATCGGCCGGAAGTGAAATACATCCCGCTCATATGGGTATGCACCGCGGCGGTGCTGGTGGACGATGCGCGACGACGGCCGGCACGACAGGGAACGGCCGCTGTGCTAAAAAGACCGGCCGACCGGCACACCACGCGCCGGCGACAATTCCAGGGCCATCCATGTACGTCATCGACATCCATTACAACGCATCGCTCGAGCGCATCGACGATGCACTCGAACGCCACCGCGCGTATCTTCAGCCGCTGTTCGAGCGCGGCATCTTCATCGCGGCGGGGCCGAAGGTACCGCGCGAAGGCGGCGTGATCCTCGCTGCCCGCATCGACCGCGACGAACTGGACGCGATCCTCGAGACCGATCCGTTCGTGACCGAAGGGCTCGCGACGTATCGCGTGACGGAATTCCGGATCACGCGTGCCGCGCAAGGCTTCAACGTGCCGGCGCTGCCGTAACGCGCGCAAGCGCATCAGCGCCCGAATGTTCATACGCAGCCGCCCCGCGAGGCGGCGCATGCAGATCGAGGGGGAGAAGGAGGAATGCGTGACGGCGCGTCGCGGCCGTCACGCGTAGCGCCAGGCGAGCGCCCGGGCGAACCTGCGGCGTACGCCGTTCAGTCGACCAGCAGCTTCAGGTCGTGGACCCACGGGCCGGGGCCCTGGCCGTCGCGCACGAACAGGCGCAGCTTGCCGTCGCGATCGAACACGTAGCTCGCGGCGGTGTGATCCATCGTGTAGCTGCCGGGCGTCTTGCCGGGCACCTTCGCGTAGTACACGCGGAAATCCTTTGTAACCTTCTTGAGCTGCGCCTCGTCGGCCGGCCGCAGGCCGATGAACGACGGATCGAACGCAGGCACGTACTGGCCGAGCAGCGCGGGCGTGTCACGCTCCGGATCGATGGTGACGAACAGCACCTGCACACGCTTCGCGGCATCGGGGCCGAGCTGCTTCAGCGCTTCGGACAGTTCGGCCATCGTCGTCGGGCATACGTCCGGGCAGTGCGTATAGCCGAAGAACACCACGACCGCCCGGCCCTTGAAGTCGCCGAGCGTACGCACCTTGCCCGCCGTATCCGGCAGCGAGAAATCGCTGCCGAACTGCGTGTTGCCGGTGATGTCGAGATTCTGGAATTTCGGCGCGTTGTCGCAGCCGGCGAGCAGCGTGGCTGCCGCGAATGCGCACGCGAGCATCCAGCCTTGGCGCGCGCGGCGCCCGAACCATGAATGGAGCATTGCGTTCAAACCGTGCGGTTACACGCCGAGCAGCGGGCGCGCATAGTGATCGACGAGCAGCGCGGCGAACAGCAGCGACAGGTAGACGATCGAGTAACGGAAAGCCTTGCGGGCGAGTTCGTCCGAATAGTCGCGATGGATCTTCCACGCATACGCGAGGAACACCGCGCCGAGCAGCACCGCGCTCGTCAGGTAGACGGCGCCGCTCATCCCGGAGATGAACGGCATCAGCGTGACCGCGAACAGGATCACCGTGTACAGCAGGATGTGCAGCCGCGTGAACTTCTCGCCGTGCGTGACGGGCAGCATCGGCAGGCCCGCGTTTTCGTAGTCCTTGCGGCGATAGAGCGCCAGCACCCAGAAATGCGGCGGCGTCCACACGAAGATGATCAGCACGAGGATCCACGCGTCGCCGGGCACCGCGCCGGTGACCGCGGCCCAGCCGAGCGCCGGCGGCATCGCGCCCGATGCGCCGCCGATCACGATGTTCTGCGGCGTCATCGGCTTGAGCAGCAGCGTGTAGATCACCGCGTAGCCGACGAACGTCGCGATCGTCAGCCACATCGTCAGCGGGTTCGTGAAGGTATAGAGCGTCCATGCGCCGACGCTGCCCAGCACTGCCGAGAACAGCAGGATCTGCGGAGTCGTGATCTCGCCGCGCGCGGACGGACGCCACGCGGTACGGCGCATCATCGCGTCGATCTTCTGCTCGACGAGGCAGTTGATCGCGAACGCGGCGCCGGCCAGCAGCCAGATGCCGACCGTGCCGCCGATCAGCACATGCCACGGCACCATGCCCGGCGTCGCGAGAAACATGCCGATCACCGCGCAGAACACCGCGAGCTGCGTGACACGCGGCTTCGTCAGCGCCATGTACTGCGAGAACCGGCTACCGGGCGATTGGGAAAGGGTGCTTTGCATGGGGACGGTCACGCCGGGGCGGCGTCGCGCGCGGGCTGCACGACACGGCCGGGGCGGCTTGAAAGGATGCGAAAGTTTAACATGACGACGAGCAGCAGCAGGATCGCGGCACCGCCGTTGTGCGCGACGGCGACCGGCAGCGGCCACTGCAGCACGATGTTGGTCAGGCCCGTCAGGAACTGCAGCAGAACCACCAGCAGCACGCCGTTCGCGGGCCGGCGCAGCGACTCGAAGCGGCGCATCTTCAGCGCGAACGCGACCAGGTACGCGACGACGACGAACGCGAACGTGCGGTGGGTCCAGTGGATCGCGACCAGCGCGTCCTGCGTGATCGCGTCGCCGTCCTTCGTCATGCCGAGCGCGCGCCACAGATGGAAGCCCTGACCGAAGTTCATCGGCGGAATCCACTGGCCGTTGCAGGTCGGGAAGTCGGTACACGCGAGCACCGCGTAGTTGGTGCTCACCCAGCCGCCGAGCGCGATCTGCACGACCAGCAGCACCAGCGCCGCGAGCGCGGCCGCGCGGTAGCGGCCGGCCTCCGGGTCATGCGACGGCAGCGGCGTCTGCCGCGCCGCGAGCCAGCCGAGCGTGCCGAGTAGCATGAGGCCGAGCAGCAGGTGGGTCGTGACGATCACCGGCTGCAGCTTCATCGTGACCGTCCACGCGCCGAACACGCCCTGCACGACGATCAGCAGCAAGAGGCTCGTCGGCCACCACGGCGACACGTGCAGCGGGCGGCGGCGCAGCCGCGCGGACCAGGCGATCACGACCTGCGCGATGATCAGCACGCCGATCGCCATCGCGAAATAGCGGTGGATCATCTCGATCCATGCCTTCGTCATGCTGACGGGGCCGGTCGGCATCGCCTGGTGCGCGGCCGTGATCGCGGCGTGCGCGATGAACGGCGACGACGTGCCGTAGCAGCCGGGCCAGTCGGGGCAGCCGAGGCCCGAATCGGTCAGCCGCGTGAAGCCGCCGAACATCACCAGGTCGAGGGTCAGGAACGTGGTGATCCACACCAGCTTGCGGAACTTGTCGTCGTCGGCCTTCACCCACACGTACGACAGCGGCAGCAGCGCGATGCAGAGGCCGATCAGGCCGAGTTGCAGTAGATACGACATCGAATGGTTGCCTCGTCGTCTCGCCTTAGCCGATGCTCGACCACTTCAGCAGCTTGGTCACGTCCGACTTGATCTTGCTGGGATTCGGGTCCTTCGGGAAACGCATCATCAGGTTGCCGTTCGGATCGACCATGTAGAGGTGGTCGCTGTCCTTCGTGCCGGCGTCGGCCGGCAGCCATGCAGCCACCGCGGCCGGATCGGCGACCAGCCGGCGCGTGTCCGGATAGGCTTCCAGAACCTTCTGCGGAATCGCGTCCGCATCACTGCGCAGCCACACCATCGTGATCCGGTGCCGCTCGCCCGCCTGCGTGACGCGGATCTGGCGCATGAAGTAGAGCTTTTGCGCGCATGCATCGTCGCACGCGCTGCGGTCGGTCATCACGAACAGCCACACGCCGCGCAGCGACGACAGCGGCACCGTCTTGCCGGTTTCGTCGGTGACCTGCAGGTCGGCCGGGATCGGCCGCTGCGGCTCGATCAGCGTGCCGTAGTTGGTCGAGCCGCCCTTCGGCTTGATCACGTAATAGGTGAAGTACGACGCGATGATCGGCGCCGCGCACACGAGACCCAGCAGCACGAGCATCCAGCGGCCGCGCTTGCGGGCCGCGGGCGAGATCGGCGCGGCGGCCGGACCCTGACGGGAAGATTGCATGGACAAATCAGACCTCTCGAAACGAACCCGCGGCGCGCGTGCGCCGCGTCCTGCCATGGCGCTCACGCGCCGGCCGACTTCTTCGCCGCACGCCGCGCGGCGTACAGGCCAAAGCCGAGCGCGACCGCCGCCATGGCCCACCACTGAAACATGTAACCGTAATTGCGCTCGACGCCGGTCGTCGCCGCCGGCCAGTCGCGCACGAGCTTGTCGCCGTCGTCGCTCGTCTGCTGGATCACGAACGGCTGCAGCGGCAGCCCCGTTTCCTTCGCATACGCGGCGACGTCCAGGTTCTGCCGGATCTTCTGGTGCGCGGCCGAGCCGCCTTCGCCGAGTTCGAACGCGCGCGACGCGTCGGCGCGCGCGATGCCTTCGATCTCGATCTCGCCGTCGGGCGTCGGGAACGGCTCGATCGCCGTGCGATCGGCGATGTTGCGCGGCAGCCAGCCGCGGTTCACCAGCACGGCGCCGCCGCCCGTGAGTTTAAACGGCATCACGACGTAAAAACCCGGCTGGTCGTTATACGGCCGATTGTCGAGGAACACCGCCTGCTCCGGCAGGAAGCGGCCCTTCGCCCGCACGCGGTGGAACTCGATCGACGCGAGCGGAATCGGCTGCGCACCGACGTCGACGGGCACCGCGTGCTCGTAACGCACGACGTTCGCCTGCAGCGCTTCCTTCTGGTGCGCGCGGTCGCGCTGCCAGAACCCGAGGCGAATCGTGACCGCGACGACGACGAGAATCAGCAGCGCAGGCAGCCAGCGGATCTTCATCGGGCCACCCGCGAGGCGCATTCGCGAAAGCGAAGTGCGATAATTATCCTCTTCCTTTCGAATTGCCGTCGTCCGGTTCGTGTCATGCACATCCTCGTTCCCATCGCCTTCGTCCTCATCGTCGCCAGCATGGGCTCGGCGCTCTACTTCATGATGCAAGACCGCGGCCATACGAAACGCATGGTGTGGTCGCTTGCCACCCGTGTCGGGCTGTCGATCTCGCTGTTCCTGTTCATCCTGTTCGCGAACTGGATGGGCTGGATCCATTCGACCGGCCTGCCGATCGGGCGTTGATGCCTTCACCGCGCCGGCCTCTGTAATCGCTGTGACATTTCGCCGCACAGCGGCGCTACCAAGCAAAAGCGCCGCCTGACTGAGTCGCGGCGGCGCCGGATTGGCGTTGAGCGCAAGCAGCCGGCCGCTGCCCCGTCCCCGCCAATGAAAACGGCCCGCGCATCGCTGCGCGGGCCGTTGTTGCATTTACAGCCAGTAGACGACGACGTACAGGCCGAGCCAGACGACGTCGACGAAGTGCCAGTACCACGCGGCGCCTTCGAATGCGAAGTGGTGATCAGGCTTGAAGTGGCCGCGGATCATCCGCACCAGCACCACCGCGAGCATCGTGCCGCCGAGGAACACGTGGAAGCCGTGGAAGCCCGTCAGCAGGAAGAACGTCGAGCCGTACACGCCCGAGTTCAGCGTCAGGTTCAGTTCGTTGTACGCGTGGTAGTACTCGAAGCCCTGCGTGAACAGGAAGCAGACGCCGAGCACGAGCGTCGCGGCCAGCCACGCGATCGCCTTGTTGCGATGATTGTCGCGCAGCGCGTGGTGCGACACCGTCAGCGTCGCGCCCGACGACAGCAGCAGCGCCGTGTTCAGCGTCGGGATCGGCCACGGGCCCATCGTCTTGAAGTGACCGGCGAGCGCGGCCGGGCCTTCGTTCGGCCACACGGCGGAGAAATCCGGCCAGATCAGCTTGTAGTCGAGGCTGCCGAGCTGGTGCAGCGCGATTTCACGCGCGTAGAACAGCGCGCCGAAGAATGCGCCGAAGAACATGACTTCGGAGAAGATGAACCAGCTCATGCTCCAGCGGTACGACTTGTCGACGTTCTTGCCGTAATGACCGCCTTCCGACTCGGCGATCGAATCGCCGAACCAGTGGTACAGCGTGAAGAGCAACCACAGCAGGCCAAGCAGCGCCGTGTACGGAGCCCAGTCGTGACCGTTGATCCACAGCGCCACCGACGCGAGCATGACCAGCAGGCCGCAGGCCGCGCTGATCGGATGCTGCGACGGATGCGGCACGAAATAGTACGGGGTCTGGTTTTGACCGCTCATGCTTGATTCTCCACTTCAGTCCAATTTGTGTACCGGAAACCGCTCCGGCTTTATTTCTTGCACGGCACGACCGCCGCCGCTCTTTCCCGCACGCAGCGCCCGGGCGCTACGCACTGCATTCTTTCGTGGCCGCGAGCCTCAGCCCACGACCGCACGCACGATCAGGATCAGCACGCCGATGAACACACCGGCCGCGATCAACGCGACGATCAGCACGTGCAGCGGATTGAGCTGCGTCGCGTCGGCCTCCAGGTCGCGCCGCTTGCGCACACCGAAGAACGACCACAACACCGCTCGCAACGCCTGGCCGAACGACCCGCTCCGCTTGGTCTCTGTCACTGCCCCGTCTCCGTCGTCATGCGTCCGGCTTCGCGTCGCCCTGCGCCGCCGTCTTGCGCGGTGCCGGCGCCGGCGCGGCCGGCGTGTTCAGCTCGAAGAACGTGTACGACAGCGTGATCGTCTTCACGTCCTTCGGCAGCTTCGGATCGATCACGAACACCACCTGCATCTTGCGCGACTCGTTCGCAGCCAGCGTCTGCTGCGTGAAGCAAAAACACTCGATCTTCTTGAAGAACTCCGTCGCCTGCTTCGGCGCGTAGCTCGGAATCGCCTGCGCCACCACCGGCCGGCCCTGCCCGTTGGTCACGTCGTACACGATCGTCGTCAGTTCGCCCGGATGCACGTCGAGGCTGTTGCGCTCCGGCTTGAAACCGAGCGGGCCGCGCGCATTCGCGTCGAACTCGACCGACACCGTGCGGCTCATGTCGACCTGCGAGTTCTTCACCTCGCGTTCGCTGACATCGCGCTGCACCAGGTTGTTGATGCCGGTGATCTGGCAGATCGCGCGATACATCGGAATCAGCGCGAAGCCGAAGCCGAACATCAGTCCGGCCACGACGAAGAGCTTCACCAGCATCGAACGATTGAATGCGCGATCGACGGCGCCCTCTTCCGGCTTCGACATACGACGACTTCCTCGCTACTGCGTCAGTTACTGCATATCAGTGAGTGGACAGCCACCACTGCTTGATCACGACACCCACAAAAAAAACGGCGGCGATGACGAGCAGGATGAGGCCGAGCCGCTTGTTGCCCGCGCGAATCTGCTCGGGCGTTCGTCTTTGTTGTGGATTCCGGTTCATCTGAAACTTCGCTGAAACTTCGCTGATACATCGATTCGGCGCCCGCCGCGCCTGCCTGCGCGGCAGGCAGCGGCGGAACGCCGGGTGAAACTTATTCGACGTGCGGCGGTTGCTCGAACGTGTGGAAGGGAGCCGGGCTCGGCACCGTCCACTCGAGGCCCGTCGCGCCATCCCACGGCTTGTCCGACGCCTTTTCCAGGTCGCCGCCGCCACGGTAGGCCGGCAGCGCGACCGCGAACAGGAAGTACACCTGCGCGAGGCCGAAGCCGAATGCGCCGATCGTCGCCACCTGGTTGAAGTCCGTGAACTGCGCCGGGTAGTCCGCATAACGACGCGGCATGCCCGCGAGACCGACGAAGTGCATCGGGAAGAACGTCAGGTTGAAGAAGATCATCGACGACCAGAAGTGGATCTTGCCGCGCGTCTCGTTGTACATCCAGCCCGTCCACTTCGGCGCCCAGTAGTACCAGCCCGCGAACAGCGCGAACAGGGAGCCTGCCACCAGCACGTAGTGGAAGTGCGCCACCACGAAGTAGGTGCCGTGGTACTGGATGTCGAGCGGCGCCATCGCCAGCATCAGGCCCGTCAGGCCGCCGAACGTGAACACGAACAGGAAGCCGATCGCGAACAGCATCGGGGTCTCGAACGTCATCGAGCCGCGCCACATCGTCGCGAGCCAGTTGAACACCTTCACGCCCGTCGGCACCGCGATCAGCATCGTCGCGTACATGAAGAACAGCTGGCCGGTGACCGGCATGCCCGTCGCGAACATGTGGTGCGCCCAGACCATGAACGACAGGATCGCGATCGACGCCGTCGCATACACCATCGAGCTATAGCCGAACAGCGTCTTGCGTGCGAACGCCGGGATCACCTGCGACACGATCCCGAACGCCGGCAGAATCATGATGTACACCTCGGGGTGGCCGAAGAACCAGAAGATGTGCTGGTACATCACCGGGTCGCCGCCGCCTGCCGCGTTGAAGAACGACGTGCCGAAGTGGCGGTCGAACAGCACCATCGTGATCGCGCCTGCCAGAACCGGCATCACGGCGATCAGCAGGTACGCGGTGATCAGCCAGGTCCATGCGAACATCGGCATCTTCATCAGCGTCATGCCCGGTGCGCGCATGTTCAGGATCGTCACGACGATGTTGATCCCGCCCATGATCGACGACGCGCCCATGATGTGGACCGCGAAGATCGCGAAGTCCATGCCCGGGCCCATCTGCGTCGACAGCGGTGCGTACAGCGTCCAGCCGGCGGCCGTCGCGCCGCCCGGCGCGAAGAACGAACCGACCAGCAGCACGGCCGCGACCGGCAGCAGCCAGAAGCTGAAGTTGTTCATCCGCGCGAACGCCATGTCGGACGCGCCGATCTGCAGCGGAATCATCCAGTTCGCGAAGCCGACGAACGCCGGCATGATCGCGCCGAACACCATGATCAGGCCGTGCATCGTCGTGAGTTCGTTGAAGAACTCCGGACGCATGATCTGCAGGCCCGGCTCGAACAGTTCGGCACGGATGCCGAGTGCCATCACGCCGCCCGACAGGAACATGATGAACGAGAACAGCAGGTACAGCGTACCGATGTCCTTGTGGTTGGTGGCGAACAGCCAGCGCCGCCAGCCGTGCGGCATTTCGTGCGCGTGGTCGTCGTGCGCGTGGTCCGCGGCTACGTCGTGCCCGATGCTAGACATGAGAATCTCCTAATGCGAATACGTCGACTAACTCAGCGACACGTCAAGCCGCCGGCCCGATCTCGACCCGCCGGGCTTCCTTCGCGTCAGCCCCGCCCGTGATCGTTTCCGGCTTTTTGAGAATAATGTGGTCTTCCGCCACGCCTGCTGCCTTCAGCGCGTCGCGCACGGCCTGTGCACGATGCTTGGCCAGTTCGGCGTTCGCGTCGGCCGAGCCCGTCTTGTCGGTGAAACCCGACAGCGCGAGCTTCGCGTCCGGATGTGCCTTCGCATAGTCGGCCGCTGCGGCGATCGCCGCCTTCGCGTCGGCCGGCAGCACGCTCTTGCCCGTTTCGAAGTAGATCGTCGACACAGCCGCCGATGCCGACGCTGCCGCCGGTTGCTCGGCCGCACCCGACGCGGCTTGCGCCGGTGCCGAGGCCGCTTCGGCGGGCGCCGCGGCGCCCGCCACGTCTTCCGGCATCTTGCCGTTGCGCGCGTCGGTCACTTGCTTCGGCTGCAGCAGGTCGTTCTTGTGGTTGCCCCACGAGTTGCGCTCGTACGTGATGACCGATGCGATGTCGAGGTCCGACAGCGACGCCCACGACGGCATCGCACCCTTGCCGTGCAGCACGCGCTCGACGTGGCCGGCGATCGGGCCGTTCACGATCGGGCTGCCGTCCATCGCAGGGAAGGCGCCGAGGCCCTTGCCGTTCACCTGGTGGCAGGCCGCGCAGTTCGCCTTGTAGACTTCCTCGCCGTGCGCGACGAGTTCGGCCATCGTGTAAACCTTGTTCGGATCGACCGACGCGCTGGCCAGCTTGGCCTTCTGCGCGCTCACCCACTTCGCGTAGTCGTCGTCCGACAGCACCACGACCACGACCGGCATGAACGCGTGTTCCTTGCCGCACAGTTCGGTACAGAAGCCGCGGAACGTGCCGACCTTGTCGGCCTTGAACCACGTATCGCGCACGAAGCCGGGGATCGCATCCTGCTTCACGCCGAACGCCGGCACGTACCACGAGTGAACGACGTCGTTCGCGGTCGTGATGATGCGGATCTTCTTGTTGACCGGCACGACGAGCGGGTTGTCGACTTCCTGCAGGTAGGTCTCGGTGATCGGCTTCTTGCCCATCACTTCGTCACGCGGGGTGCTGAGCGTCGACAGGAAGCTGATGCCCTCGCCCGGCCCCTTCACGTAGTCGTAGCCCCACTTCCACTGGTAGCCGGTGACCTTGATCGTGAGATCGGCGTTGGTCGTGTCCTTCATCGCGACGACGGCCTTCGTGGCCGGCAGCGCCATCAGCACGACGATGATGAACGGCACGATCGTCCAGATGATTTCGACGGTCGTGCTTTCATGGAAATTGGCGGCCTTGTGGCCTTTGGATTTGCGGTGCGCGAAGATCGAATAGAACATCACGCCGAACACGCCGACGAAGATCACCGTACACAGGATCAGCATCATCGTGTGGAGATCGTAGAGCTCCTCGGCGATCTTCGTGACAGGCGGCTGAAAGTTGATCTCGTTGACGCGGGGGCCGCCCGGGCTATCACCGACCGCCAGAGCCGCGCCGGCAAAGAGCAATCCGCTGCATGCCAGCACGCCCGTGAGGGCTCGCTTGATTGTTTTCATAGCATCCTTACCCAAAATTTCCATTCAAACCCTCCCCCGTCGCAAGGCGCCGGCCTGTTCCGGCCGGTGCCCGCGCCTCGTCAGCCGCAGCGCCTGAGCGACACGCGCAGTTCGTCGGCGAACTGCGCACGCTTGTGCTGCGCGAGATGCTGCCCGATTACGACGGTCTGCCCGCGCGATACCAGTCGAATCGGATCGCGTGGCGTCGCACCCGGCTCGACCCGCACCCAGCGCGGATTGAATTCGATCTGCGTGAGCCGCTCCGCATCCATCCGCTCGATCACGAGCCGGTGCGGAAACAGCCTGATGCGCTCGTAATCGACCGCATGACGGGCATGGATCGCAAACGCGACGCCGACCGCCAGCAATTCGATTCCCGTGAAGGGCATGACGAGCCAGGCCCCCCGCCACATCAGCACTGCCGCGATCACCAGCGAGAAGCCCGCGAGCGACGCGTAAAACAGCACGAACTGGCGCGGCGACACCGAACAGTTGCGTTTCATGAGCCAGTCTTCGAGGACCGGTTCATCGTTCGTCTCCGCCGACACCCTTGCTGCTTCCATCGCCGCCTCACGCGAATGGCATGCGATGCATGCCTGCATCGGACTCGTCGGCCCGTATTGCGGGGACCCCGGGACGACAAGCTGACGCATTATAGGCGGGTTCAATGGCATCCACAAGCAAGCGGCTATCGGCCCGCGAGCCAAGCGCCACAAGCTTCCCGGCCGTTTTTGGCGTCTATTCGACCCCGCTTTGCGCCGCTAATTTCAGACATAACAAAACCCCTCTTTACCGCTTTACCGATTCTTCGGACGCCCCTTGCCGATATCTTCGATGCGCACGATGCCGTGCCCCTCGGCGGTCGTGCGCGGCACGGCCTTCCATGCGTGGCCGTAGATCACCTCGAACGTCAGGGCAATCGTGCCGTCCGCGCGCCGGCGCGCTTCCAGCGCGTCGCCGAGCGCCGCGCGAAAGCGCCGCGCCGCATGCTGCGGCACCGCGCGGTCGAACGGATAGGCGCCCCAGCGGCGCACGTCGGCCAGCAGGGAATCGGGGGTCTTGTACGTGACGGTCAGCACTTCCTGGTCCATCACCGGAATCTCGAAGCCGCTCTCGACGAGCATGTCGCCGAGGTCGTGCATGTCGACGAAATCGACGACGCGCGCGGCCGCCGGCGCGATGCCGAGCGCCGCTTCGGCGTCCGCGCAGGCCGCGCGCAGCTCGCGCAGCGTGTCGGGGCCGAGCGTGCTGAACATCAGCAGGCCGTTCACGCGCAGCACGCGCTGCCATTCAGGGAACACCGTATCGGGACGCGAATGCCAGTGCAGCGCGAGATTCGACCAGATCAGGTCGAACGCGCCGGCCGCGAACGGCAGCACCGAGAAGTCGGCCTGCGCGACGCGCGGGCCGCGCTGGCCCAGCGCCCGGCCGAGCGACGCGGGCAGCCAGCGGCGCCAGCTCGCCTGCTCGACCTCGCGCTGGCCCGCCCGTGCGAGCATCGCGCCGGACAGGTCGACGCCGAACACCGGGGCTTCGGGAAAGCGCGCGCGCAGCGCCGGCAGGTCGTCGCCCGGGCCGCAGCCTGCGTCGAGCACGGCCGCGGGGCTCACCTTGATGTATTCGAGGCGCTCGTTCATCCGCTGCGCGATCTCGCGCGGCAGGAACGCGACCGCGTCGAACGTGGCGGCGCGGCGATCGAAGATCCGCCGCAGACGCCGGGCGTCATTGGCCGGACGGCCGGTTGAAGTCGAAGCTGGAGACATGTCGGGCACACTGGCGAAGAGCCCGAAGTATACTCGCTCGCCTCGTAGCCTTCATCGAGGCGGGGCCGCCAGGAGTGTTCGCGATGGATCGCAGTTCCGCCCCGCGCCCGATGCGCGTCGTTTTGTCGCAGGTTCGCGCGCTGGCCGTGCGCGTCATCGCACTCGCCTTGCCGAATCGGTGCGCGCTGTGCGGCAATTTGTCACATCCGGTGATTTGCAGCGCCTGCGACGCCGCGTACTGGAACGAAGCGCGGCTGCGCTGCGACGTCTGCGCGGTACCGCTGGGCGTCGGGCGGCCGCGGCCGCGCGCAGCCCGCGGCGGGCACGGCGGCGCCGGTTCCGCGTCCGCGTACCGGTGCGAAGCATGCCGCGCGACGCCGCCGCCGTTCGATGCGACGCTCGCGCTCGCCGATTACCGCGCCCCGCTCGACGGGCTCGCGCGCGGCCTGAAGTTTCATGCGCGGCTCGCGCTCGGCGCGGAATTCGCGGCCCGGCTCGCACAGCGGATCGACGACACGGACGCGCTGCGCGCCACCGGCGGCTTCGACGTGATCGCACCGGTGCCGTTGTCGCACGGGCGGCTCGTCGCGCGCGGCTACAACCAGGCGTGGGCGATCGCGCGGCCGCTCGCGCGCCGGCTCGGCGTGCGCGCCGATGCGGCGCTGCTGGCACGCGTGGCCGAAACCGCGCCGCAGTCGCGGCTCGACCGGCGCGCGCGGCGCGACAACGTGCTCGCGGCGTTCGCGGTGGCGGGCGACCTCACCGGCCGCCACGTGGCACTCGTCGACGACGTGATGACGTCCGGCGCGACGCTCGCGGCGGCCGCGCAGGCATTGAAGGCGGCGGGCGCCGCACGCGTGACGAATCTGGTTGCGCTGCGCACCGCCAGGGATTAATTAGATAGAGAGGCCGGCCACCCGCGCGCGGCGCCGGCCGTCACGAACCGGCCGGCCGGGACGAGTGCACGTCGCTCCGTCCCGGCCGGCCCAGCCAGACCCAACCATGTTCAACGTCGTCCTCGTCGCCCCCGAAATTCCGCCGAACACCGGCAACGTGATCCGCCTGTGTGCCAATACCGGCGCGCGCCTGCATTTGATCGAGCCGCTCGGCTTTCCGCTCGACGACGCGAAGATGCGCCGCGCGGGCCTCGACTATCACGAGTACGCGGAAATGCGCGTGCATCGCGACTGGGACGCGTTCGTCGCGACCGAAGCACCCGATCCCGCGCGGATGTTCGCGTTCACGACCCGTGGCTCGGGCCGCTTCCATGACCATGCATTCGTGCCGGGCGACTGGTTCGTGTTCGGCTCGGAAACACGCGGCCTGCCGGCCGAGGTGCTCGAACGCTTCGCGAACGAACAGCGCGTACGCCTGCCGATGCGGCCGGGCAACCGCAGCCTGAACCTGTCGAACACGGTGGCGGTGGTCGTGTTCGAGGCGTGGCGCCAGGCCGGCTTCGAAGGCGGCGCCTGACGCGCCCGCCCGGGCCACGCCGCGCGGCCGGATCCGCTCACGCGCTAGATACGCGCGAGCCGCGCGCGATACAGGTCGTAGATGTCGGATGAAAAGCACGCGAACACCACGCGTGCGAGGTTCGGCGCCTGCGGCAGCATTTCGGCGACCGTGCCGACCGCGATGTCGACGGCCTCCTCGGCCGGATAGCGGTACACGCCGCAGCTGATCGCCGGGAATGCGATCGAGGTTGCCGCAACCTCCTCGGCCAGCTCGATCGCACGCCGGTAGCATGCCGCGAGCAGCTCGGGCTCGCCGCGCCCGCCGCCGTGCCACACCGGGCCGACCGCATGAATCACGTACCGGGCCGGCAGCCCGTGGCCGCGCGTGAGCTTCGCGTCGCCGGTCTCGCAGCCGCCGAGCGTGCGGCACTCGGCGAGCAGGCCCGGGCCGGCCGCGCGATGGATCGCGCCGTCGACCCCGCCGCCGCCGAGCAGCGAACCGTTCGCAGCATTGACGATCACGTCGACGTCGAGCGTCGTGATGTCGACGCGTTGCGCGTCGAGCGTGGTGGAACCGATCTGCAGCATGACACCCTCCCGAAACGCCGGAGACGGTTCAAGCGTAGTGCGCTTTGGCGCCGCCCGCTTTGCGCGAGCGCGCCCGGCCGCAAAAAATCGGTGTGATTCGTCGGCGTTATTCGGCGCGCGCGTCGCGCCGCAGCAGGCCGCTGACCGCATCGCGCGGTGCGACGCCGTCGAACAGCACACCGCACACGGCTTCGGTGATCGGCATTTCGATCGCCTGCGCGCGCGCGAGCGCGAGCACGGCCTGTGCGCAGCGCACGCCTTCGGCCACATGGCCGAGCGCGCCGAGGATGTCGTTCAGCGAGCGGCCGGCCGCCAGCTGCAGGCCGACCGTGCGATTGCGCGACAGGTCGCCCGTCGCGGTGAGGATCAGGTCGCCGAGGCCCGTGAGGCCCGTGAAGGTCTCCGCGCGGCCGCCGAGCGCGACGCCGAGCCGCGACATTTCGGCGAGACCGCGCGTGACCAGCGCGGCGCGCGCGTTCAGCCCGAGGCCGAGGCCGTCGGCGATGCCGGTCGCGATCGCCAGCACGTTCTTCACCGCGCCGCCGACCTCGACGCCGACCACGTCGTCACCCGTATAGATCCGCATCGCGCCGTGATGGAACGCGGCCAGCGTGCGCTCGCGGCATTCGGCGGACGTGCTCGCGACCGTCAGCGCGACGGGCAGCGCGAGCCCGACCTCGCGGGCGAAGCTCGGCCCCGACAGCACGCCGTTGCTGTGCTGCCCCGGCAGCTCGGCCGCGATCACCTGGTGCGGCAGCAGATGCGTGTCGGCCTCGAAGCCCTTGCAGACCCACACGACATGCGCGGGCACGCAGCCCGCGTCGCGCATCGCGCCGAACAGCGTGCGCAGCCCGGCCACGGGTGCTGCGATCACGCACAGTGCGTCGTCCGCGGCGCCGTGCGCGAGCGCCGCGCCGAGATCGGCGTCGTAGCGCAGCGCATCGGGCAGCGCGATGCCGTCCAGATAGCGGGAATTTTCGTGCCGGGCCTGCAGCCCGGCGATCAGCGCGGCGTCGCGCGCCCAGAGAAGCGTATCGTGCCGCGCGGCCAGATGGCCCGCGAGCGCGGTGCCCCAGGCACCGGCGCCGAGAACGGCTACTTTCATACCCAGCACCGGTCCGGAGTGAAACGTCAGTTCAGCGTCGTGCCGTTCGGCGCGCCTGCCGCACCGGCCTGCTGCTGCTGAAGCTGCGCGAGACGCTGCTCGTACAGCGCCTGGAAGTTGATTTCCGCCAGGTGGATCGGCGGGAAGCCCGCACGCGTGATCGCGTCGGCGATGTTCGAGCGCAGGTACGGGAACAGGATCGTCGGGCAGGCGATGCCGACGAGCGGGTCGAGCTGTTCGTCGGGAATGTTGCGAATGTCGAAAATGCCGGCCTGCTTCGCTTCGATCAGGAATGCGACCTTGTCCTTCACCTTCGCGGTGACGGTGCCCGACACGACGACTTCGAAGACGCTTTCCGCGAGACGTTCGGCCTTGACGTCGACTTCGACTTCAACCGACGGCATGTCCTGCTCGAGGAAGATCGCCGGCGAATTCGGCTGCTCGAGCGACATATCCTTCAGGTAGACGCGCTGGATGTTGAAGAACGGTTGGTTTTCGACGTCGGACATGGTGTTTCCCTAAAAGTGGTGACGCGGCGGCCCGGCTTCACGCCGGCCGCCTCGGTTGAATCCTGCGCGCTCATGCCGCGGCGCGGCCGGCGGCCATTCTGCCCTAATCAGGCCGCTTGCAGAAGCGGCACGAGCCCGCCTTCGCGGTCGAACTTCGACAGATCGTCGTAGCCGCCGACGTGCGTGTCGCCTATGTAGATTTGCGGGACCGTGCGACGGCCGGTGCGCGTCATCATTTCCTCACGGCGGGCCGGATCGCGGTCGATCAGCACCTTTTCGATCTGCTCCACGCCGCGCAGCTTCAGCAGGCGCTCGGCCTGAATGCAATACGGACACACCTGCGTGCTGTACATCAAAACCTTGCTCACTTCGCCACTCCTTGTTTGACGACCGGCATCCCGGCCTGCTGCCAGGCGGCAACGCCGCCCTCGAGCACGTGTACCTCGGCATAGCCTGCCGCCTCGACCTCGCGCGCCGCCTTCTGCGACTGCTGGCCGTTCTGGCAGACGAGCAGCACGGGGGTGCTCTTGTTTTTCGCGACCTGCGCAATTTTCGCGCCGATCTCGCCGGCGGCGACCTGGCGCGCCGACGGCAGGTGGCCGGCGGCGAAGTCGGACGCGGTACGCAGGTCGATCACGACCGCGTTGCGGCGATTGATGAGCTGCGTCGCCTCCGCGGCCGACAGGCCGCCGCGGCCGCGGCGCAGGGCCGGCCATGCGAGCAGGCCGCCGGAAACCAGAAGGATCGCGATAAGGGCCAGGTTCGTGTAATTGGTAAAGAACGTCACGGAATGCCGCCGGAAAAAGAGAAATCGGATGAGGACAATCGCGCCATTATAAAATAACCGCCTTGCGCGATGGCGGACCCGGGCCGGGTACCGCGCGACGCGCCCCGCTTCCCTATCACTACCGACCGCAAGATCCATGTACAAACTCGTTCTCATCCGCCACGGCGAATCGACGTGGAACAAGGAAAACCGCTTCACCGGCTGGGTCGACGTCGACCTGACCGAACAGGGTCGCAACGAGGCCTATCAGGCCGGCGAATTGCTCAAGGAGGCCGGCTACACGTTCGACATCGCCTACACGTCGGTGCTCAAGCGCGCGATCCGCACGCTGTGGCACGTGCAGGACAAGATGGACCTGATGTACCTGCCGGTCGTCCACTCGTGGCGCCTGAACGAGCGCCACTACGGCGCGCTGTCGGGCCTGAACAAGGCGGAAACGGCCGCCAAGTTCGGCGACGAGCAGGTGCTCGTGTGGCGCCGCAGCTACGACACGCCGCCGCCGGCGCTCGAGCCGACCGACGAGCGCGCGCCGTTCGACGATCCGCGCTACGCGAAGGTGCCGCGCGAGCAGCTGCCGCTCACCGAATGCCTGAAGGACACGGTCGCGCGCGTGCTGCCGCTGTGGAACGAGTCGATCGCGCCGGCCGTCCGTGCGGGCAAGCAGGTGCTGATCGCCGCGCACGGCAACTCGCTGCGCGCGCTGATCAAGTACCTCGACGGCATCTCGGACAGCGACATCGTCGGCCTGAACATCCCGAACGGCGTGCCGCTCGTGTATGAGCTCGACGAGAACCTGAAGCCGATCACGCACTACTACCTGGGCGACCAGGACGCGATCGCGAAGGCGCAGGCCGCCGTCGCGAAGCAGGGCAAGGCGGGCTGATACCCGTCGTGCCGGGCGGGCCGCCTCGCGCGCGGCCTGGCCGGCCGCTCCGGCGCGCGGGCGCGAACCTTCGCGGCCCCGGTGCTGTCGAACCCGCTTTCGAATCCGCTGCGCATCCGGCGCCCCCGCCGGGACCGGGCTCCCGGACCATTTCGCACCGGTCCACTGAGCAATCGGGCGAACAGTTATACTTGTCCGCTACATCCCCGCTACCGCCACGCGCTTCCCGACCGCACCAGACTCTCTATGCGAATGAAATTGAAGAACATCGGCCTGATTGCCGCGGGCCTCGCCACGGGCGTATTCGCCACGCTGCAGGTTTCGGCATCGGCCGAGCAGACCGCCACGGCACCGCTTCCCCTCGACCAGCTCCGCCTGTTCGCGGAAGTGTTCGGCCAGATCAAGCGCGAGTACGTCGAGCCGGTCGACGACAAGAAGCTGCTGACGGCGGCGATCAAGGGCATGGTGTCGAGCCTCGACCCGCACTCGTCGTTCCTCGACAAGACCGACTACGACGAGCTGCAGGAGCAGACCAAGGGCCGCTTCGCGGGTCTCGGCATCGAGATCTCGCAGGAAGACGGCCTCGTCAAGGTGATCTCGCCGATCGAAGATACGCCCGCGTTCCGCGCCGGCATCCGTCCGGGCGACCTGATCACGCGCATCAACGACAAGCCGGTGCGCGGCATGACGCTCGACAAGGCCGTCAAGCAGATGCGCGGCGAGCCGGGCACCAAGGTCACGCTGACGATCTTCCGCAAGAGCGACGACCGCACGTTCCCGATCACGGTCACGCGCGCGATCATCAGGGTCCAGAGCGTGAAGATGAAGCTGCTCGACCCGGGCTACGCGTATATCCGGATCACGAGCTTCCAGGAGCGCACGACGCCCGATCTCGCCGCGAAGCTGCAGGACATCGCGCGCCAGCAGCCGAACCTGAAGGGCCTGATCGTCGACCTGCGCAACAACGGCGGCGGCCTGCTGCAGAGCGCGGTCGGCGTCGCCGGCGCGTTCCTGCCGCCCGACTCCGTCGTCGTGTCGACCAACGGCCAGATCCCGGATTCGAAGCAGGTCTACCGCGACACCTACGACAACTACCGCCTGCCGTCCTTCGACGGCGATCCGCTGAAGAGCCTGCCGCCGATCTTCAAGACCGTGCCGATGGTCGTGCTGACGAACGCTTACTCGGCGTCCGCGTCGGAGATCGTCGCCGGCGCGCTGCAGGATTCGAAGCGCGCGCAGATCATGGGCAAGACGACGTTCGGCAAGGGCTCGGTGCAGACGGTCCGTCCGATGACGGCCGACACCGCGCTGCGCCTGACGACCGCCTACTACTACACGCCGAGCGGCCGTTCGATCCAGAACAAGGGCATCACGCCCGACGTGCCGGTCGATCAGTATGCGGACGGCGATCCGGACGACGTGCTCGTGACGCGCGAGGTCGACTACACGAACCACCTCGCGAACACGCAGGATCCGAACGAGAAGAAGGAACAGGAAGAGCGCGAACAGCGCCGGATGGATCAGCTGCGCGTCCTCGAGGAGCAGAACGACAAGAAGACGCCGGAGCAACGCCAGAAGGACCGCGATCGCAAGCCGATCGAGTTCGGCAGCGCCGACGACTTCATGATGCAGCAGGCGCTCAACAAGCTCGAGGGCAAGGCGGTGCAGGAATCGAAGTCGCTGCTCGCCGAGAGCACGACGAAGAGCCCTGCGACCAAGGCCGCGTCCCCCGCGAAGGCGTCGGGCACGAAGGCCGCCGCACCGAAGCCCGCGTCGGCGCCGCAGTAAGCGCCGGCCGGCATCCGACGGGCCATCGCGGGAAGACCGCGATGGCCCGTTTTTCATGTGCGCCTAGAATACGCAGATGGACGCAGAGGCGTCCGCGCCGCCGCCGGCGGCATGCCTCACCCGACCTCTCCCATGAACGACGATCAACTCCTCCGCTACTCCCGCCACATCCTCGTCGACGAAATCGGCATCGAGGCGCAGCAGCGCTTCCTCGACGCGCATGCGATCGTCGTCGGTGCCGGCGGTCTCGGCTCGCCGGCCGCGATGTATCTCGCGGCGTCCGGGGTCGGCACGATCACGCTCGTCGACGCCGACACGGTCGACCTCACGAACCTGCAGCGACAGATCCTGCACGTGACGGCCTCGGTCGGCCGCAGCAAGGTCGAATCGGGGCGCGACACGCTCGCGCAGCTGAACCCGGAAGTGACCGTGCATGCGGTCGCGGCGCGCGTCGACGATGCATGGCTCGACGCGCACGTGCCGCAGGCGACCGTCGTGCTCGACTGCACCGACAACTTCGCGACGCGGCATGCGATCAACCGCGCGTGCGTCGCGCACGGTGTGCCGCTCGTGTCGGGCGCCGCGCTGCGCTTCGACGGCCAGATCAGCACCTTCGACTTCCGCGACCCGGCCGCGCCCTGTTACGCGTGCGTGTTTCCGGAGGACCAGCCGTTCGAGGAAGTCGCGTGCGCGACGATGGGCGTGTTCGCGCCGACGGTCGGGATCATCGGCGCGATGCAGGCCGCCGAAGCGCTGCGCGTGATCGGCGCGATCGGCACGACGCTCAACGGGCGGCTGATGATGCTCGATTCGCTGCGGATGGAATGGACGACGATGAAGATCGCGCGCCAGGCCGACTGCCCCGTGTGCCAGGGCCGGCACTGACGCGCGCGGGATGCATGAACGCATGCGCCGGGCGGCGCATGCGCGACGTTTCGCTACCTTCGCGACGCGCGCGACGGTTTCGCCGCGCAGTCCGCGCCGCCTAGGCGGCCGCGTCCGCGCGCGGTTCCGCGACCGACAGGCGCTTGAGCGCCGCCTGCACTTCCTCCGGCTCGAACGCGGCCAGCACGTCGGCCGTCGGCTTCTCGAGCGCCTTCAGGTGCGCGCGCAGGATCTCCTGCTTCACGACCAGCAACTGGCTCGGGTGCATCGAGAACTCGGTGAGCCCCATCCCGAGCAACAGGCGCGTGAGCGCCGGATCGCCCGCCATCTCCCCGCACACCGACACCGACACGCCTGCACGCTTCGCCTCGCGCAGCGTATAGGCGATCAGGTGCAGCACCGCCGGATGCAGCGGGTCGTACAGGTGAGCGACCGCGTTGTCCGCGCGGTCGATCGCGAGCGTGTACTGGATCAGGTCGTTCGTGCCGATCGACAGGAAATCGAAGCGCTTCAGGAACAGCGGCAGCGCGATCGCCGCGGCCGGGATCTCGATCATCGCGCCGACGCGCACGTTCGGATCGTATGCGAGCCCCGCGTCGTCGAGCTGGCGCTTCGCCTCGCGGATCAGGTCGAGCGTCTGGTCGATCTCCTGCGCGTGCGCGAGCATCGGGATCAGGATCTTCACCTGCCCGAACGCGGACGCGCGCAGGATCGCGCGCAGCTGCGTGAGGAACATCTGCGGCTCGGACAGGCTCCAGCGGATCGCACGCAGGCCGAGCGCCGGGTTCGGCGCCGTCTCGTAGCCTTCGTCGAGCGCCTCGAGCGGCTTGTCCGCGCCGACGTCGATCGTGCGGATCGTCACCGGCATGCCCTTCATCCACTCGACCGCGCGCTTGTACGCGGCGAACTGCTCCTCCTCCTCGGGCATCTCCTTCTGATGCATGAACAGGAACTCGGAGCGGAACAGCCCGACGCCGACCGCGCCGGCCTCGACCGCCGCCTTCGCGTCGTCGGGCAGCTCGATGTTCGCGTAGAGGTCGATCTTCGTGCCGCACAGGGTTTGCGTCGGCGAGAACTTCAGGCGCTGCAGCTTGCGCTGTTCGAGCAGCTTCTCGGACTGGCGGTACGAATATTCCTCGAGGACGATCGGCGCGGGATCGACGATCACGATCCCCTGGTCGCCGTCGACGATGATCAGGTCGTCCTGGCGGATCAGCGAACTCGCATGCTGGACGCCGACCGCGGCCGGAATGCCGAGGCTGCGCGCGACGATCGCCGTGTGCGACGTGCGGCCGCCGAGATCGGTGACGAACGCCTGGAACGACTGCGTCTTGAACTGCATCATGTCGGCCGGCGCGATGTCGTGCGCGACGACGATCATCTCGTTCGTACCGTTCTTGGCCGCGCGATCGAGCGCCTGCGACGCCGACGGCGCACCGGCGAGCGCCTTCAGCACGCGCTCGACCACCTGCTCGATGTCGGCCTTGCGCTCGCGCAGGTATTCATCCTCGATATCGTCGAAGTGGCGCGTGAGCAGCTCGAGCTGCTCGGTCAGCGCCCATTCGACGTTGTAGCGTCGCGTGCGGACCAGGTCGATGGTTTCCTGCACGAGCATCGCGTCGCTCAGGATCATCGCGTGGACGTCGATGAACGCGCCCACTTCGGTCGGGGTGTCGTCGGTCAGGTCGGCGCGCAGCGCCTCGAGTTCGCGATGCACGACCTCGCGCGCCGTGCTGAAACGCTCGACCTCGGCGTCGATCTGGTTCGCCTCGACCAGGTAATGGGCGACGTCGAGCGCCGCCGGCGCGATCAGATACGCTCGCCCGATCGCGATACCACGTGAGACGGGAATGCCATGCAGCGTGAAGGACACGCGCACCTCCTCTGTACATGTAAAGCCGCGGCACACTGCTGCGATGCGCTTATGACCCCGGTTAGCGATTATAAATTCCGCACCTCCGTGCTGGCTGCATGCAGCGCAGCATTGCGATTTCCGCATCAATGCTACGGACGAAAAAAATGCCGCGACATACGCGGCATTCTGCTTCGAAACGGCAACGATCGCGGGGCAGGCCCCGGATCACTGACCTTCGCCGAACTTGTCCGCGATCAGCTTGAGCAACGCGTCCATCGCCTCGCGCTCGTCCGGACCTTCGGTCTCGATCGTCACGCTGCTGCCGATGCCCGCCGCGAGCATCATCACGCCCATGATGCTTTTCGCGTTGATCTTGCGTCCGTTGCGCGTCATCCAGACTTCCGACTGGAAGTTGCCGGCCAGTTGCGTAAGCTTGGCCGATGCGCGCGCATGGAGCCCCAATTTGTTGACGATGGTGGTTTCTTGTTGAAGCATGGTTCTCGGTCGGGTCGGTCGAGGCCGCCGGCGACGTGCGTCGGCGGGTCGGTCTAAAACGGAAAACGGGACGGTCAGTGCGATTCGGTGCGCGGTTGCGGCTCGGGCGGAATCGGCGCGCACTGGCCGCAGCCGGTTTCCGAAGGCGGCGGCGGCGTGCCGGCAGACACCTCGTGGACGCCCTTCGCGCCGCCGGACAGCGCCTTGTCGACGAGCTTGTCGAGCGGCACGGTACGGTAGCAGACGGCGCGCACCAGCATCGGCAGGTTCACGCCCGCCAGCACGCGCACGTTGTCGAGCTTCGCGAGCTGGCCCGCGATGTTCGCGGGCGTCGCGCCGTACATGTCGGTCAGCACGACGACGCCGTTCTCTTCCCTGAGCCGCGCGAGCTCCGCGTGTGCGAACGCCATCACCTGGGTCGGGTCGCTGTCCGCCAGCACGTCGATGCAGCCGATGCGCGCGGGCACGCCGCCGTAGATGTGCGCGATGCAGTCCCGCAGCGCGGTGGCGAGCGGCGCGTGCGCGATGATCAGAATCCCGGCCATGTCAGACTGCCCCCGGCCGCCCTTGGCGGGCCGACGCCCCGCAGCGGGGCAACGAGCATAGCGAGTATGGGAAACGTTTCATGTTCAGCCTTGCAACGGTTTCGGCCCGACCGCCGGGCCTTCGGCGCGCTGGTCGCGGCACCGGGCAAGCGGGCATTGTAGCAGGCCGGTCGAACCGCTCCGGCGACGGGGGGCCTGCGCGGCCGCCGCCGGGCTTGCGCGGAAAGCGGGCTACGCGGCCGCCCGCTCCAGCGCGTCGATGAACATCGCGGCGACGTCGAAACCCGTCTGCTCCATGATTTCGCGGAAGCACGTCGGGCTCGTCACGTTCACCTCGGTCAGCCAGTCGCCGATCGCGTCGAGCCCGACCAGCAGCAGCCCGCGCGCGGCGAGCACCGGCCCGAGCGTCGCGGCGATCTCGCGGTCGCGCGGCGTCAGCGGCTGCGCGACGCCGAGCCCGCCCGCGGCGAGATTGCCGCGCACCTCGCTGCCCTGCGGAATCCGCGCGAGCGAATACGGCACCGGCTCGCCGGCGATCAGCAGAATGCGCTTGTCGCCCGCCTTGATCTCGGGAATGAACTTCTGGATCATCAGCGAGCGCGTGCCGTCGTGGCCGAGCATCTCGATGATCGCGCCGAGATTCATCCCGTCGGCCTTCACGCGGAACACGCCCATCCCGCCCATGCCGTCGAGCGGCTTCACGATCACGTCGCCATGCTCGGCATGGAACGCTCGCAGGCGCGCGGCGTCGCGCGTGACGAGCGTCGGCGCGACGAACTGCGGAAACTCGCCGATCGCGAGCTTCTCCGAGTGATCGCGGATCGACTGGGGCTTGTTGAACACGCGCGCGCCCGCCCGTTCGGCAAGCTCGAGCATCCAGGTGGCCGTCACGTATTCCATGTCGAACGGCGGATCCTTGCGCATCAGCACCGCGCCGAACGACGTCAGCTGACGCGATTCGTGCGCGGCCGCCTCGAACCACGGCTGGCGATGCAGGTCGGCCGTGTCGCCGACGATCGTCACGCGCTGCACGTCAGCCTCGACGCCCGAGCCCGTCCATGCGAGCTGGTGCGGCTGGCACGCGTACACCGCATGCCCGCGCCGCGCGGCCTCCGCCATCATCGCGTAGGTCGAATCCTTGTAGATCTTGAAGCGCTCGAGCGGGTCGGCGATAAAGAGAATGTCCATGCGGGTCCTGTACGTAGCGAAGCCGTTACACCTGGATGGCTTCGGGATCGGTCTTTTCCAGTTCGATCGACGACGCGATCAGCGACAGGCGCGCGACGACGCCGTACATGTAGAAACGGTTCGGCGGCGCGGCGCCCGGCTTCGCGCCGGCATCCGGCAGCGCGGTGTGCTCGAAGCCGAGCGGCACGTAGTGCATGCCGGGCGCGTTCAGGTTCTGGTCGCGCTCGCGGCCGCCGTGCGTGCGGTAGAAACCGCCGACCACGTAGCGGTCGATCATGTACACGACCGGCTCGGCCACTTCGTCGCCGACGCGCTCGAACGTGTACACGCCTTCCTGGACGATCACGTCGCGCACCGCGAGGCCGGCCTTCGACTCGGCCATCTGCGCGCGCTCGGCCTTCGACATGCGGCCGATCTCGGCCGCGTCGTGCACGGTCATCACGCCGCGCCCGGCGGTGCCCGCGTCGGCCTTCACGACGACGTACGGCTTTTCGCTGATGCCGTATTCGCGATACTTGCGCGCGATCTTCTTCAGCACGCCGTCGATCGCGTCGGCGAGCGCCTGCTCGCCTTCATGCGCCTGCCAGTCGACGCCTTCGACGTGCGCGAAATACGGATTCACCATCCACGGATCGACGCCGACCATCTTCGCGAACTTCTTCGCGACGTCGTCGTAGCACGAGAAGTGCGTCGACTTGCGGCGCACGGCCCAGCCCGCGTGCAGCGGCGGCAGCAGGTATTGCTCGTGCAGGTTCTCCAGCACGGCGGGAATCCCGGCCGACAGGTCGTTGTTCAGCAGGATCGAGCACGGATCGAAATTCTTCAGGCCGAGGCGGCGCTGCGAACGCTCGAGCGGTTCGAGCACGATCTTCTGGCCGTCGGCCAGCGTGATCGGCGTCATGTCGGTGATGCTCGGGTCGAGCGAGCCGAAGCGCACGTTCAGGCCGGCCTGGCGCATGATCGTCGCGAGCCGCGCGACGTTTTCCAGGTAGAACGCGTTGCGGGTCGGCAGCTCCGGAATCACGAGCAGGTTCTTCGCGTCCGGGCAGATCTTCTCGATCGCGGCCATCGCGGCCTGAACGGCGAGCGGCAGCACTTCGGACGGCAGATTATTGAACGCGCCGGGGAACAGGTTCGCGTCGACGGGCGCCAGCTTGAAACCGGCGTTGCGCAGGTCCACCGAACAATAGAACGGCGGGGTGTGTTCCTGCCATTCGAGCCTGAACCAGCGTTCGATCGCAGGCGTCGCGTCGAGGATCTTCTGCTCGAGCTCGAGCAGCGGACCGTTCAACGCGGTAACGAGGTGGGGAACCATGAATCACTCGCGAGCGGGAGAATGAAGATTGTAGAGCAATTGCCTTGCCCATTTGGGGATTGTTCCCGGCTTCACAAGGATATGGAGGAAGTTTTCGGCTATTGACCCGATAGCCTGAAGGGTTATGCGCTACGACAGCACGCGGCAGGAGAAAAAAAGCCCGCCGGGTGGCGGGCCGAAGTCGCTGCGCTCATTCGTGGCGGGCGCCGTCTGCGCGGCGGCCCGCCGTCATCCTTGTGACTTATTCGACATGTTCGCCGTGCAGGATCACGTCGAGGCCCTCGCGCTCTTCCTCTTCGGACACGCGCAGGCCAATCGTCAGGTCGATCAGCTTCAGCAGCACGAAGCTCAGCACGCCGCTGTAGACCAGCGTGATCAGCACGCCCTTCGCCTGCAGCAGCAGGCTGCCGTCGGCGCCGCCGATGTCCTTGACCGCGAACACGCCCGTCAGCAGCGCGCCGAGAATCCCGCCAATGCCGTGCACGCCGAACGCGTCGAGCGAATCGTCGTAGCCGAGCTTCGACTTGAGCCACGTGGCCGACCAGAAGCAGATCACGCCCGCCGCGATGCCGATCACGAGCGCACCGGCGACGCCGACGAAGCCGGCAGCCGGCGTGATCGCCACGAGACCCGCGACCGCGCCCGACACGATGCCGAGCACCGACGGCTTGCCCTTCGCGACCCATTCCGCAAACATCCAGCCGAGCGCCGCGCAGGCGGTCGCCACTTGCGTGGTCAGCATCGCGAAGCCGGCACGGCCGTCGGCCGCGACCGCGGAGCCCGCGTTGAAGCCGAACCAGCCGACCCACAGCATCGAGCCGCCGATCATCGTCAGCACCAGGTTGTGCGGCGCCATCGATTCGCGGCCGTAGCCGACGCGCTTGCCGAGCACGAGGCACGACACGAGGCCCGCGATACCGGCGTTGATGTGCACCACCGTGCCGCCCGCGAAGTCGAGCACGCCGTCGGCCGACAGCCAGCCGGTCGGCTCCCACACCATGTGCGCGATCGGCACATAGACGATCAGCGACCAGAGCGTCATGAACACGAGCATCGCCGAGAACTTCATGCGATCGGCGAACGCGCCGCAGATCAGCGCCGGCGTGATGATCGCGAACGTCATCTGGTAGACGAAGTAGACCGATTCCGGAATCGTCGTCGCGAGATGGCTGACGGTCAGCGTGGTCGCCTTGTCGCCCTTGATGTAGTTCATGCCGTGCAGAAACACGCGCGACAGGCCGCCGATGAAGCCGTTGCCCGGCGTGAACGCGAGGCTGTAGCCCACCACCGTCCACAGCACCGTGATCGCGGCGGTGATCGCGAAGCTCTGCATCACGGTCGCGAGCACGTTCTTCTTGCGGACCATGCCCGCATAGAACAGTGCGAGGCCGGGGATCGTCATGAACAGCACGAGCGCGGTGGACGTCAGCATCCACGCGGTGTCGCCGGCACTGATCTTCGACGAATCGACGGAGAACGGCTCGGTCGGCGCGGCGGGTGCGGCCGGCGCGGACGCGGCGGCGGCGGCCGATGCGTCGGTGGCGGCGCCCGAAGCGGGTGCGGCGGCAGCGGCAGGTGCCGATGCGTCGGTGGCGGCCGGCGCCGAAGCGGCGGGAGCCGCGGCTGCCGATGCATCGGACGCCGTGGCGGCGGGCGCGGACGCTGCCGCGGCGGAGGCCGCGTCGTCGGCGAGCGCGGGACCGACGCCAGCCGCGATCAGCGAGCCAGCCATCAGCAGGGACATCAGAAGTTTGCGCATCTCGGGTTTCCTCTTGTCGCTTGTCTTGGTCTGTTACAGCGCGTCTGCGCCGGTCTCCCCGGTCCGGATCCGGATCACTTGCTCGATCGGCGTGACGAAGATCTTTCCGTCGCCGATCTTGCCGGTGCGGGCTGCACGCTCGATCGCCTCGACCGCCTGGTCGACGAGATCGTCGGACACGGCCGCCTCGATCTTCATCTTCGGCAGGAAATCGACCACGTATTCGGCGCCCCGGTACAGCTCGGTGTGCCCCTTCTGGCGCCCGAACCCTTTCACCTCAGTGACCGTGATGCCCGAGACGCCGAGCGCGGAGAGCGCTTCGCGCGTCTCATCGAGCTTGAACGGCTTGATGATTGCGGTAATCAGTTTCATGGAGTCCTCTCGCAGGTTGATCCCGTCGAATTGGTTGGAATGGTGTGACCGTCTCTCCTCAGCAACTCGCATGCCATGTTCGCGCGAGCACCGCCTCGAACGGCTCCGAAACGGGGTTGCATCGGGTGCTGAAAGGTACGGAAAGATGCGGAAGCCCGGCCGAATGGCCAACGTGGCCCAGGTTTGCTGGCGCGCCGAAAGGATCATTGCTAGAGTGCACGCACGTCCCGGATCTCCGGGCCATTCACCCATGCGGGCGCCATGCCCGGAATTCGCGCCACGCGCGCACCATTTCCGGTCATGCGTGCATCATGGGCACGTACGCAACTGAAGATGCACACTTTTTGTGCAAGGAAGGAAATCTCATGAAGCAACCCAGCGATGTTTTCAACGACCTGCAGTCGCGCGTCAGCGACCTGCTGAAAAACTCGCCGGCCAAGGATGTCGAGCGCAACGTGAAGGCCATGCTGTCGCAAGGCTTCTCGAAGCTCGATCTCGTCACGCGCGAGGAGTTCGACACGCAGGCACAGGTGCTCGCCCGCACCCGCGTGCGTCTCGAGGAACTCGAGAAGCGCGTCGCGGAACTCGAGCAGAAGCTCGCAGCGTCCCAGGCCTGACGCCCAACCCGACCGACAGGTCCGGGCGCGGGCCGCCTCGTGCGGCCCGCGCCTGACATCCGAAGTCGGCCGGTCAGCCGTTCCGTCGTTCCTCGCAATTCCCCGCTCTTCGCTGTTCTTCGCTGTTCCTCGCTCTTCGCTGTTCCTCGCTCTTCGCTGTTCCTCGCTCTTCGCTCTTCGCTGTTTGTAGCGCTTCGCTGTTCGTCGTTCCTCGTTCTTTTCCGCGCCACGCCGGCAAGCGCGCACCGATTCCTCCGATTCCCGCGGCATGCGGCCCGAATGGCCGTTGCCCGTCCGATTCATTTAAAGGAGCCTCGCCATGTCGCTCGCCGTGGTGCGCAGTCGCGCGCCGGCGGCCGGCCGCGCGCCGGACGTCACCGTCGAAGTCCATCTTGCCAACGGATTGCCGTCGTTCTCGATCGTCGGCCTGCCCGATCTCGAAGTCCGCGAAAGCCGCGAGCGCGTGCGCGCCGCGCTGCAGAACTGCGGATTCGACTTCCCCGTCAGGCGCATCACCGTCAATCTCGCGCCGGCCGACCTGCCGAAGGAGTCCGGCCGCTTCGACCTGCCGATCGCGCTCGGCATCCTCGCCGCGAACGGCCAGCTCCCGACCGACGCGCTGGCCGGCCGCGAATTCGCGGGCGAACTGTCGCTGACCGGCGCGCTGCGGCCGATGCGGGGCGCGTTCGCGATGGCGTGCGGCGCGGCACGGGACTGGCGCGCCGCGGCGACTGGAGCGGGCTTCGGATCCTGCGCCGCGGAGACCGGATCCGGCTTCGGGCCCGCCGCCGCGGGGACCGGCGCGGGCTTCGGGTCTCGCGCCGCGGCCGTCGCGCCGTGCGGGCCAGCGGCCGCAGCCCGTCCGCCCGAGCTGTACCTGCCGCTCGACAGCGCGGCCGAGGCCGCGCTGGTGCCGGGTGTCACCGTGTTCGGCGCGCCCGACCTGCCCGCGCTGTGCGCGCATCTGGCCGGTGCGCCGGATGCGCGGCTCGCGCCGGTCGAGGCGCCCGGCCTCGAAGGCGTGCCGGCGCCGGCCGCCCCCGATCTCGCGGACGTCGTCGGCCAGCGCGGCGCCCGGCGCGCGCTCGAAGTCGCCGCCGCGGGCGGGCACCACATGCTGATGATCGGGCCGCCCGGCGCCGGCAAGTCGATGCTCGCCGCGCGCCTGCCCGGCCTCCTGCCGCCGCTGACCGACGACGAGGCGCTGGCGTCGGCCGCGCTCCTTTCCGCGAGCCGCATCGGCTTCTCGCCCGCGCACTGGCGGCGGCGCCCGTTCCGCGCGCCGCACCACTCGTCGAGCGCTGCCGCGCTGGTCGGCGGCCGCAACCCGCCGCAGCCGGGCGAGATCACGCTCGCGCACCTCGGCGTACTGTTTCTCGACGAGTTCGAATTCGACCGGCACGTGCTGGAGATGCTGCGCGAGCCGCTGGAAGTCGGCCGCATCACGATCTCGCGCGTGGCGCAGCAGGCCGACTTCCCCGCCGCGTGCCAGCTGATCGCCGCGATGAATCCGTGCCCGTGCGGCTGGCACGGCGATCCGTCCGGGCGCTGCCGCTGCACCCCGGAGCTCGCCACGCGCTATCTGCGCAAGCTGTCGGGGCCGTTGCTCGACCGCATCGACATCCAGATCGACCTGCCCGCGCTATCGCCGGCCGAACTCGCGTCGCGCGCGACGGCGCCCGGCGAGCCGAGCACCGCGGTCGCCGCGCGGGTCGCCCGGGCGCGTGCGCTGCAGCTCGACCGGCAGGGCAAGACCAATCACATGCTGAGCGGGCGCGAGACCGACGACCTGTGCCGGCCGACCGACGACGGTGAGCGGCTGCTGCGCGAGGCCGGCGAGCGCTTCGGCTGGTCGGCACGCGCGTATTTCCGCGTGTTGAAGGTCGCACGGACGATCGCCGACCTGGCCGGTGACCCATTGCCGACGGCCGCGCAGATCGCCGAGGCGATCCGCTACCGGCGTGCGCTCACGGCGCTGTGAATGCTCGCGGAGGACAAAATATGACTGTCAAGACTTGACTTATGCACAATTTCACGAATCCGGCCCCTGATCACCCGGCGCGGGCACCTCTTCGTCATGAGATTCGTATCCCTTTGTTTTTATTGATTTTTTCGAAATGGATGGCCAACCGTCAAATGCGCCGGAAGGCCGTCCGGCGCGGCTTTGCGGGCGATTCGGTCAACTTTTCAACAAAGTTATCCACATGCGCTGTGGATAGCCGAAAAATCCCCGCAAAATCCGGCGATTAGCGTCGAAAGCTGCGAATGAACTTTCAATTGTCATGAAGTGTCTGAGCGCCCTCGCCGGCCGCTGTTCAGTCGAGCTTGAACGAGCCGAAAAACTGGTCCAGCTGCTCCTGCGCGAGCGGCCCGTCGGCGATCGCGACGGCCTGGTACGCGTGCCGGCCGCGCGCCACGAGCCGCGCGACGATCGTCTTGCGCGAGCGGTCGCCGCCGCTCGCCGCGCCCGCGATGCGCAGCTCGAGCCCGTTCACCGCGCCGCCGGCCGCGAGCGGCACCGGCACCGAGGCCGTCTGCGGCACGCCTTCGAGATTGCGCGACAGCCCGGAACGCAGGAACTCGAGCGCCGCGCGGCGCGTGTCGTCGCGGTCGTCGGGCAGCGTCAGCGTGCCGACCGCGAACACCGCGCCGTCGACGTGCGCGGCCTGCATCCGCATCGGCATCGACGCGCCGCCGACCGCCACCGGCTGGTTCTCGACAGTCGGCTTCGCCGGCAGGTCGATCGTGTAGCCGGCGTCGTTGTGCAGCGTACGCCAGTCATATGACGGCGAGCACGCGGCCAGCGCCGCGCTCACGCACGCGAGCGCGGCGAAGTGTCGCAGCGGACGAAAAAGGGGGCGCAACGAATCGATGACTTCCTTCGGCATGGCAGTGATGGGGACAGGCAAAAGGCCCATTATCCGCCGAAGCCGACACCCGGGATGTGTGGCGGCCGCCGGTGCGTGCGCCGCATTCGCGCTAAAATAACCGCCGAATTTCGACGTCCTTTGCATCGATCCGCGTCATCGACCGACTCCGAGAGCACCGCAGATGAACACCACGCCTCCCGCCCAGCGCCGCACCGGCCCCGCCCGCTATATCGTCGCGGCCGTCGTCGTCGCGGCCATCGCCGTTGCCGGCTTCTTCGCGTTCAACGGCAAGTCCACCGTGCCGGACGCCACGTTCACGCTGCTGTCCGGTCAGAAGGTGTCGACGGCCGGCGACCTGAAGGGCAAGGTCTACCTCGTGAACTTCTGGGCGACGAGCTGCGCGACCTGCATGCAGGAAATGCCGCAGATGGTCGATACCTACAATCGCTTCAAGGGTCAGGGGCTGGAGTTCGTCGCGGTCGCGATGAACTACGATCCGCCGATGTACGTCGCGAACTATGCGCAGACGCGCCAGCTGCCGTTCAAGGTCGCACTCGACGACGGCAGCGTCGCGAAGCAGTTCGGCAACGTGCAGCTTACGCCGACAACCTTCGTCGTCGACAAGGACGGCCAGATCCTGAAGCGCTACGTCGGCGCCCCGCAATTCGCGGAACTCGACGCGCTGCTCAAGAAGGCGCTCGACGGCAACGCGGCCTGAGCGCCGCCTCCGCACGACACGACGCGCAGGGCCGCCCGCCGCGCCCTGCTCCACATGACGGACCGCACGACCGGCCAGCCCGGTTCCGCGGTCCGTCTCTTTTTCAGCGCTCGGTTTCGCCTTTCGCCGACAGCCCGTAGCGCTTCATCTTCTCGTACAGCGTCGCCTTGCCGACATGCAGCCGGTCGGCCGTCGCGGCGACCGCGCCGCCCGTCTGGTTCAGCGCCTCGGCGATCACCGCGCGCTCGAACTGCTCGATGCGCTCCTTCAGCGTCTGGTCGCTCTCGGCGTCGTCGCCGCTCGCACCGGCTTCCTGCGGCATGTCGGCGACGCCGAGCACGAAGCGGTCGGCCGCGTTGCGCAGCTCGCGCACGTTGCCGGGCCAGTCGCGCTGCATCAGGCTCGCGCGCTGCCGGTCGGTCAGCACGGGGGCCGGCCGCCCGTAGCGCACGGCCGCGTCGAGCATGAAGTGCTCGAACAGCGGCACGATGTCCTCACGGCGCTCGGCGAGCGGCGGCAGCGCGATCGTCACGACGTTGAGCCGGTACAGCAGGTCGCGCCGGAACGTGCCGGCCGCGACGAGTTCGCTCATGTCGCCTTTCGCAGCCGCGACGACGCGGCAGTTCACGCGGATCGGCTGATTCGAGCCGAGCCGCTCGAGCACGCCGTCCTGCAGCACGCGCAGGAGCTTCACCTGCAGCGCGAGCGGCATGCTTTCGATTTCGTCGAGGAACAGTGTGCCGCCGGACGCATATTCGAGCTTGCCGACGCGGCGCTTCGCGGCGCCGGTGAACGCGCCGGGCTCGTAGCCGAACATCTCCGACTCGAACATCGGCTCGGGCAGCGCGCCGCAGTTCACCGCGATGAACGGCTTGTCGCGCCGCGGCGACAGCTCGTGCAGGCTGCGCGCGATCAGCTCCTTGCCGGCGCCCGTGTCGCCGTTGATCAGCACCGATGCGTCGGTCGGCGCGACGTTCGCGATCAGCTTGCGCACCTGTTCGATCGCCGGACTGCGGCCGATGATGCGCGGCGCGACGATGTTCTGGCCGGCCAGCTCGCGCCGCAGCGCATGGTTCTCGAGCACGAGCTCGCGCCGCTCGAGCGCGCGGCGGACCGTCTCGATCAGCCGCTCGGCCGCGAACGGCTTTTCGATGAAGTCGTACGCGCCGTCGCGCATCGCCTGCACGGCCATCGAGATGTCGCCGTGGCCGGTGACGAGGATCACGGGCACGTCGGGCACGCGCTCGCGGCACTGCGCGAGCAGGTCGAGCCCGCTTGCGCCGGGCAGCCGGATGTCGCTGACGATCGCGCCGGCGGTTTCCGCGACGATCGCCTTGTCGGCCGCCTCGGCCGATTCGAACCCGACGACGTCGAACCCGGCGAGCTGGAGGCTCTGCACGCTCGCCCGGCGAACGAGCGCATCGTCTTCGATATAGATCACTTGCAGCCGGTTGGCCATCGTAGTCACTTGCTCCTGACAGACCGCGCGGCGGTGGTGCGCGCGGCTCTCGTTGATGCGGTCGTGCGGTGCCTAGCGCGAGCCCGCCGGCTCGGACACGGCGTCCGGATGATGCGTGCGCGCGCGCCGCAGCGTCAAGACGAACAGCGCGCCGCCGGACGGCGCATTGCGCGCGGTCAGCGCGCCGCCCGCGTCGCTCGCGATCGACGACGAGATCGCGAGCCCGAGCCCGAGCCCGCGCCCCATTTCCTTGGTCGTGAAGAACGGTTCGAACAGCCGCGGCAGCAGCTCGGGCGCGATGCCGGAGCCGTTGTCGCGCACCTCGACCGCGAGCGTCGCGACCGACACCGCGATCGTCACTTCGATCGCCGGCGCGGCGACGCCCGCGACCGCGTCGAGCGCGTTGCCGAGCAGGTTGATCAGCACCTGCTCGAGACGCAGGTCCTCGCAGCGGGCGACGAGTTCCGGATAGTCGCGCGCCAGGTCGAGCGGCGCATCCTGCGCGGGCGACACCGTCGCATCCTGCAGCGTCAGCGTGAGCGCGACGCCGCGCAGCCGGTCGCCGAGCAGCGACAGCACGCTGCGCAGCGCGCGCACGACGAGCGCCTGTTCGTTGCGCGGCTTCGCGCGGCCGACGAACAGCTTCAGCTGGTTGGTGATCTTGCCCATCCGCTCGGTCAGCGCGGCGATCGCCTCGAGGTTCTCGCGCGCGGCCGCCTGCTCGCCGCGATCGAGCAGCACGCGCGTGTTGTCCGAGAAGCTGCGCAACGCCGCGAGCGGCTGGTTCAGTTCATGCGTGATGCCGGCCGCCATCTGGCCGAGTGCGGCGAGCTTGCTCGCCTGGATCAGTTCGTCGTGCGCGGCGCGCAATTCCTGCTCCGCGCGGATCCGGTCGCCGACTTCCTTCTGCAATTGCTCGTTCGCTTCCGACAGGTCGGCCGTGCGTTCCTCGACGCGCCGGTTCAGCTCCGCATACGCCTGCTGCAGCAGCGCGCGGCCGCGGATCATCTCGCGCACGCGCGCGCGGCGCATGCGCCAGTAGAACGCGAGCAACGCGACCGACACGAAGCCGAAGCCCGTGACGATCGTCGCGTTGCGCGCGTCGGCGTCGATGGGCGCGATCGGCGCGAGCGTGACGAGCAGCCAGTCGGGCTCGCCGATCCGCCGCTTGCTGGCGAGGAAACGCGGCGCGCGCAGGCCAGGGCCTACGCCGGCCGCACCGAGGCGCACGATCTCCGCATCGGCGCCGAGCACCTGCTCGACGCGCAGCGGCAGCGGCGTGACGGGCTGCTGCGCGTACTGGCGCGTCTCGTAGATCGACGCGGCGACGGGCCCCGTCAGCGGATGCAGCGTGTGGTACTTCCAGGCGGGCACGGACGACAGGAACACGACGCCGTGATCGTCCGCGACGACGAGCGGCTCGGACGCGTCGGCGCCCTGGAACCATTCGAGATTGAGCTTCACGACGACGACGCCCGCGATCCTGCCGTCGCGCCACACCGGCTGCGAGATGTAGTAGCCGGGGTCGCGGGAGATCGTGCCGATCGCGAAGAAGCGGCCGACCCGGCCGTTCATCGCGTCGATGAAATATGGACGAAACTGGTATCCGGTCCCGACGAAGCTGTCCGGCGCGCGCCAGTTGCTGGCGGCGACGCACAGGCCGTCCGCGCCGATCACGTAGGTGACGGTCGCGTGCGCGTGTTCGTTGAGGTCTTCGAGATAGCGGTTCGCGCGCGCGGTGAAATCGGCGCGCTTCGGCTCGGCGAGCAGGTCCAGCACGTACGGATGGCTGCCGAGCAGATAAGGCAGCGATTCGTAGCGGTCGAGCGTGCTCTTGAGCGCGTTGGTGGTGCGGTCGACCCGCACCGCGGCGTTGCGCTGCAGCTCGGCGACGCCGCGCTGCCACGTGATGGTCCACGTCAGCGCGCACGCCGCCGCGAGCGCGGCGGCAAGCACGACGAGGATGAGCAGGCGGCGCTTCACGGACGTGACTTCCTGGCGATGCGGATCGCCTATTGTGTCATAGGGCGCCTCGTCGCTGCCCCGGCCGCCGCGCGGCGCACCGCCCGCGGGCGGTGCCGCCGCCTGCTCCTTCATGACGTCAGACGCCGGCCGTCTCGGTCGGCGTGACCTCGCCGCCGCCCTTCAGCGCCTGGCGCAGCTTGTTGCGGTCGAGTTCCTTCTCCCAGGCCGACACGACGACCGTCGCGACGCCGTTTCCGACGATGTTGGTCAGCGCGCGGCATTCGCTCATGAAGCGGTCGATGCCGAGGATCAGCACCATGCCCGACAGCGGGATCGTCGGCACGACGGCGAGCGTCGCGGCGAGCGTGATGAAGCCCGCGCCCGTGACGCCGCTCGCGCCCTTCGACGTCAGCATCGCGACCGCGAGCAGCGTGAGCTGCTGCATCCACGTGAGCTCGATGTTGGTCGCCTGCGCGATGAACAGCACGGCCATCGTCATGTAGATGTTGGTGCCGTCGAGGTTGAACGAATAGCCGGTCGGCACGACGAGGCCGACGACCGAACGCGAGCAGCCGGCCTTCTCGAGCTTTTCCATCAGTTGCGGCAGCGCGGCTTCCGACGAGCTCGTGCCGAGCACGATCAGCAGCTCTTCCTTGATGTACGACACGAAGCGGATGATCGAGAAGCCCGTGAAGCGCGCGATCGCGCCGAGCACGACCAGCACGAACACGACCGACGTCAGGTAGAACGTGCCGATCAGCTTGAGCAGCGGCACCAGCGAGCCGACGCCGTACTTGCCGATCGTGAACGCCATCGCGCCGAACGCGCCGATCGGCGCCAGCTTCGTGACGATGTGCACGATGCCGAACAGCACGCGCGTGAGGCCGTCGATGAAGTCGGTCACGACCTTGCCTCGTTCGCCGAGGTGCGCGAGCACGCTGCCGAACAGCAGCGCGATCAGCAGGATCTGCAGGATTTCACCCTGCGCGAACGCATCGACCATCGTGTTCGGGATGATGTGCATCAGGAAGTCGACCGTCGACTGTCCGTGCGCCTTCGCCGCGTACGATGCGACTTCCTTGCCGTTCAGCGTCGCCGGATCGATGTTGAAGCCGACGCCCGGACGCAGGATGTGCGTGGCCGCGAGGCCGAGCAGCAGCGCGAAGGTCGACACGATCTCGAAGTACAGCAGCGCCTTGCCGCCGACGCGGCCGACCTTCTTCATGTCCTCCATGCCGGCGATGCCGGTGACGACCGTACAGAAGATGATCGGTCCGATCACCATCTTGATCAGCTTGATGAAGCCGTCGCCGAGCGGTTTCATCTCGGTGGCGAGCGACGGATAGAAGTGGCCGAGGATCACGCCGACGATGATGGCGAAGATCACCTGCACATAGAGCACTTTGTAGAAGGGTTTCTTCTTCACGATGGTTCCTGCTGAAGTAGATGATGAGCCGGTGGAAACGGCGTCACGCGCGCAGGCGAATGTCTCAGGGGAGAAGGCATTCGCCCGCGCGGCTGCCGTGCCGCAACAAGCGATGCCTCAGGACATCCGGAGGGGGAGGAAGGCATTGGTCATCGGTTGTCTCCTTGCTTGCTGTAGTAGTTCGGCCGGGGGATGGCCGTGCGCTTTATATCGCAAGGTCGATGCCAGGTTTCCGGAGCCCCTCAAGCCGTTGTTTTCATTGTATTTCTCATAATGCGGCAGGCAAGGAAATCCGGGATTCCGGATTTCCGGAAAATATCCGTCCGGCGATCCGGACGGAGCGATCGTTTCATCAGACGAATCAATGCTGCACGGCTTCACCGGCCAGCACGCCCGTCTGCGCATAGAACTCCTGCTGCGCGAACGCGTCGCGCTCGCGACGCGCGCGCTCGCCGCGGTCCGCGAACGAGCCGACGACGATCCCGACGAACGCTAGCGGCACCGACACGAGCGCCGGGTTGTCGAGAAACACCGGCGCGTGCGCGTGGTGCAGCACGTCGACCCACACCGACTTCGACAGCACCGTCAGCGCCACCGCCGACGCGAGGCCGAGGCCGCCGCCGAGCACCGCGCCGCGCGTCGTCATCCCGCGCCAGAAGATCGACATCGCGAGCACCGGGAAATTGGCGCTGGCGGCCACCGCCGCAACGAGGCCGACCATGAACGCGACGTTGACGTGCTCGAACAGGATCGACAGCGCGATCGCGACCGCGGACAAGCCAATCGTCGCCACGCGCGAGATGCGCATTTCCAGCCGCTCGTCGGGCTTGCCGCGCGCCCACATCTGCGCATACAGGTCGTGCGAGATCGTGGTCGCGCCGGCGAGCGTCAGCCCGGCGACCACCGCGAGGATCGTCGCGAACGTGACGGCCGCGATGAAGCCGTAGAACCAGTTGCCGCCGACCGCCTGCGCGAGCTTCACCGCGACCATGTTCGAGCCGCCGAGCAGGTCGTGCGTCAGGTTGAAGGTGCCGTTCGCGCCGAGCCGGAAGAATTCCGGATGCTGCGCGAGCAGCACGATCGCCGAGAAACCGATCACGAACGTCAGCAGATAGAAATAGCCGATGAAGCCGGTCGCGTAGAGCACCGACTTGCGCGCTTCCTTCGCGTTCGGCACCGTGAAGAAGCGCATCAGGATGTGCGGGAAGCCGGCCGTGCCGAACATCAGCGCGATGCCGAGCGACAGCGCGTTGGCCGGATCGCGGATCAGCTTGCCGGGCCCCATGATCGACAGCGCGCCCGGATGCACGGCCACCGCGCGACGGAACATTTCATCGACGCTGAAGCCGAATTCGGCGAGCGCGAGCAGGACGAGCAGCGTCGCGCCGCACAGCAGCAGCACGGCCTTGATCACCTGCACCCAGGTGGTCGCGGTCATCCCGCCGAAGAACACGTAGACGACCATCAGCACGCCGACGATCAGCTCGGCCGTGCCGTACGACAGCCCGAACAGCAGCTGGATCAGCTTGCCCGCGCCGACCATCTGCACGACCAGGTACAGCACGACGATCGTCAGCGCGTTCGCGGACGTCAGGAGCCGGATCGGCCGCTGTGCGAAGCGGTACGCGACCACGTCGACGAACGTGAACTTGCCGAGATTGCGCAGCGGCTCGGCGATCAGGAACATCACGAACGGCCAGCCGACCAGGAAGCCGATCGAGTAGATCAGCCCGTCGAAGCCGAACATGAACACCATCCCGGAGAGCCCGAGGAACGACGCGGCCGACATGTAGTCGCCCGCGATCGCGAGCCCGTTCTGCAGCCCGGTGATACCGCCGCCGGCCGTGTAGAAGTCGCGCGTCGAACGCGTGCGGCGCGCGGCCCAGCGCGTGAGCGCGAGCGTCGCGAACACGAACGCGAAGAACATCGCGATCGCCACCGGGTTCAGCTCGACCTTGTCGGGCATCGGGCCCGCGACGCCGGTCGCGTGCGCGGTGGAGGAAACGAGAACGGCCAGCGCGCCGAGCGCGCTCGAAGTGCGTCGCATGTCGGCCTCCGTCACGAACGCTGCAGGATCGCGTCGACGCGGCGGTCGAACGCACGGTTCGCGCGCAGCACGTAGCACGCGGTCAGGCCGATCGCGACCAGGATGATCGCGACGCCCGCGGCGATCCCGACCGTGGTCGTCGCACCGCGGTACAGCGGCGCCGCAAGCACGTGCGGCGCGAGCGCGACGAGCAGGATGAAGCCGTAGTACGTGGCGATCATCAGTGCCGTGAGCGTGAAGCTGAAGCGGCGCCGTGCGCGCACGAGCTGCTGGTAGTCACGGCGCGCCGTGACCGATTCGATGACGGAAAGCTCCATGGTGTCTCCAATGTCTCCTCGTCGTTTCGCGAGAAGTGTCTTGTGGATGGCCGGCGCGCCCATCGATCCGCCCGCGCCGTGGCGGCACGTCAATGCGTTACACGACGCGATCCGCGCGCAGCCGTGCCAGGTCGTCCGCCGACAGCCCGAGCCAGCCGCCGAGCACGTCGTCCGTATCCGCGCCGAGCACCGGCGGCGCGCCGCGCACCGGTAGCCGCGCACCGTCGAAGCGATACGGCGGCGCCAGCACGTCGACGCCGCCCGCGACCGGGTGCGGCTGCCGCGTGACGAGCCCCGCCCGGGTCGCGCGCTCGGAGGTCAGCGCCTCGTGCAGCCCGAGCACTTCGCCGCACGGAATGCCGCCGGCGGCGAGCGCCGCGAGCAGCGTCGCGCGCGGCCGCCGCGCAAGTTCGCCGCGAATCTCCGGCAGCAGCGCGGCGCGGTTCTCCGAGCGGCCGAGATTGGTCTTGTAGCGTTCGTCCGCGGCGAGGTCGGGCCGCTCGATCGCATCGCAGAAACGCGCGAACTGCGTGTTGTTGCCGACCGTGATCACGAGCGGGCCGTCGGCCGCGTCGAACACGCCATACGGCACGATCGACGGATGCGCATTGCCGTAGCGCGGCGGATCCTCGCCCATCAGCAGCGCATCGAGCCCGTAGTACGCGGTGATCATCAGCCCGCAGTCGAACAGCGCCATCTCGATGCGCCGCCCGCGCCCCGTCGCATGACGCTCGTACAGCGCGGCGAGGACCGCCTGCGCCGAATACATGCCGGTGAACAGGTCGACCGCCGCGACACCGAATTTCAGCGGCGGCTGGCCGGCCTCGCCGTTCAGCGCCATCAGCCCGGCCTCGCCCTGCACGACGAGGTCGTAGCCGGGCCGCGCGGCTTCCGGGCCCGAGCGGTCGTAGCCGGAAATCGCGCAATGCACGAGCCGCGGATTGAGCGCGGCCAGCGCGTCGTAGCCGAGCCCGAGTTTTTCCGCGCCGCCGAACTTGAAGTTGTGCAGCACCACGTCGGCCTGCGCGGCCAGCTCGCGCGCGAGCCGCCGCCCTTCGTCGGTCTGCAGGTCGAGACAGATCGAGCGCTTGCTTCGGTTCACGCTGTTGAAGTAGGTCGTTTCGGTGTCCCCGATCCGCAAGCCCCAGTCGCGCGTGTCGTCGCCGCGCGCCGGATGCTCGACCTTGATCACTTCCGCGCCGAAATCGGCAAGCACCATCGCGCACCACGGGCCTGCCAGCACGCGCGAGAAATCGAGCACCTTCACGCCGGCCAGCGGCAACGCGCGCGATTCGTTCGTCATCCTTGTCTCCTCCATTCGCGTCGTTCGTCTTTATTGTTTCGACAGCGCGATGTAGCGCGCGAGATGGTGATCCTCGTCGCCGAGCTGGTGATCGATCATCACGAGCCGCTTCGCGTAATGCGACAGCGGCAGCTCCCACGTCATCCCGATCCCGCCGTGCAACTGGATGCTCTCCTCGGCGACCAGCGTGCCGATCCGGCCGATGGTGTATTTCGCCGCCGCGAGCGCGCGTTCGCGCACCGCGCGCGGCGCATCGAGCTGCGCGGCCGCGTTGATCACCGCCGAGCGCGCCTGCTCGACTTCGAGCAGCAGGTCGGCCATCCGGTGCTGCAGCGCCTGGAAGCTGCCGATCGGCATGCCGAACTGCTTGCGCGTGCGCAGGTAGTCGAGCGTCGCTTCCTTCGCGACGTCCATCGCGCCGAGCGCCTCCGCCGACAGCGCGAGCAGCCCGTAGCCGAGCACGTGTTCGAGCAATGCGGCGCCTGCTTCGTCGTCTTGCGTTTCCGGCACGGCGAGCGCCGCATCGCCCGGCAGCACGACGCGCTCGAAGCGCACCTCGGCCGCGCGGCCGCCGTCGATCTTCTTGTAGTCCCGCAGCGACACGCCCGGCGCGTCGGCCGGCACGACGAACAGGCCGATGCCGGCCGCGTCGTCGTCCTGACCGGACACGCGCGCGCTGACGACGAAGAACGCCGCCTGCGCGGCCTGGTCGACGACGCCTTTCGCGCCCGTCAGCACCCAGCCGTCGCCGGCACGCTCGGCGCGCGTGCGCACGGTCGTCAGTTCGTAGTGCGAGCCCGGCTCGTCGTGCGCGAACGCGGCGCTCGCGCTGCCGTCGATCAGCGCGGCCAGCCGCGCGCGATGCGCGTCGCCGCCGGCCAGCGCCAGCGCGCGACCCGCGAGCAGCGTGCCGAGGAACGGCTCGACCACGAGCCCGCGGCCGAGGCATTCGAACACCACGGCGATGTCGAAACCCGCGCCGCCGAAGCCGCCGTCGGCTTCGGAAAACAGCGCGCCGACCGCGCCGAGCTCGGCGAAGCGCCGCCACATCGCGCGATCGAAGCCTTCGGCCGACTGCGCGATGCGGTCGCGCACCGGGAACGCATACCGTTCGGTGATGAAGCGGTTCAACGTGTCCGCCAGCATCCGGCGGTCTTCTGTGTGCTGGAAATCCATCGTCGCGTCCCTCGTTACAGCCCGAGCATCATCTTCGCGATGATGTTCTTCTGGATCTCGTTCGAGCCGCCGAAGATCGACAGCTTGCGGTTGTTGAAGTACTGCTGCGCGGCGCTCGCGGCCTCGTCCGGGCCGACCGGCTCGCCGTCGTAATCGGCATCGAGTGCTGCGTCGACGAACGGCTGCGCGTACGGCCCCATCGCGCGGCGCATCAGCGCGGTGATCTCCTGGCGGATCTGCGTGCCGCGGATCTTCAGCATCGAGCTTTCCGCGCCCGGCACGCCGCCGCCCGCGACCGCGGCGAGCACGCGCAGGTTGGTCGTGCGCATGTTCTCGAGTTCGATCTCGACGCGCGCGATGCGCGCCGCGAAGAACGGATCGTCGGCGAGCGGCCGGCCGTTCTTCGTGACCTTCGCGGCCACCGCGCGCAGCCGCTCGAGCGCGGCCGTCGAGAAGCCGATCCCGGCGATGTTGGTGCGCTCGTACGTGAGCAGGTATTTCGCGCAGGTCCAGCCGCGGTTTTCTTCGCCGACGAGGTTCGCCACGGGCACGCGCACGTCGGTGAAGAACACTTCGTTCACTTCGTGCTCGCCGTCGAGCGTGATGATCGGGCGCACCTCGACGCCCGGCGTGTTCATGTCGATCAGCAGGAAGCTGATGCCCTCCTGCTTGCGCACGTCGGTCGCGGTGCGCACGAGGCAGAAGATCATGTTCGCGTAGTGGCCGAGCGTGGTCCAAGTCTTCTGGCCGTTCACGACGTAGTGATCGCCATCGCGCACCGCGCTCGTCTTCACCGATGCGAGGTCGGAACCGGCGCCCGGCTCCGAATAGCCCTGGCACCACCAGTCGGTGCCGTCGAGAATGCGCGGCAGCCAGTGGCGCTGCTGCGCTTCGCTGCCGTACTTGATCAGCACGGGCCCAAGCATGTTGACGCCGAACGGCACGATGCGCGGCGCACCGGCGAGCGCGCATTCGTTGTCGAACAGGAACTTCTGCGCGACGCTCCAGCCGGGGCCGCCGTATTCGCGCGGCCAGTGGCTCGCGAGCCAGCCGCGGGCGTTCAGGATTGCGTGCCATTCGCGCATGTCGTCGCGCGTCAGGTGCAGGCCGCCCTTCACCTTGCGCGCGGTGCGCGCGGGCAGTTCGGCGGCGAGGAAGCGCTGCACTTCGGTGCGGAACGCTTCCTCTTCGGGAGTGAAATTGAGGTCCATCGTGGGTCCGTTGCGAATGCGGTGGGCGTTCAGTCGATACGGTTCAGGCTCGCGAAATCCGCGCCGCGCCCGACTAGCTCGACGAGCAGCGGCGACGGTTTCCAGAACAGCGGATCCTCCTGCGCGAACGCGCGGATGTCGGCGAGCACGTTCGCGAGGCCGACCGTGTCCGCGTAGTGCATCGGGCCGCCGCGATGGCGCGGGAAGCCGTAGCCGTACAGGAACACCGCGTCGACGTCGAGCGGGCGCAGCGCGATCTTCTCGTGCACGACGTTCGCGCCTTCGTTGATCATCGCGGCAAGGTAGCGGCGCAGGATCTCGTCGTCGGTGAACGTGCGCGGTGCGATGCCCTTCTTCGCGCGTTCGTCGGCGACGATTGCCTCGACTTCCGGGTCCGGCGTGCCGACGCGCGCGCCGTCCGGATACAGGTAATAGCCGCGCCCCGTCTTCTGGCCGAACCAGCCGCGCTCGCACAGCCGGTCGGAAATCTCCACGTAGCGCGCGCGCGGGTCGCGCGTGGCCGCGCGGCGCTTGCGGGTCGCCCAGCCGATGTCGCCGCCCGCGAGGTCGACGACCTGGAACGGCCCCATCGGGAAGCCGAATTCGCGCACTACGCGATCGATCTGGTACGGCGATGCGCCGTCCTCCATCAGGTAGTCGGCCGCGGTGCGATAGACGGCGAGGATCCGGTTGCCGATGAAGCCGTCGCACACGCCGGCGCGCACCGGCGTCTTTTTCAGCTGTTTGGCCAGCGCGAACGCGGTCGCGACGACGTCATCGGCGACGCGCGCCGGCACGACGATCTCGAGCAGCTTCATCACGTTCGCCGGCGAGAAGAAATGCAGGCCGATCACGTCGGCCGGCCGGTCGATGCCGGCGGCGAGCTCGTCGATGTCGAGATACGACGTGTTGGTCGCGAGCACCGCGCCCGGCTTGCACGCGCGCGCGAGCTCGGCGAACACCGCCTTTTTCACGGCCATGTCCTCGAACACCGCCTCGATCACGACGTCGGCCTGCGCGAGCGCGTCGTACGACGTGCTGCCCTTGAAGCGCGCGAGCCGCGCCGCGTGCGCGGCCGGCGTCATCCGCCCCTTCGCGACGAGCCCGTCGTACACCTTCTCGACATGCGCGCGGCCGCGCGCGAGCGACGCTTCGTCGCGTTCGATCATCGTCACCGGCAACCCGGCGTCGAGTGCCGCGACCGCGATGCCCGCGCCCATCGTGCCGCCGCCGACCACGCCGATCCGCTCGACCGGGCGCGCGCTCGCGCGGCGCGCCTCGGGCGCCTTCGCGGCCTCGCGTTCCGCGAAGAACGCGTGCACGAGGCCCGCGCGCTGCGGGCTGTCGACGCACTGCAGGAACAGGCTGCGTTCGAGCTTCATCCCCGCGTCGAACGACAGCGTGAGCGCGGCCTCGACCGCGTCGACGATCTTCGCCGGCGAGAACAGGCCGCGCGACTTCTTCGGCAACTCGGCGCGCGCCGCGTCGATCGCGGCCTGCGCGGCCGCGCGGTCGGCGAGCCCCTGCGCGTCGCGCGTGCGCCGAGCCGGCGCGCCGAGCGACACGAGTTCCTGCGCATAGGCGAGGCCTTCGGCGAGCGTGTCGTCGCTGTGCGCGACGCGATCGACGAGGCCGAGCGCGAGCGCTTCGTCGGCGCTCGCGTGACGCCCCGTCAGCATCAGGTCGAGCGCGGCCTGCGCGCCGATCAGGCGCGGCGCGCGCTGCGTGCCGCCCGCGCCGGGCAGCAGGCCAAGGGTGACTTCGGGCAGCCCGAGCTTCGCGCCGGGCACCGCGAGCCGGTAATGCGCGGCGAGCGCGACTTCGAGGCCGCCGCCGAGCGTCGCGCCGTGCAGCGCCACCACGACCGGCTTCGCACTCGACTCGATCCGCTCGCAGACGTCGGGCAGCGACGGCGGCACGGGCGGCTTGCCGAATTCGCGGATGTCGGCGCCCGCGATGAAGTTGCGGCCGGCGCCGACGATCAGCACCGCGCGGATCGCGGCGTCGGCCTGCGCGGCGTCGAGCGCGTCGGCGAGGCCGCGCCGCACATCGGCGGACAGCGCGTTGACGGGCGGATGGTCGATCGTGACGACGAGCACCTTGTCGCGCCGTTCGCGCGCGACGGTGCCGGTCTGGGCGGGTTCGGGGGAAGCGGTTGAATTCATCGTGTCTCCATTGCGGTGCGCCATGCGGGCGGGACCGGTCGCCAGGCCGGCGAGCGGCGCCGCTTCCCGATCCCGCGCGGCGGGAAACGATCCGGCGCATGTGCCGGGCATGACTCGATTCTCGATTGATCGAGATTCATTGACAATTCCCGCCCGGCTTTACAAGCTGTCAAGTCTGACTTGACATTGAATGCTTTCGGACCGCTTCGGGTCCTTAAGCGGGACGGATCAGGAGACACCGGGCATGGACCTGAACGCGCTGACGCTGCTCGTCGAGATCCTCGACGCGGGCAACCTGAGCAAGGCCGCGCAGCGGCTCAAGATGAGCCGCGCGAACGTCAGCTACCGGCTGAACCAGCTCGAGCGCTCGATCGGCCAGCAGCTCGTGCGCCGCACGACGCGCCGCATCGAGCCGACCGAAATCGGGCTGAAGCTGTACGAGCACGGCCGGCGCATCCGCAACGAGCTGCTCGCCGCGCAGGAATCGGTGACGACGCTCGGCCAGGACCTGCAGGGCCGCGTGCGGCTGTCGGTGCCGAGCGGCTATGGGCAGATGGTGATGTCCGACTGGCTGCTCGCGTTCAAGCGGCTGCATCCGGGCATCGTGCTCGACGTGGTGTTCGAGAATCGCGTGGAGGACCTGATGCGCGACGAAGTCGACATCGCGATCCGCGTGATGTCCGAGCCGCCGCAGAACCTCGTCGCGCGCGACATGGGCGCGGTGCGCTACGTCGCGTGCGCGTCGCCCGCGTTCGCGGCCGCGCATGGCATGCCCGCGAGCCTCGGCGCGCTGGCCGCCGCGCCGGTCGTCACCGCGACGGTGCTGGGGCGGCAGCTGCGGATCGCGGCGTACCTCGGCGACGAACGCCACGAGGTGCTGCTCGAGCCCACGCTGATTTCGGAGAACTTCCTGTTCCTGCGCCAGGCGATCCTCGCCGGGATCGGCGTCGGCATCGTGCCCGACTACGTGATGCAGGACGACATGCGGCGCGGCACGGTCGTCACGTCGCTCGACGCGTATCGTCTCAGCATCTTCGGCACGCACATGTACATGCTCTACATGCCGAACCGGCACCACACGCGTGCGACCGCGACGTTCATAGAGTTCATCCTCGAACAGGCCGGAAAGGCCGGCCGGGGCGGGCCCGGCGGGATGCGTCAGGGTTTCCTGTCGGATGACAATCCGCCGGCCGCACGGCGACAATAGCGCGCCGTCCGTGCGGAGCGCGTGCCGCGCACACGCCGCCTCCTTCGAATTCACTGTTGCCGAGGGTTTCAATGTTCGACCGGATCCGTCCGCATTCGCGTCCCCGGACGCTCGTCGCCACGCTCGCGCTCGCCGCGCTCGTCACGTTCGACGCCGGCTGCACATCGCCGTCCGCGCCGTCGGGCGCCGTCGTCCCGGTCGCTGCCGCGTCCGGCGCCGCGGTGCCGCTGCCCGGCGTTCACGCGCCCGAACTGGCGTCCGGCTGGACCGACAAGCCGGGCTGGACCTCGCAGCGCTTCATGATCGCGGCCGCGAACCCGCTCGCCACGCAGGCCGGCGACGAGATGCTGAAGGCCGGCGGCACCGCGATCGACGCGGCGATCGCCACGCAGATGGTGCTCGCGCTCGTCGAGCCGCAATCGTCGGGGCTCGGTGGCGGCGCGTTCATGCTCTACTTCGACGGCCGTGCGACGCAGGCGTACGACGGCCGCGAGACCGCGCCGGCCGCCGCGACCGACCGGCTGTTCTACGGCCCGACCGGCCAGCCGATGGGCTTCTACGAAAGTGTCGTGGGCGGCCGTTCGGTCGGCACGCCGGGCGTGCTGCGGATGCTCGACGCCGCGCACCGCGCGCACGGCAAACTGCCGTGGCGCCGGCTGTTCCAGCCCGCGATCCGGCTCGCCGAGCACGGCTTCACGATCAGCCCGCGCCTCGCGATGCTGATCGCGAACGACAAGTACCTGATGAACGACCCGGCCGCGCGTGCGTACTTCTACAACAAGGACGGCACGCCGAAGGCGGCCGGCACGGTGCTGAAGAACCCCGCGCTCGCGACCGTGCTGCGCCAGGTTGCCGATCGCGGCGCGAATGCGTTCTACACCGGCGCGATCGCGCGCGACATCGTCACGAAGGTGCGCAAGCACCCGACCAATCCGGGCCTGCTGTCGCTGCAGGATCTCGCGCGCTACAAGGCGAAGGTGCGGGCGCCGCTGTGCACCGGCTACCGGCGCTCGGTGGTGTGCGGGATGCCGCCGCCGTCATCGGGCGGCCTGGCGATCGCGCAGATGCTCGGCATCCTCGAGGCGATGCCCGACTGGCAGCAGATCGGCGCGCAGAAGCCGGTGCGCAACGAAGTCGGCTACGAGCCGACGCCGTTCGCCGCGCACCTGTTCAGCGAGGCGGGACGCCTCGCGTATGCGGACCGTGCGCGCTACGTCGCCGATCCGGATTTCGCGCCGCTGCCGGGCGGCAGCTGGGCGAGCCTCGTCGACCGGACCTATCTCGCGCAGCGCGCGCGCCTGATCGGCGACACCAGCATGGGCGTCGCGCAGGCCGGCACGCCGCAGGGCGCGACGCTCGCGCTGGCCGACGACCGCAGCCCCGAATTGCCGTCGACGTCCGACATCGCGATCGTCGACCGCTACGGCCAGGCGCTGTCGATGACGACCAGCGTCGAGGACGCGTTCGGTTCGCGGCTGATGGTGCGCGGGTTCATGTTGAACAACCAGTTGACCGATTTCTCGTTCGTGTCGAACGAGAACGGGCGACCGGTCGCGAACCGCGTGCAGCCAGGCAAGCGGCCGCGCTCGTCGATGTCGCCCGAGCTCGTGTTCGACCAGAAGACGAAGCAGGTGACGATGATCGTCGGCTCGGCCGGCGGCCCCGCGATCATCAATCACGTCGCGAAGACGATGATCGGCGTGATGGACTGGGGGATGACGATGCAGCAGGCGATCGCGCTGCCGAACGTCGGGTCGATGAACGGGCCGACGCAGCTCGAACGCGGCCGCGTGTCGGACGCGCTCGTCGACGGGTTGAAAGGGCGCGGGCACGACGTGCGGGTCGTCGAGATGAATTCGGGACTGCAGGGGATCCAGCGGCTGAACGTGCAGGGGCAGACGGTGTGGTTCGGCGGGGCCGACCCGCGGCGGGAAGGCGTCGCGATGGGCGAGTGACGCGACTGGCACGACCGGCACGGGCGGTGCGCATGCGCCGCCCGCGGGTCTCATCCGGGCATCACCCGCGTCCCTTCCACGGCACCACCCGCCGCTCGACCCACCGCATCGCGAGATCGAACAGCCATGCGATCGCGCCGATGATCAGGATCCCCATCACGACGAGATCGGTGCGCAGGAAGCTCGACGCGTTGAGCACCATCTGCCCGAGCCCGGCCGTCGCGGCGACCATTTCGGCCGCGACCAGCGTCGTCCAGCCGAATCCGATCGCGATCCGCAAGCCGGTGAGGATTTCCGGCAGCGCCGCCGGCAGCACGACATGGCGCACGATCTGCGCGAAGCTGCCGCCGAGCGAATACGCGGCGTTGATCTGCTCGACGGTTGCCGCGCGCACGCCGGCACGGGCGGCCATCGCGATCGGCGCGAAGCATGCGAGGAAGATCACGACGAGCTTCGCCGTCTCGTCGATGCCGAACCAGATCACGACGAGCGGCAGATACGCGAGCGGCGGCAGCGGCCGGTAGAACTCCAGCAGCGGATCGAGCACGCCGCGCGCGATGCGGCTCACGCCCATCAGGATCCCGGCCGGCACGCCGATCGCAGTGGCGAACACGAAGGCGCCGAACACGCGCGCGGCGCTCCACAACAAATGCTCCGACAACGGCAGGCCGCCCTGGATGCGGCCATGCCACGCGTCGACGAACGCGGCCCATACCGCTTCCGGCGCGGGCAGGAACAGCGGCGGCAACCACTGCCGGCGCGTCGCGACCCACCACAGCACGGCCAGCGCCGCGACCGTCGCCGCGCTGAGCGCGGCCGTCCGCCCCTGCCCCGGCAACCGGTAACGATGCGATGCGCGAGCCGGACGCACCGCGTGACGCTGTTGCGTCGCGCGTTGATCCTGCCCGACCTCCGCGGCCGCTCGATCGGCTGCCAACGAATCCTGCGTGCTCATGTCGTCCTGCCTGTGCAAAGTACTGATCCGGCCGCGCCCGACGGACGCGCCCCGTCGCGCGAACTCATGCATCACGCGCGCTCCGCCACCGCCTCGTCGCGATGCAGATACGCGATCAGCCGCTCGCGCCACGCGATGAATTCCGGCGACGACTTCACCGCGCGCGCATCGCGCGATTCGACGTAGCGCCGCGCGAACGGCAGCTCGAACGTCTCCGCGATCCGGCCGGGGCCGGGCGTCATCACGACGAGACGCGTCGCGAGGAACAGCGCCTCCTCGACGTCGTGCGTGATGAAGAACACCGTCTTGCCGGTGCGTGCCCACACGTCGAGCACGAGCGCCTGCATCGTGCCGCGCGTCATCGCGTCGAGCGCGCCCATAGGCTCGTCCATCAGCAGCACGCGCGGATCGCTCGCAAGCGCACGCGCGATGCCGACGCGCTGCTGCATCCCGCCCGACAGCTCGTACACGCGCGCGTGCGCATGCTTGTCGAGCCCGACCAGCGCGAGCATCTCCCGCGCCCGCGCTTCGCGTTCGGCCTTCGACACGCGTGCGAAGCGCAGCCCGAGCGCGACGTTCTCGAGCACGTCGAGCCACGGCAGCAACGCGTATTTCTGGAACACGACGCCGCGATCGGCGCCGGGGCCCGTGACCGGCACGCCGTCGACGCGCACGTCGCCGGTCGTCGGCGCGACGAAGCCGGCCATGCAGTTCAGCAGCGTCGTCTTCCCGCACCCGGACGCGCCGAGCGCGACGACGAATTCACCGGCTTCGATGCGCAGGTCGACGTGCGCGAGCGCCTGCGTCGTCGGCCGGCCGCGTTCGCCGGGATAGTCGACCGATACCTGACGGACTTCCAGCGTGCTCATGATCGAAGGGCTCCGCGACGAGTGGGCTGAACGGCCGCGCTCAGCGCGCGGCCTTCTGCACGAACTGCGGATCGACGCCGGCCGAATAGTCGGACAGCACCGTCTGGATCGTGCCTTGCGATTTGAGGAACGTGGCCGTGGCCGCGAGCGACTTCGCGGCGCCCGATTGCGCGCCGCCGCCGAGCCACGTCGGCGAAGCCTGCTCGGCCGCCGTCGGGAACGCGTAGAGCGCGAGGCTGGCCGGCACGTCCTGCGCGTTCGCGCCGGACACCTTCGCGACCGCCGCGACCTGCGGCGAACCGACCTTCCACGCTGCAGCGTGCGCGCGGTAGTCGGCGTCTGCCGCCGCGAGCACCTTCACGAAGCGCGTGACGAACTCGGGGTTCTCGCGCGCGAACTTGCGGCTCACGACGAAGCCGTCGAAGGTCGACTTGCCGCTTTCCTTCGCAACCTGGCCCGACGTCGTGAGCACGGTGCCCGACTGCTTGACCTTCGCGAGCACCGGATCCCAGATGTAGGTCGCGTCGATGTCGCCGCGCGCCCACGCAGCCGCGACTTCGGGCGGACGCAGGTTGACGATCTTCACGTCGTTCGGATTGACGCCCGCGGCCTGCAGCGCGACGAGCGTATGGAAGTGCGACGTCGACACGAACGGCACGCCGATCTTCTTGCCCTTCAGCCCGGCGACGTTCGTGACGCCCGAGCCGTTGCGCGCGACGAGCGCCTCGGCGTCGTTGATGTTGTCGAGCACCCAGAACAGCGAGATGTCGAGCCCCTGCGACAGGCCGGCCGCGATCGGGCTGGAACCGGCCTCGCCGAGCTGCACGGAGCCCGACGCGAGCGCGCGGATCACGTCGGCGCCGCTGTCGAGCTTGCGGAACGTGACCTTGTAGCCGGTCGCCTTTTCGACTTCACCGCTCGCCTGCGCATAGCGCCACGGCACGACCATGTCCTGGTACGCGATCACGACCTCGCGCGATTCGGCGTGCGCCGCGCCCAGCGCGGCAAAGGCGGTCAGCGCGACGACGGCGCGGCGGACGAAGCTGAAACGGGACATGCGGCTCTCCTTCGGGATGCGGGCATTGCTGCGGGAGAGCCGACTTTACGAGCTTTGCGCGCGGCGGGAGCGAACTTATCCTGCGAAGCTATCGATGCCGTTTCAGCTTTGCTTTCCATGCTCGACCGGATTGCGTGTCCGGTCGGGTGACGATTGCCGTGCGCATGCGCGGATGGCCGCCGCGCCAACGAAAAAGCCCGCATCGCTGCGGGCTTTTTTCGACTGCGCGAGACAATCGCGGCATCGCGACGCTCAGACCACCCCGGCCCCATGCGCCTGCAGATCGGCGTGATAGCTCGAACGCACCATCGCGCCGACGGCCGCGTGCGTGAAGCCCATCTTGTACGCCTCTTCCTCGTACATCTTGAACGTATCCGGATGCACGTACGCACGCACCGGCAGGTGGTGCTCGGACGGTTGCAGGTACTGGCCGATCGTCAGCATGTCGACGTCGTGCGCGCGCAGGTCGCGCATCACCTGCAGGATTTCCTCTTCGGTCTCGCCGAGGCCGACCATCAGGCCCGACTTCGTCGCGACGTCCGGATGCAGCGCCTTGAAGTCCTTCAGCAGCTTCAGCGAGTGCGCGTAGTCCGAACCCGGGCGCGCTTCCTTGTACAGGCGCGGCACCGTTTCGAGGTTGTGGTTCATCACGTCGGGCGGCGCGGCGTTCAGGATCGAGATCGCGCGGTCGAGACGGCCGCGGAAGTCCGGCGTCAGGATCTCGATGCGCGTGTCCGGCGACTGCTCGCGTACTTCACGGATGCACTCGACGAAGTGGGCGGCGCCACCGTCGCGCAGGTCGTCGCGGTCGACGCTCGTGATCACCACGTACTTGAGCTTGAGCGCCGCGATCGTGCGCGCGAGATTCTTCGGTTCGTCCGCGTCGAGCGGATCGGGACGGCCGTGGCCGACGTCGCAGAACGGGCAGCGGCGCGTGCACTTGTCGCCCATGATCATGAACGTCGCGGTGCCCTTGCCGAAGCACTCGCCGATGTTCGGGCAGCTCGCTTCCTCGCACACGGTATGCAGGTTGTGCTCGCGCAGGATCGTCTTGATCTCGTTGAAGCGCGAGCTGCCGGTGGCCGCCTTCACGCGGATCCACTCCGGCTTCTTCAGCTTCTCGATCGGAACGACCTTGATCGGGATGCGCGCCGTCTTCGCCTGCGCCTTCTGCTTGGCGGTGGGATCGTAGGCAGCGGTCGCGGCCGAGTCGGCCGGTGCGGGGGAAGCGGTAACGTCAGTCATTCGAATGTTCCAGTGCCTGCGGCTTGTCGGCGGCCGCGGATGCGCCATCGAGGTTGGCAATCAGACGACCCACCAGCGTGTGGGCGACGTCGTTCCAGTCGGCGGCAACCTCGAGGCTCGCCATGTCGACGGTTTCCAGTCCGGCATAGCCGCACGGGTTGATCGCGAGAAACGGGCGCAGATCCATCTTCACGTTCAGGCTCAGCCCGTGATAGCTGCAGCCGTTGCGGATCTTCAGGCCGAGGGCCGCGATCTTCGCGCCTTCGTGCACGCCGGATGCCACGTAGATGCCCGGCGCGCCCGCCTTGCGGACCGAAGCGAGATTATACGCCGCGAGGGTTTCGATCACGGCCTCCTCGATCTTCGTCACGAGCGTGCGCACCATCAGCTTGCGCCGGCGCAGGTCCAGCAGCAGGTAGGCGACGATCTGGCCGGGGCCGTGGTAGGTGATTTGCCCGCCGCGGTCGACCTTCACGAGCGGCACGCCGCTGTCGGCCACCAGCAGGTGGGCCGGGTCGCCGGCCTGGCCGAGCGTGTAGACGGGCGGATGCTCGACGACCCAGATTTCGTCGCCGGTGTCGGCCGTGCGCGTGTCGGTGAACGCGCGCATCGCGTCGAAGCTCGTCTCGTAGGCCTCGCTGCCCCGCCAACGCACGGTGACCGGCACGACGGGCTGGACCGGAGACCCGGCGGGCGATTCGGAAACAGCGACAGGCGTGGACACGATGGCAACCGGCGAGACGGACATGGGCGCTAGTTTACCGAAAACCCATGCGTCTCGCCGGCCCGGGAAGGGGACGGATCGCGAGCATCCGTCGGAGGAAAGGTCGGTCAGACGGTGCGCCAGCCGTCGTGGAACAGCGCGTTCACGCGGTTGCGCAGCCGCGCCAGCGCGCCGCGCGCGACTTCCCCGGCCGGCCGCGACACCGAGAACGCGACCTGCGCGCCCTGCCGGCCTTCCGCACTGAGCCACAGCCGCTCGCCGCGACGCAGCCGGAGCGTCTCGCCGTCGACCAGGAAGTAGTCTTCGACGTCGTTGCTGCGCGTCGCCCACACCGGCCCGCATTGCACCGTCAGACGCGTGCTGCGCTGCACCTTCATCGGCACGGTCTCGCCCGCGGGGATTTCGAACGTGATGCTTGAAGAAATTTCTTGCATGATCGACTCCGCCAATAAATGCTTCGATGGCTACAATCGTAGTCACTTCAAGGCACCCGACAAAACGACCAATTTTCACGTCGATGTGAGGAAAATTAGCAAATGGACCTCCGCCAGCTGCCTGCGCTGAACGCGATTCGCGCGTTCGAAGCCGCCGCCCGTCACGAGAATTTCTCCCGCGCCGCCGACGAGCTGTACGTCACCCACGGCGCGGTCAGCCACCAGGTTCGCGCGCTCGAGGAGGAGCTCGGCGTGCAGCTGTTCACGCGCAACGGCAAGCGGCTGTGCCTGACCGACGCCGGCATGCGCTACGCGCAGCAGGTCCGCACCGCGCTGATGCAGATCGCCGATGCGACGCGCGAGGTGCGCGCGAGCGACCGCGGACGGCGGCTGGTGGTGTCGATGCTGTCGTCGTTCGCCGCGCGCTTCATCACGCCGCGCATCGGCACGTTCATCGAGCGGCATCCGGAAATCGACGTCGAGTTGCAGTCCACCAACTCGCTCACCGACTTCGCGCGTGACGACGTCGATCTCGCGATCCGCTTCGGCTCCGGCAGCTATCCGGGGCTGCACGTCGAGCCGCTGTTCGAGGAAGTGTTCTTTCCGGCGTGCTCGCCGACGCTGAACGGCGGCAAGCTGCCGCAGACGCCCGCCGATCTCGTGCACTACAACCTGTTGCGCTCGGACGACGAGCTGTGGCGGCCGTGGTTCGACGCGGCGGGGCTCGATACATTGACCGAGCCGAAACGGGGGATTCTGTACCAGGATTCGTCGAACCTGCTGCTGGCCGCGATCGACGGCCAGGGCATCGCGCTGGTGCGCCGCTCGCTCGCGGTGCACGACCTGCTGGACGGGCGCCTCGTGCGCCTGTTCGACATCGACGGGCAGAGCCCGTGGCACTATTTTTTCGTGTGTCCGCCGCCGCTCGTGAACACGCCGCGCGTGCAGGCCTTCAGGACCTGGCTGCTTCAGGAAGTCGCGGAGTACCAGCAGCTGTGCGACGAGCTGGACGCGCGGCGCGCGGCGGGGAAAACCCCCGCCGAGTGCGCGCAGGAAGGAGGATGGAAAGCGGCCCTCAGAGCACGACCTTGACCATCGGATGGCCGGTCAGTGCGCGGTAGATGTCGTCGAGCTGTTGCTGGCTCGTGGCGCGCACGGTGATCGTGAGGCCGGTGTAGTTGCCGCCGCTCGAGGCACGCTCCTCGATCTTCTCGACGTCGATCTCGTTGTCGTGGACGGCCACGACCTTGAAGATCGTATCCTTGAATTCCGGGTGCGCCTTGCCCATGATCTTGATCGGGAAATCGCACGGAAACTCCAGCAGCGACTCCTTCCGGGCATCGATCGCGCCGGTGACCTCGATGGTTTTGGTCGGTTCGCTCATCACTTTCTCCGGGTTAGGTCAAACTGTTCAAACTCGCGTGCCTTCGCACGCTGGTACGCGTCGTACAACGCCGCGAACACGGGGCCCGGCTTGCCGCCCTGCACGGGCAGGTCGTCGAGCGACGTGACGGGCAAAATCTCCTTCGTGGCCGACGTGATCATGATCTCGTCCGCCGAGCGCAGCTCGGCTTCGCTGATCTCGCGCGCGACGAACGGAATGCCACATTCGTCGGCCAGCTGCTCGACCAGCGCGTAGCGGATCCCTTCGAGGATCCTGTTGCTGCGCGGCGGCGCGTACAGCTCGCCGTTCTTCACGACCCACACGTTCGACGACGAACCTTCGGTCACGTTGTCGTCGCGCAGCTGGATCGTCTCGAACGCGTCGCGTTCGGCCGCATGCTGCGCCATCAACACGTTGCCGAGCAGCGAAATCGACTTGATGTCGCAATGCAGCCAGCGGCGATCCTCGGCCGTCACGCAGCGCACGCCCTGCGCGCGCTCCTCGTCCGACGGCAGGCGCAGCGGGCTCGTCATCGCGAACACCGTCGGCACCGTATTCGCCGGGAACGCGTGGCCGCGCTTCGCGACACCGCGCGTCACCTGCAGGTAGACGAGCGCATGGCCGTCGCCGAGGCCTTCCGCATTCGCGGCGACCACGCGCTCGATCAGCGCGCGCCAGCCGGCCGCGTCATGCGGATTGTCGATGCCGATCTTCTTCAGGCTGCGCGCGAGCCGGTCCAGATGCTGTTCGATCCGGAACGGCACGTGCGCGCCGTCATGCGCATAAACGGGGACGACTTCATACACGCCATCGCCGAAGATGAACCCGCGGTCGAGCACCGGCACGCGGGCTTCCGACAGCGGCACCAGTTCCTCGTGCGACGACACGCTGAGGTAGACGATCGGTTCGAATTCGGCTTGGCTCATGGCAATGACAGATGGGGATGAAGTCGTGAAAACAAAGGCCCGTCGCGCTTACTTCTTCTTGCTGAACATCAGCAGGATCGAGTCCCAGATACGGCCGAAGATACCCGCTTCCGGCACGGCCTGCAGCGCGACGACCGGGAACTCCGACAGCGTCTTGCCGTCGGCGACGATCTTCACGGTACCGACCTGCTGGCCTTCCGCGAGCGGCGCGATCAGCGGCGCGTTGACCTCGACTTCCGGCTTGACCTTGTCGCCCAGGCCGCGCGGCACGGTCACCCACTGGTCGCCCTTCACGCCGACCTGCACGGTGTTTTCCTTGCCCTTGTAGATGCGCGGCGTCGACATCGCCTGGCCACCCTTGAACAGGCGCACCGCGTCGAACGCGCTATAGCCGTAGTTCAGCATCTTCATGCTGTCCTGCGTGCGCTCGCCTTCCTTCTGCTCGCCCATCATCACCGACACGAGACGCCGCTGGCTGTCGACACCCGGGATCGCGCGCTTCGCCGACGCGATCAGGCAGTAGCCGGCCGCCTGCGTATGGCCCGTCTTCAGGCCGTCGACCGTCGGATCCAGCCACAGCAGGCGGTTGCGGTTGCCCTGGCGGATGTTGTTGTACTTGAATTCCTTCTCCGAGAAGATGCTGTAGTACTGCGGAAAATCGCGGATCAGGTGCGCGGACAGCTTCGCGAGGTCGCCGGCCGTCGTGTAGTGGTTCGGGTCGGGCATGCCGTTCACGTCGGCGAAGTGGGTGCCCTTCATGCCGAGGCGCGCCGCCTCGTCGTTCATCAGCGTGACGAACTGCCCTTCGCTGCCGCCGACGAGTTCGGCCAGCGCGATCGCGGCGTCGTTGCCCGACTGGATGATCATCCCGTACACGAGGTCGTGCACCGACACCGGCTTGTTCGCCTCGATGAACATGCGCGACTCGTCGGTGCCGACGCGGCGTACCGCGACGCTCGGCGTGACGATCTGCTCCATCGAGATCTTCTTCTTGTCGAGCGCCTCGAACACCAGGTAGGCCGTCATCAGCTTCGTCAGCGATGCGGGCTCGACGCGTTCGTCGGCGTTGCCCGAGGCGAGCACCGTGTTGCTCGTCGCATCGACGAGCACCCACGAGCGCGCGTTCACGCCCGGCGGCGGCACCGCGCCCGGCATGAAGGTCGCGGGCGCGCCGGTGAACTGCTCGGCGGCGGCGGCCGGCGCGGCATGCGCGGCCTTGGCCTTGGCGGCCGGCTTCGCCTCGGCGACGACGATCGTCGACGCGAGCGCGACGGGCAGCATCACGCCGAGCGCGACGTTGCGCGCGGCGGTGCCGAAGGCGATGGAAGAAGCGAGGGACTTGAGGCCTTGGGGAGACAGACGCATGATCGATTCAGGCTGATGGCAGAAAGTGCGGCGCGAAACGCGCAAGGGTTGAACGGCAAGGCGGCGGGCGTTCCGGCGTTCGTCCGACTGCGTCGGACGGCGCGAAACGCGCCGGTTGGACTCGTGCGGACGCGTTCGGTTCGCGGCCGTCGCGAGCGGGCGGACAGGCGGCGAAACGAGCGCCGCATGGGCCCAGCCGGGCCGCGGGCGACGCGAATTGCGGCCATTATACGTGGCTGCGAACGGCGTTTTCGGGAACCGTGGCCCGGGCGGCCGCACGCCGACTTCGAGAGGATGGCGAGGCTTCGCTGCGAGAGAGGGTGATCGAAGCCGCGCGAAAGGCGTGCGCAGGCGCCGTGCAAGTCGGATTGCGCCGCGCCGCAGCGGGCATGTGCGACCGTGCCGTGACACGATGCGGCGCGATGTCGCGCGAGCGGCGACATCGCACGCGTGCGGCAGCGGCGCCGCACGCCGGGTTCAGCGCATCAACGCCACGCGTCGACGATGATGCGCTTCAGCACGTGCAGCTTGCGATGGAAGAAATGCTCGGCGCCGGGGATCACGACGACCGGCAGTTCCTGCGGCCGCGCCCAGTCGTACACCGACGCGATCGGCACCGTGTCGTCGGTTTCGCCGTGGATCACCAGCGTGTTCTCCGGCACCTCGGCGACCTGCCAGCGGCTCGCGGCCGTGCCGACGAATACCATCCGCTCGATCGTCTCGCCCGCGTCGCGCAGCCGCTTCGCGACATGCGACAGCACGAAGGTGCCGAACGAGAAGCCCGCGAGCACGAGCGGCAGGTCCGCACACGCGGGCTGCGCGCGCATGTGCGCGAGCACGGCGAGCAGGTCGTCGGCCTCGCCGATGCCGTTGTCGTGCACGCCCTCGGTCGCGCCGACGCCGCGGAAGTTGGACCGGTACACCACGTAGCCGAGCTGGACCAGCGTGCGCGCAAGGGTTTGCGCGACCTTGTTGTCCATCGTGCCGCCGAACAGCGGATGCGGGTGCGCGACGAGCGCGATGCCGCGCGGCGCGGCGCTGCCGTCGCGCATGGCGTCCGGCAGGTCGACCGCGATTTCGATCTGCCCGACCGGGCCGGCGATCAGCGACTTCTGCGTATGAACGTTCATTCTGCCGGCCCGCTCAGATCTTCAGGCGCTCGACGACCTTGCCGTCGCGCAGGTGCGATTCGACGATCTCGTCGATGTCGGCCTGGTCGACGTACGTGTACCACGTGCCTTCCGGATACACGACCATCACGGGCCCTTCCTCGCAGCGGTCGAGGCAGCCGGCCTTGTTGATGCGGACCTTGCCGGGCCCCGCGAGGCCGAGTTCCTTCACGCGCTTTTTCGCGTATTCCTGCATGGTCTGCGCATCGCATTGCGCGCAGCTCGGACGCTCGGCGCCCGGGTCGCGCTGGTTCAGGCAGAAGAAGACGTGGTGCTGGTAGTAGGAATCCATGATGGTGACGAGCGGCCCGGCGCGGTGCCGGGCGGAAAGATGGGCGATCGCCGTTGCGCGCGGCAACGGATGTGCGGACGATTATAACGAGCGGCGCGCGCCGCTGCCCGCGACCGAACCGTGGCCGCCCTGCCCGGCGTGCCGCGTCAGCGCCGCGGCGCGGCCGGCAGCCACGCGTGCTCGACGCGCTGGCCGAGCCAGATCAGCGCCGCGTAGGGCCAGATCCACGCGAGCCAGCGCGCGATGCTGTTGAAGTGCACGTAGCGGCCCTGCCGCCAGCCCGACAGCGTGAAGTCGAAGAACGGGTTGACGGGCAGCAGGTTGACGAGCGCCACGCCGGCCAGCAGCGCGAGCGCCGCGAGCAGCGCGCGCCACGCGGCCGGCACGCGCAATGCGAGCAGGGCCGCCGCGAAGCCGAGCTCGATGCCGAGCCGCGCACCGGGCGTCGCCCACACGACGACGAGGCCGGTGCTCGACTGCATGAAGGTCGCAGCCGCCTTCAGCGCGAGCGTCGCGACGACGAACCCGATCAGGAGCCGCACGCGCGGCGCGCGCTCGCGCATCGCGAGCGACGCGATCGCCAGCGCGGCGAACAGCATCAGGCCACCGAGCGCGGCTTCCCACGCGGAGTCGGACAGCCAGCCGTCGACACGCTCGGGCCATTCGCTCACGCGCCACGCGGCCGGCAGCCACGCGAGCAGCGCGTCCTGCATCGAGCCGTCGGCGCGTTCCCACAGCGCGGCCGGCCAGTCGCCGATGCCGAACAGGAACGGCGACGGAAACAGGATCGCGAACGGCCACAGTCCGGCGAGCAGCAGCGGCGTCGCGCCGTCGGGCTCGAACCACGCGAAGCGCAGCCGGCGCAGCGCGCCGCGCTCGAGCAGCGCGCCGGTGGCCGGTGCCGCGAGCGCCGCGCCGAGCAGCGCGCCGAGCGCGTTGGCCGCGAGGTCGAGATTCGACGCGACACGCGTCGGCAGGTAGGTCTGCAGCGCCTCCATCGACCCCGACAGCAGCACGCCGAGGCCGCCGATGATCAGCGTCGCGACCACGCCGCGCCAGCGCGGATGCAGCGCGAGCACGCCGAGCGCGCCGAACGGCAGGTAGCCGAGCACGTTGGTGACCACGTCGAACGCGGTCACATAGCGCTGCATCGGCGCGAACAGGTAGTCGAACGGCCCGATGCCGAGCGACACCCAGCCGTCGAACGGATACAGCGATGCATAGACGACGAGCGCCGCATACGCGGCGAACGCCTGCCGCGCCAGCGACGACGCGCGCGACGTGCCCGGCGCGCTCATCGCGGCTGCGCGTGGTGCGTCACGGGTTGCCCGCGTACGCCTGCACGCCGACCCACGCGGCGATCTGCGACACGAGCTCGTCGCTCGCGGCCGCGAGCGCACGCGCGCCGCCTTCCGCATCGGGCGTGCTCGACGGCGCGCGCGCGACGAAGGTGCGCTGGCCGAGCACCTTGCCGTCCTGCATCAGCGTCGCGCGCGCGGTGACCGCGCCGTGGCTCTGCGACTGCCCGTCGAACACCTGCTCGAATTCGTTCAGGTCGACCTTCAGCGTCGGCGCGCGCACGCCGTCGGTACCTTCGAGCACCGCGCCGCGCGACGACAGCGCGCCGCGCAGCCGCTGCGTGAGCAGTTGCGCGGGTGGCGCGGTCCAGCGGCTGTCGCGATAGACGGCCATGCGCTGCGCATCCGCATACGCGAGGCGGTAGACGAACTTGTCCGTGTCGAGCGCGTCGGGCGCGGCGACGTCGAGCACCTTCAGCGCGGGCCCGGTGCCGGCCGTGACGACCGATGCGGCCGGCCCGAGGTCGTAGCGGACGTTCGACAGCGCCGCGGCGTTGCCGGCGCAGCCGGCGGCGAACGCGAGCGTCAGCACCGCGAGCGCGGTCGCTGCCGGACGCAGCGCGCGGTCAAGGATTCGTGGCATGGCATGTTCCTGCATGATGTTTCCGGTTTCGATGGCGTGATGGCCCGGTCTCGCGCCGGGCCGGTCGAGCGGCGGGCTGGCGATGCGCTTCATTTCCCGGCCGCGGCACCCGCCCCCGGCCAGACGAAGCCCGCCTCGCCGGGCCCGGGCGCGGAGCCGGGCGAGCCGAACAACAGACTGCGCGGGTTGCGGCCGAGTTCACCGGCGACGTCCTTCAATTGCCGCGACGCATCGCCGACGCTGCCGGCCAGCGCGTTGAAACGCGGCAGCGTGTCGTACTGGACCCGCGCGTTCAGGTCGTTCAGCGCGACGCCGACCTGCTCGGCAGCCGAGCCGGCCTTGTTCAGGTTCGACACGAGCGGCCCGTTCGGCTGCAGCAGCGTGTTCGCCGACGCCATCGCGCGATCGACCTGGTGCATCGTCTCCGGCAGCGCGGCCACCGCCGGCGCGAGCTGCTTCGACAGCGTCGCCGCGCCGTCCGCCGCGTGCTGCAGGCTTTCGGCCGTCGCGCGCAGCTGCTCGCGCATCTCCGGCGACATCAGCGCGTTCGCGCTTTTCGCCGCCAGCTCGAGCTGCCGCAGCAGCACGTCGCCGCGCTCCTGGATCTGGTCGAACAGGCTCGGCCGCATCGGGATCTGCGCGATCGCCTTCGGCGACGACGGCAGCGGCGCCAGGTCGCGCCCCGTATCCTCGAGCTGCACGAACGCGATGCCCGTCACGCCCTGGAAGCCGAGGCTGCCGTAGGTCGACTGCGTGATCGGCGCGTCGCGATCGACGAGGATCCGGATCCGGATCTGGCCCGGATGCGCGCGATCGAAGCCGATCGACTGCACCTTGCCGACGTCGAGGCCGCGAAAACGCACGGCCGCATCGGGGAACAGGCCCGTCACGTTGGTGCGCGCGAGCAGGTCGTACGGCACGCGCACGGTACGGTCGACGTTGAACCAGAACACGGTGCCCGCGATCGCGAGCGTCAGCGCGATCGTGAACAGGCCGGCCCAGAACGCATGTGATTTGTTTTCCATTCGCGGGTTCCTTGCTTCTTGCCTTGCTTACAGATCGACGCTCGACGGCGCCGGTTCGAGGGCCGCCTGCGGCAGCTTCGCGCGCCGCTCGGGCGGCAGCGCCTGCAGTGCGCGGCGCCCGCGCAGCCCCAGGAAATATTCGTGGATGAACGGATGGTCGACGTTCGCGGCCTCCTCGACGGGGGCCGCGACCAGCACCTTGCGGTCGGCCAGCACCGCGACGCGCGTCGACAGCGCGACCATCGTGTCGAGATCGTGCGTCACCATCACGACCGTCAGCCCGAGCGTGCGGTGCAGCGTCGCGATCAGCTCGACGAATTCGTCGGACGCCTGCGGGTCGAGGCCGGCGGTCGGCTCGTCGAGGAACAGCAGTTCCGGCTCGAGCGCGATCGCGCGCGCGATGCCGACCCGCTTCACCATCCCGCCCGACAGCGCGGCCGGCATCTTCGACGCGTGCTTGCACGGCAGCCCGACCATCTCGAGCTTCAGCATCACGATGTCGTGCAGCAGGTCGGGCGGCACGCGGCCGAGCTCGCGCAACGGCTGCGCGACGTTGTCGAACACCGTCATCGACGAAAACAGCGCGCCCTGCTGGAACAGCATCCCCGAGCGCGTGCGCATCATCCGCGCGGTCGCGTCGTCGATCTTCGACGTGTCCTCGCCGAACACCTTGATCGTGCCCGACGTCGGCCGCTCGAGGCCGAGGATCTGCCGCACCAGCGTCGTCTTGCCCGAGCCCGAGCCGCCGACGATCGCCACGATCTCGCCGCGCCGCACGTCGAAATCGAGCTTCTGGTGAATGATGTTGCGCCCGTAGCGCTTCGTCAGGTTGCGCACCTCGATCACGAGGTCGTCGCCGGGCACGGCGGCGCCCGGCGGCGTGCCGACCGAGCCTGCGCCGATTGCCGCGGCATGCGCGCTGGCGGCACCGGCCGCCGGTTCGTTCGACGCGTTCATCCGAGCCCCACGTTCTGGAACAGGATCGCGAACACCGCGTCGGCGAGGATCACGACCGTGATCGACGAGACGACCGAGGTCGTCGTCCCTTCGCCGAGGCTCTGCGAGTTCGCCTTGATCCGGAAACCGAAATGACAGGCGACCAGCGCGATCAGCATGCCGAACACGACACCCTTGCCGATGCCGATGTACAGGTTCGCGATCGGCACGACGCCCGGCAGCGAGCGCACGAAATAGTTGACGTCGATGCCGAGCACCAGCTTCGCGGCGAGCGCGCCGCCGGTGAGCGCGATGATGTTGGTCCACATCACGAGCAGCGGCATCGCGACGCCGAGCGCGAGCACGCGCGGCAGGATCAGCCGCAACCCGTGCGGGATGCCCATCACGCGCATCGCGTCGAGCTCCTCGGTCACGCGCATCACGCCGATCTGCGCGGTGATCGCCGAGCCCGAGCGGCCCGCGACGAGGATCGCCGACAGCACGGGCCCCAGCTCGCGGATCACCGACAGCCCGAGGATGTTCACGATGTAGCGGTTCGCGCCGAACATCTGCAGCTGCTGCGCGGACAGGTAGCTCAGCACGATGCCGATCAGGAACGCGACCAGCGCGGTGATCGGCAGCGCCTGGGCGCCGGCGCTGTAGATGTTCGCCGAGGTTTCCTTCCACGGCATCGTCTGTGGGCGGCGCAGCACCGACAGCGCATCGAGGATCACGAGGCCGAACATCGCGATGCCGCCCTGCAGGTGTTCGGCGAACGCGAAGATCGCCTGGCCGAGGCGCGTGACGGGATCGAACCGCACGACGCGCTCGGGCGCCTCGCGCTGGCTGTCGAGGCGTTCGATCCGCTCGAAGATCGTGCGCTGCGTGGCGGACAGCTCGACGCCGGCCGGCAGCTTGCGGCCCCACACGCGCCACAGCGCCTGGCCGCCGACGTGGTCGAGTCGCTCGATGCCGGACAGATCCCATTCGTTCACGCGCCCGGACGCGATGCCCGCGATGCGGCGCGCGACCGCGCCGCGGTTGCGCGCAAGCGCGAGTGCGGTCCATTGGCCGTACAGGCGCACCGTCTGACCCTGGCCGCCGGCGTCGACCGACAGGCCGGGAGGAGTCTCGAAGTCCAAGGGCGGATTGTTTGCAAAAGGATGACAGCGGCCATTGTAGCGAACCGCCCGGCGCCGCGACGTGAGGATTGCCGTCGGGGCGCGCGGCCGGGAGCGCGTGGCGGGGCACGCGTGGCCGGCGCGTCGGGCCGCGGGCATCCAGTTGCGGGTGCCCGGCCCGCCACGGCGCACCGTTCGCCGCCGGACCGGCATGCCGGGCGCGACCTTTCATTCTTCCGTCACGTTTCCTTTCGATACTCTCACGCGCCGCACATCAGGCCGTCGGCGCCCGCGCCGCCATCTCGCGGCGCGCCTCGCGATTCATAGAACAGAACACCGAACAGGACAATCGATGCGTCTCCCCCCGCTTTCCCGCCGCCGCGCGACCGCCGCCGCCGCGCTCGCCAGCCTCGCCTTCGCCCTCGCCGGTTGCGGCGGCGACGACGTCACCGCTCCGCCGTCGTCGCAGACGCAGGCCCAGGCGCCCGCCGGCACGACCGCCACGCTCGCGCTGCTCGAAACGACCGACCTGCACACCAACGTGCTGTCGTACGACTATTTCAAGCTCGCCGCCGACAAGTCGCTCGGTTTCGAGCGCGTGTCGACGCTGATCGCGCAGGCGCGCGCGCAGTACCCGAACACGCTGCTGCTCGACAACGGCGACACGATCCAGGGCACCGCGCTGTCGGACTACCAGGCGCTCGTGAACCCGATCGGCTGCGACCAGACGCTCGCGATCTACAAGGTGATGAACGCCGCGAAGTTCGACGGCGGCGGGATCGGCAACCATGAGTTCAACTACGGGCTGCCGTACCTGTCGCAGGTGACCGGCAACACGTTCGACGTCGACGGGCTGCCGGCCCCCGCACAGCAGAAGAAGTGCGCGGGCCCGAACTTCCCGCAGGTGCTCGCGAACGTGATCAGCGCGAGGACCAACGCGCCGCTGTTCACGCCGTACACGATCCTCACCCGCACGGTGACGGCCGTCACGCCCGACGGCAAGACCGTCAGCGCGCCGGTGAAGATCGGCATCATCGGCTTCACGCCGCCCGCGATCATGAGCTGGGACAAGCGCTGGCTCGACGGCAAGGTCTACACGACCGGCCTGAAGGAAGCGGCCGAGAAGTACGTTCCGGAGATGCGCGCGAAGGGCGCCGACCTCGTCGTCGCGATCTCGCACGGCGGCCTCGACAACACCGCGTACTCGCCGACGATGGAGAACGGCAGCTGGTGGCTGTCGAAGGTGCCCGGCATCGACGCGATGCTGATCGGCCACTCGCACCAGGTGTTCCCGGACGCGAACAGCACCGTCGCGCAGTTCAACCTGCCGGGCGTCGACAAGGCGAAGGGCACCGTCAACGGCGTGCCGACCGTGATGGCCAACTACTGGGGCAAGCATCTCGGCGTGATCAAGCTCGGTCTTGAGTTCGACGGCAAGACGTGGACCGTCGACAAGTCGCAGACGACCGTCGAGGCGCGGCCGATCCAGAACGCGGACAAGAGCTACGTCGCCGCCGATCCGTCGGTGTCCGCCGCGATCGCCGCCGAGCACCAGGCGACGATCGACTACGTGAAGACGCCGATCGGCTCGACCGACTACCGGATGAACTCGTACTTCGCCGACGTCGGCGATCCGGGCGCGATCCAGATCGTCAACGAGGCGCAGGCCGACTACGTGAAGACCTACGTGCAGGCGAACCTGCCGCAATACGCGTCGCTGCCGGTGCTGTCGGTCAGCGCGCCGTTCAAGAGCGGCTTCGGCGGCGGCAGCGACTACACCGACGTCGCGCCCGGCGCGCTCGCGATCAACAACGCGGCCGACCTGTACCTGTATCCGAACACCGTGTACGCGGTGAAGGTGAGCGGCAGCGACGTGAAGAACTGGCTCGAGACGGCCGCGAAACGCTTCAACACGATCGACCCGACCCAGGCGACCGTGCAGCCGCTCGTCAGCAGCTTCCCCGGCTACAACTTCGACATGTTCACGTCCGCCGATCTCGCGTACGAGATCGACGTCACGCAGCCGGTCGGCAGCCGCATCAGGAACCTGACGTACAAGGGCGCGCCGATCGACCCGAACGCGCAGTTCATCGTCGCGACCAACAACTACCGCGCGAGCGGCGGCGGCAACTTCCCGGGCCTCGACGGCAGCAAGACGATCTTCGCGTCGCCCGACGCGAACCGCGACGTGCTGATCGCATTCATCAAGAAACGCGGCGCGATCACGCGCGCGGCCGACGGCGCGCAGCGCAGCTGGCGCTTCACGAAGCTCGCGAGCTCGGTCGCGCACGTGCGGTTCACGTCCGCGCCGAACCGGCTCGGCGACGCGGCGGCTGCCGGCCTGAGCGGCCTCACGCAGGTTGCGGCCGACGACGGCTCGGGCAAGAACCTCGCCGTCTACGAGATCGACCTCACGCAATGACCATGAGACCCGCGATGCAACCGATCCGGACGATGCGGCCGGCCGAGGCCGGCTTCGCCGCCGCCGCGCGGCGCGTGCTGCGCGCGAAACTCCCGCCGGCCGCGTTGCTCGCGGCGGCGGCCGTGACCGTCGCGGCCGTGGTCGCCGCGACCGGCTGGCGCGCCGCCGGCCCCGCCCCGAGCGCCGCGCAGCTCGACGAATGGCAGGCGATGGTCGCGCAGGCCGTCGAGCCGCACGCGCTCGCGCAGTTGCGCGCCCTCGCGCGCCGCGGTTCGGGCGACGCGCAGGCGGCGCTCGGCATCGCGCTCGTCGATGCGCGCGAGCCGGGGCTGCGCGACGAGGGACGCGGCTGGCTGGAAACCGCCGCGCAGGCGGACACGAAAGCCGGCACGCACGCCGCACGGCGCGCGCGGCTCGCACTCGGCAAGGCATTGCTGCTGGGCAGCGGCGACATCCCGAAGGACTATGTGCGCGCCCGCGCGCTGCTCGGCGAAGCGGCCGGACAGGGCGATCCGGCCGCCGCGTATTACCTCGGGCTGATCTATCGCAGCGGCTACGGCACCGCCGCGGACGCCGTGCAGGCCGCGCACTGGTTCGAGCTCGCGTCGCGCGCGGACCTCCCGGCCGCGGACTTCATGCTCGCGAACGCGTACCGCGAAGGCAGCGGCGTGCCGCGCGACGAAGCGCGCGCGCTCGCGCTGTATCGCCGGGCGGCGGAACACGAGCTGCCGGAAGCCGTGCAGACGCTCGCGATGGCGTATCGCAACGGCGAGCTGGGGCTCAAGCCCGACGCGGACGAATTCCACGCGCAGTGGATCGAAACCGCGCATGCGCTGAAGCACCCGGTCATCGCGCCGTGATGCGCGCGAGCCGCCTGGCCGGGTGCCGTCGCGGCATCCGGCGTCAGGCGGCGCCGCTCCGCGCGGGTCGTTCCAGGCGCATGTACGAGTCGGACACGATCAGTCCGAAGACGATGTGATCGAGCGCGCTCACCCAGCCTCGCGCGTCGGCGAACCACGGAAACAACTGCGTCATCCCGTAGTAGTTGACGACGTACAGCAGCACGCCGAACACGGCCCCCGCCACGCTGGCCATCCCGATGCTCGAATCCAGGCTGAAACACGCAATGATCACGGCCAGGACCAGCGCAAATACGATCGACAACGCGAAGTGCACGCCCAGCGCGGCCAGCAGCGTCCCCACTTCGACCGTGGCCGACGGCGCGAGCGCGTCATCGCCGAAGTAGATGGCCGCGATCATGCGCAGCGGCGCCCACGCGTCGTGTCCGATGATTGCCGCCGCGACGACCTGGACGACGAGGAAAACCGCACCGGCCACGCACCCGCCGATCACGGCGGCTCGCCACACCGGAATGCGGCGCACGTAATGGTGCGAATGCATGTGGAGTTGCATGGCCACCTCCTTGAAAACGGTCGGCCGCCGCATCAGCGCCGGTGCCTATGCTACGTACCCGCTCGCACCGCCGACCATGCCGACTCGAGCGAGTTCATCAGCCGGCGACAGGCACACGTCGTCGGGAGCCCGGCGGCATCGGCGATCCGGCGCGTCCTGCGGTGAAGGCGCGCGAACAGGCTGGACGGGCTCGAACCCGAATGAAGCGGGTTCATCGCCATTTCCGTCGATGCGGCAACGACGAGGACGCGCCGGCGCGCGCCGATTCGTCTGCGTTACTGCCGGCAACACCGTCGAACGCGCCGCCAGAGCGGATACTTCGAACGTAGTCGTGCCGGTCTCCAAATTCAAGATGCCGGCCGGCGGCGGTACGCGACTGTGCCGGGTTCGGCAGGCGAAAGCGGCAACAGGCCCGCGGTCAAGCAGGACACCGACCGCGAGCATTCGCGCGTCCGTGCAAGCCGAGCCTGAAAAACAGGTAGCCGCGCCGGATGCGCGGCCATCATCGTCGATATTGCTGCCGGTGCTTCCACGCGCCCCTTGCGCCCCTGTCGCTACAATAGCCACCATGAACGCCCCCACCTCCTCCGACACGCCCGATTCCGGCGACGCGCACATCGCGCGCAACCGGCTCGAGGCGCACCTGGATGCCGCGCCGCGCGCGTGGCCGCTCGACATCGTTGCCGCCACCGGCTCGACCAACGCCGACGTCGCGACGCGCCTCAAGGCGCTGCCGCGCGCCGCGAACGCGCTGCCCGCGCCGCTCGTGCGCGTCGCGTTCGAGCAGACGGCCGGCCGCGGCCGGCAAGGCCGCCCGTGGTTCGCGCAGCCCGGCAACGCGCTGCTGTGCTCGGTCGGCTGCATCGTGCCGCGCCCCGTGGACGCGCTCGGCGGCCTCAGCATCGCGATCGGCGTCGCGCTCGCGGAAGGGCTCGCCGCGCTGCCGCTCGACGCCCGCACGCGCGTCGCGCTGAAATGGCCGAACGACCTGCTGCTGACGGTCACCGACGACGGCACGCCGCGCATCGTCGGCAAGCTCGCTGGGATCCTGATCGAAACCGTCTGGACCACCGCCGACGCGACCGCCGTCGTGATCGGCTTCGGCATCAACGTGCGCGGCGCGGAAGCCGTCGCCGCGCAGGTCGACGCGCTGCGCGCGCGCGAAGCGACGCTCGCGAGCGGGCTGCCGCCGGCCGCGCTGTCGGCCGCGTGCGCATCGGCCAACCTCACCGATACGCTCGCCGCGGCGCTGAACGCGCTCACCCCCGCCCTCGCGCAGTTCGGCACCGACGGGCTCGCGCCGTTCCTGCCGCGCTGGCACGCGCTGCACGCATACGCGGGGCGCGAAGTCGTGCTGCTCGAACAGGGTGTCGAACGCGCGCGCGGCATCGCGACCGGCATCGACGCGACCGGCCAGTTGCTGCTCGACACGCCCGATGGCGTGCGGGCGATCGCGGCCGGCGACGTATCGCTGCGCGAAGCGCAATGAACGAACCGCATCTGCTGATCGACGCCGGCAACAGCCGGATCAAGTGGGCGCTCGCCGACGCGCAGCGCACGCTCGTCGACACCGGCGCGTTCGGCCATACGCGCGACGGCGGCGCCGACCCCGACTGGTCGGCCGTGCCGCGTCCGCGCGGCGCATGGATCTCGAACGTCGCGGGTGCCGACGTGGCCGCCCGGCTCGACGCGCTGCTCGACGCCCGTTGGCCCGGCCTGCCGCGCACGACGATCCGCTCGCGGCCCGCGCAATGCGGCGTGACGAACGGCTATACGACGCCCGAACAGCTCGGCAGCGATCGCTGGGCCGGTTTGATCGGCGCGCATGCGGCGTTTCCGTGCGAGCATCTGCTGATCGCGACGTTCGGCACGGCGACGACGCTCGAAGCGCTGCGTGCGGACGGTCGTTTCACCGGCGGGCTGATCGCGCCGGGCTGGGCGTTGATGATGCGCGCGCTCGGCACGCACACCGCGCAATTGCCGACGCTGACCACCGACATCGCGAGCGGGCTGCTCGCGGGTGCGCAGGCCGAGCCGTTCCAGGTCGATACGCCGCGCTCGCTGTCGGCCGGTTGCCTGTACGCGCAGGCGGGGCTGATCGAACGCGCGTGGCGCGATCTCGCCGATGCGTGGCAGGCCCCCGTGCGGCTCGTGCTGGCAGGCGGTGCGGCCGACGACGTCGCGCGTGCGCTGACGCTGCCGCATACGCGGCACGATGCGCTGATCCTGTCCGGGCTTGCGCTGATCGCCGTGGAAGCGGCGGCGCAGGATTGACGTAAAACCGGCCGGCATCGCGCCGGCCGCATCGACGGATGCCCGGCTGCGGGCTTCGTCGCGGTGACGATGGAAAAACGGGCGCCGGTGCCTGGCGCCCCTGCGGAGAGCCCGGCCGCATGCGGCCCCGGCCGACGCGAACGATCGCCGGCGACGACGACGCCCGCCGTGCGACCGTCCCGACTGAACGACTGAACGACTGAACGACTGAACGACGACGAGGAGTGTCGACGATGCTGCGCTGGCTGATCGCTGTTCTCTTTCTCGCGAACCTGCTCGCGTTCGTCGCCGTGCGCGGCGTGTTCGGGCCGCTGCCGGCGGCCGGTCCGCGCGAACCGGGCGTGCTGTCCCGGCAGGTGCGGCCCGAGGCGCTGCATGCGATGCCGCTCGCGCAGGCGGCCGATCAGCCGGTGATCGGCGGCCCGATCGGCGCGCCGGCCGTCACGGCCGAGCCGTTCGCGGCATCCGCGCCCTGACGGCGCGGCACCCGCATCAGGACTGCTGCGCGCGCACCTTTTTCAGCAGCGCGGTGGTCGAGCGGTCGTGCTCGAACGGAATCGCGAGCGCCCGCCCGCCCCAGCCGCGCACGATCGCCGATTCCGGCAGCGCGTCCATGTCGTAGTCGCCGCCCTTCACGAGAATGTCCGGACGGACGGCCTCGATCAGCGACACCGGCGTCTTCTCCTCGAACTTCACGACCCAGTCGACGCTTTCCAGCGCCGCGAGCAGCGCCATGCGGTCGTCCTCGCGGTTGATCGGCCGGTCGTCGCCCTTGCCGAGCATGCGCACCGACGCATCGCTGTTCACGCCGACGATCAGGCATGCGCCGAGCGCCTTCGCATCGGCGAGATAGGTGACGTGGCCACGGTGCAGGATGTCGAACACGCCGTTCGTGAACACGACGGGCGAAGGCAGCGAAGCGCGCAGCGCAACCAGGGCGTCACGGGTGATCAGCTTGCGTTCGAAGGTAGCGGACATGATGGATTTCGGATGGCGTGAGCGGCGCGCGGTGCACGTCGCGACGGAACACGGCGGCGCCAGATAAAAAGCCCGCCGGATCGCCGGGCGGGCTTCATGCGGGAATACGGGGCGGCGAGCGCGGCCGGCGGCGCTTCACGCCGGCTGCGACGCCGCGCGGCCTCAGGCCGGTTGCGCGGCCGACGACGGGCCGCTTTCGGACTGCAGGCGGCCGGTGACTTCCTTGCGATAGCGGTTCAGTTCCTGCGCGGTCGCGAAGGTGCGCTCGAACAGGATCGACAGGTTGTGCAGGATCCGCTCGACGACCTTCTTTTCCCACTCGCCGTCGAAACGGATCTGCTCGTCGAGCCAGCGCTCGAGCCATTCCGGATCGGGCAGGCGCGACTGCACGGTGTCGCGCGGGAACAGCGCCTGGTTCACGTGCAGGTTGGTCGGGTGCAGCGGCTTCTCGGTGCGGCGCGCCGACGCCATCAGCACGCCGATCTTCGCGAACGCCGCGCGCGCGACGTCGCCGCAGTTGTTCAGCGCCTTCTTCATGTAGCGCAGGTAAGCGCCGCCGTGGCGCGCTTCATCGCGCGAGATCGTTTCGTAGATGTGCTTGATGACCGGCTCGGTGTGCCAGTCGGCCGCGCAGCGATACCAGTGGTTCAGGCGGATCTCGCCGCAGAAGTGCAGCATCAGCGTCTCGAGCGGCGGCGCCGGGTCGAACTCGAAGCGCACCGCGTGCAGTTCCTCTTCGGTCGGCACCATTTCCGGCCGGAAGCGGCGCAGGTATTCCATCAGCACGAGCGAATGCTTCTGCTCCTCGAAGAACCACACGCTCATGAACGCTGAGAAGTCGCTGTCGTGCTGGTTGTCGCGCAGGAACATTTCCGTCGCGGGCAGCGCCGACCATTCGGTGATCGCGTTCATCTTGATCGTCTTCGCCTGCTCGTCGGTGAGCAGCGAAGCGTCGAACTTGTCCCACGGAATGTCCTTCTCCATGTCCCAGCGGACAGCTTCGAGCGACCTGTAAAGTTCCGGATAAAGCATGGTGTTCATGATGGTCCCACCCCTGTTCTGCGCAATGCGACTTCTCTAAACGTGACTGTTGCCGCGCGGGCGCGCGAACGCGCTTTTTGCAGCCAAGACTGTAATTTTACGCGTGAATCCAGCCCCCGGACGCAGATTCCGCGTTCGGCAGCCGGGCGGCCGCGTAGCCGCCTTGAAGCACGCCGCGACCCCGCTCCGCTCGAACGGAACCGACCGCGCGTGCCTGATGTGGGGGCCGGCGCAGGCCGGCTCGGTGGCGAGCCCGCCCGGCGCCACGCGGTCCCCGGACGGGTTCCCGTGCGACCGCCGGACCGGCGGGCTGCTCGATATGGTGTATACGGCGGCGGCCATGATAGCACGCACACATGACGGTTCCGAGACGCGGAACCGGTCGCGGGCCGCCAACGGCGGTGCGGCGATCGGTCGCAGGCCCCGTCGCGAAAACGCAACCGAAATGTAAGCTGAGTCGCTTTCGGGCCTGCCCGGGCCTGTCGGTCAGACCCGTATTTCGCCTGTCGCGAGACCGCCTTCGGGCGGCGTGCCGGCCGCCGGCGCGCTGCCGCCGTCGGCCCGGGCGATCCAGTCCGCCAGCGTGTCGCGCTGCGCGCGTCCGTCGCGGTAGCCGAGTTCGATCAGCTCGCGCGTGAACGCCTCCTCGAACAACAGGTAGCTCGCGAACGACGCGCCGGCGGGCTGGCTGCCGCCGATCGCGCCGAGCAGCCCGCGCATCGTCGCCGGCATCTGCTTCAGGTGTTTCGCGGCGATCAGCTCGATGCGCTCGGACGGCGCGATCGCGAGCACGTCGACGTGCCGCCAGCCGCTGTCGACTTCGACCTGGTGCGGCAAATGCTCGATCATCCGGTTGATGTGCTCGATCCGCTCGATGTCCGAGCCGATCGAGTCGAGAAACACGCTCGCGAGCACCTGCTGGCCGATCTGCGCGGGCGTCGGGTAACCGCGCACCAGCCCCGAGCCGTTCGCGGCGGGAATTTCGGGCCGCGGATCGGCCGCGCCGACGACGACGATCCGGTCCGCGCCGAAGTGGATCGCCGGCGACAGCGGCGCGACCTGGCGGATCGACCCGTCGCCGAAGTATTCGATCTGGCCGTCGAGCACGAGCGGCACGGCCGGGAACACGAACGGAATGGCCGACGACGCGAGCAGGTGCGACGCCGACAGATCGACGAGCCGTGCGGTGCGCTGCGCGCGCCGCCATGCCTGGATCGGCTCGGCGGCCTGGTAGAAGGTCAGGTGCCGGCCGCTCGAATAGCTGAGCGCCGTCACCGACAGCGCATGCAGCAGGCGGGCCTCGAGCATCTGCTCGATCCGGTGGAAGCTCAGCTCGCGCTGCAGCAGGTGCGCGAGCGGCGCGTTGTCGAGCAGCCCGCGCGGCGAGCGGCGCGCCGCCCAGCCGAAGGTCATCGTCGCGAGCCAGCGTGCGCCCGCCGCGGCGATGCCGAGCCAGTCGGTGCGATACACGTAGTCCGCGCGCAGCGGCTCCCAGAATTCGAGCAGGCGCCGCACGCCGTGCGAAAAGTCGTCCGCGTGGCTTGCGATCGACGTCGCATTGATCGCGCCGGCCGATGACCCGCAGACCACCGTGAACGGCACCGTATGCCGGTTCGGATCGGCCTCGCGCGCGATTTCGGCCAGCGCCTTCAGCACGCCGACCTGATAGGCGGCGCGTGCGCCGCCTCCCATCAGCACGAGCGCGAGCCGCATGATCGACCTGCTATCCGGTTCGCATCACGTCGAGCGCTTCGGCGGACGCGTTTCGGGCGACGAAGCGGCTGCCGCGCGCGCCGCGGCCGAATCGGCCGGCTTCGCGCGCTTCGCGGCCGGCTTGCGCGGCGCGGCGGCCGCGGCCGGCGCGGGCTGTGCCGCCCGCGCGGCCGGTGCGGCCTGCTCGGGCGGTGCGGCGTCGTCCGGTGCCGTGGGCTGCGCCCCCGGCTGCGTCATCGCGAGGCTCGCGAGCTGGTTGAACTGCGCCTGCAGCAGATTCCACCAGCCGGCCGGATCGAACGCCTGTTGCTCGGCGTCGCCAGCCGGCGGCGCGTCCGCGGCGGCGGCGTCCGGCGCTTGCTGCGCGTCGGCGCGCGGCGCGGACGCCGCTTGCGCTGCCGCAACCGCGGCCTCCTCGGCCGCCGACATCGAGCTTTGCGCGAACGCGCCGAACGCGCGCAGCGTCGCGAGCGTCGCGCGCTGCACCTCGAGTGCCTGGATCGCGGACTGCAGCATCCCGAGATTGAGCTTGAGCCATTGCTCGACCGCACGCAGATCGGTGATCCGCTTGTCGAGTTCCTCGACGCTCGTGAGCGGCGCCATCATGTCGGACATGCTCGACAGCGAAGGCGGCAGCCCCGACGCGGTGCCGGGAAACGACGCCATCCCGCCGAACGGCGTCATCCGCATCATGTCCCACATCCGGTCGAGCATGTCGGCAGGCTTGAAACCGGCAAAGCCGGCGAAAGGATTGGAGCCGGGGGCATCGGTCGTCATACGGGCGTCCTGGTTGACTGGGGGAGCGAAGCGGCCGGCACGGATCGAGCGGCCGCCTTTGGTTCGATCATAACGCGCGTCAGAACGGTGCGTCGCCGGGGAAGTCGGGCGGGCGCCGCTCGCGCAGCGAGCGGATGCCTTCCTGCACGTCGGGCCCGGAGAAGCCCATGAATTCGAGTGCGAGCGACGTATCGAACGTCGGCCCGGCGCTGCGCAGCCAGTTGTTCAGCGCGTACTTGGTCCAGCGGATCGCCGACTGCGATCCGTGCACGAGCCGCTCGGCAACCTCGTACGCCTTCGGCAGCAGGTCGGCCGGCTCGACCGCGAGCGACACGAGGCCGATCCGCTCGGCCTCCTCGCCGCTCACCGGTTCGCACAGCAGCAGGTAGTACTTCGCCTTCGCCATCCCGCACAACAGCGGCCACACGATCGCCGCGTGATCGCCGGCCGCGACGCCGAGTCGCGTATGGCCGTCGATGATGCGCGCGTCCTTCGCCGCGATCGAGATGTCGGCGAGCAGCCCGGCGACGAGCCCCGCGCCGACGGCCGGGCCGTGCATCGCGGACACGATCGGCTTGCTGCAGTTGATCACGTTGTAGACGAGGTCGCGCGCCTCGCGCCACACGCGCGCGCGCACGTCGAAGTCGTTCGCCATCGCCTCGACGAGCGCGAGATCGCCGCCCGCCGAAAAGCCCTTGCCCTCGCCGCGGATCACCGCGACGCGCGTGTCGGGATCGCGGTCAACGTCGCGCCAGATGTCGGCGAGCTCGCGATGCATGCGCTCGTTCGCAGTCGCGAGGCCGCTGCGGTTCGCGCCCTCGCCGCTCATCACGATGTCGAGCACGCCGTGATCGCGGCGTGTCACCTTCAGTGCTTCGTAACCGCCGTATGCGGCGAGATCGGCCATGCGCAGCTCCCGGGTTCTCGAGACGCCTGAAGCGCCTGAATCGAGTGTAGCCAAGCCCGCGCGGGCAAACATCAGGCGAAACCCGGCGCGCGGGCCGGGGCAGGGTTTCGCGTCAACTGGCGCGTTTGCGTCAGGCCGCGCCGTCGGGCGGCGCGACCGCCTGCTCGATCGCGCCGAAGATCGACTTGCCGGCCGCGTCGAACATCTCGATGCGCACGGTGTCGCCGTAGCGCATGAATTCGGTCTGCGGCGCGCCGTGCTCGATCGTCTCGAGGCAGCGCTTCTCGGCGATGCAGCAGTAGCCGCGCTTCGCGTCCTTGTTCGACACCGTGCCCGAGCCGACGATCGAGCCGGCACGCAGGTTACGCGTCTTCGCCGCGTGCGCGATCAACTGGCCGAAGTGGAACACCATGTCGGTGCCCGCGTCGGGCTGGCCAACCTTCCTGCCGTTCCAGTGGACGATCATCGGCCGGTGCACGCGGCCTTCGCGCCATTCGTCGCCGAGCTCGTCGAGCGTCACCGCGACCGGTGCGAACGCGGTGGCCGGCTTGCTCTGGAAGAAGCCGAAGCCCTTCGCGAGCTCGGCCGGAATCAGGTTGCGCAGCGACACGTCGTTCACGAGCGTGACGAGCCGCACGGCCTTCAGCGCGTCGTCCGGCGACGCGCTCATCGGCACGTCGCCGGTGATCACCGCGACTTCGGCCTCGAAGTCGATGCCCCATTCCTCGGACGGACACACGATGTCGTCGCGCGCGCCGAGGAAATCGTCGCTGCCGCCCTGGTACATCAGCGGATCGGTCCAGAACTCCGGCGGCATCTCGGCGCCGCGCGCGCGACGCACGAGCTCGACGTGGTTCACGTACGCGGAGCCGTCGGCCCACTGGAACGCGCGCGGCAGCGGCGCCATGCAGTTCGCCGGATCGAACGCGAATGCGTTGCGTGCGCGGCCGTGGTTCAGCGCGTCGTAAAGGTCGCGCAGTTGCGGCGCGTAGAACGCCCAGTCGTCGAGGACGCGCTGCAGCGTCGGTGCGATCGCATCGGCGATCGCCGCGGTGTGCAGGTCGCGCGACACGACGATCAGCTGGCCGTCGCGCGTGCCGTCCTTCAGCGATGCAAGTTTCATGGGGTATCTGCCGTTTTAGTGACGATGGAGGGAATCTATTTTACGATGGTGAATCCGTGCGGCGCGCCACGATCGTGCGCGCCGTTTTCGTCCCGACCCTTGCCGCCTTGTCGCGCCCCCGTTGCCCATGCCTGCCAGCCCGCTTCCCGACGACGATCCCGCCGATTCCGACACCGACGACACCGGCGCCGGCGAACACGGTGAAGGCGGCGAGAAGCTCCGTTCCGGCATCCAGTCGATCGAGGTCGGCTTCCGCCTGCTCGATGTGCTCACGAGCGAGCCGCGCGCGATGATGCTGCGCGACCTCGCGCAGCGCGCGGGCATGAGCCCGGCGAAGGCGCACCGCTACCTGGTCAGCTTCTCGCGGCTCGGCGTCGTGTCGCAGGATCCCGTGTCGGGCCGCTACGAGCTCGGCGGCTTCGCGCTGCAAATGGGGCTCGCGCGGCTCGCGCGCGTCGACGGCGTGAAGCTCGCGCGGATCGCGCTGACGGAGCTGCGCGACCGCGTCGACCAGACGGTCGGCATCGCGGTGTGGGGCAACCAGGGGCCGACGATCGTGCACTGGATGGAATCGAGCCATCCCGCGAAGGCGTCGCTGAAGCTCGGCGACGTGATGCCGCTGCTCGGCTCCGCGACGGGCCTGCTGTTCGCCGCGTACCTGCCGCGCAGCAAGACCGCGGCGATGCTCGAACGCGAGCTCGCCGACACGCGCCGCTCGCCGCATCACGGCGGCCCGCGCACGCTCGACGAGGTCGAGGCGGTGCTCGCCGACGTGCGTGCGCATCAGGCCGCGCGCGTCGAAGGGATGCTGCTGCCGACGATCCATGCGTTCTGCATGCCGGTGTTCGACGCGGTCGGCGAACTCGCGCTCGCGATCGTCGCGCTCGGCCAGGAAGGCATGTTCGACATCGCGTGGGGCGGCGAAATCGACACCGCGCTGCGTGCCTGCGCGCAGAAACTGTCCTACGAACTCGGCTATAGTCCGGACGCGCGCGACGCCTGACACGCCTGACACGCCGGGCGCGCTACACACGTGCGACACCCGCGCGATGTACCGCGAACGCGCGGCGCATCCGGCGGTCCGACGGCTGTGACGCGCGCTGCGCGCCGCGACCGCCCCAACCCTGTACCGTTTCGCCGATGCCGCCTGCCGACACCCGTCCTCGTCACGCCCCGCCCCGCCGCTGGCTGCGCGTGGGCATCGCGCTCGTGGTCGTGCTGGTGCTGCACGCGCTTGCGGCCTTGTGGCTGACGCGCAGCCGCGACGCGTTCACGCCGCCCGCGCCCGCCGCGATACCGGTGCAGATCGAATTGCTGAAGCCGCAACCGATCGAGCGCCAGCCTGCACCCAAGCCGGCCGAACATCCGATAGAACATCCGGCCGAGCAGGCGCCGGCGAAACCGGCTCCCGCCACGCCGAAGCCTGCACCGAAGCCCGCGCCGTCGCCCGAGCCGGTCCTCACGTCGACGCAGACGGCCGAGCACGGCGAGCCGCCGCCGGCCGCCGCCTCCGCCGCGAGCGGCACGACAGGCGCATCCGGCGCGCACGCGGCATCGTCCGGCGATGCCGCCGGTGGCGCCAGTGCCGCGACGCCGGGCCCCGCGACGAGCGGCGTGAAGTTCGCGGCGCCGCCGCCCGGCGACCTGCAGTACGACACGTTCTACAACGGGATGCAGAACATGATCGGCACGATCCACTGGCGCACCGACGGGCGCACCTACGATCTGTCGGTGTCGATGCCGGTGCCGTTCGTCGGCCCGTTCTCCTACCACAGCGAAGGCCGCATCGACGCATTCGGCGTCGCGCCCGACCGCTATGTCGAGAAGCGCGGCAAGCGGCCCGAGGACATCGCGATCTTCAACCGCGAGATCCGCCAGGTGGTCTTCACGCGCACGCCGAACAACGCGCCGCTGCCCGACGGCGTGCAGGATCGCTTCAGCATGCTGATGCAGCTGTCGGGGCTCGTGCGCGGCAATCCGGCCATGTACAAGCCGGGCGTCACGCAACAGTTCTTCGTGATCGACAACAACAGCGGCGAGACCTGGCCGATCACGGTGATCGGCGACGAGGACGTGCAGACGCAGGCCGGCATCATCCGGGCACGCCATTTCATGCGGCTGCCACGCCGCGACGGCGACACGCGCCGCATCGACATGTGGCTCGCGCCGTCGCTCGACTGGCTGCCCGCGAGGCTCGTACAATCGGAACCGAATGGTTCGCAGATCGAGCTGCTGTGGCACGGCCGGCTCGCCCCGCCGGATGCACCGACCGCCGGCGCGACGCAAGGCGCAACGAAGGAAGGCGCAACCAACGCGCCTGCCAGCACACCGGCCGCGGAGCCGGCACAACCCGCGCCGCCGCCCGCCGTGCAACCGCCCGCGCCAGCGTCTGCACTGCCGGCCTCGGCGCCGTCCGCGCCGTGACGATCGACCAATCGGCAATTTCGACCGATTAAAGGACTCGCCGAAATGGCCGATGACACTCTTTAACAACTATTTCAGTCCACCGGATCACAATAAGAAACGTTTGATAGACATTGGTTTCTAACCGATACACCCCACGCAAACGGGAGAACGGGGTGTGCAGCGCAAGCCCCTTGAAACCGGCACAGCCCGCCCCACCTACGGGACAACAAGGCCAGATGCCACTGCGAAGAGGAGTGCCGCCATGCAAATGATCTACAACAGCCCCAACTACTGCGTCGTCGAATTTGCGCCGCAGGCCGGCCACCATCTGATGAATGCCGGCGGATACGAAATCGTCGACAAGAACGCCCAGCGCGAGATCTTCATCGACGGCGAGCTCGCCGAACGATTCCGCGCACACGTGAAGCAGCTGATCGAGGATGAACCGTCGCTCGACGAAGTGGACGAATTCCTCGGACAGTTCGACAGCCTGATGATGATGCCCGTCGTCCTGCACTGACGACCCGCGGCCCGGCGCATCGCCGGGCCATTCGCCGCACTGAAGCGGCGCCGCGAGCACTCCGATCCAAGCCCCCGTCCGGTTCGCCGGGCGGGGGTTTTCGTTTGATGCGGCCGGTGCGCGACCCGCATACGGGTACGCACGTTCATTGCGCGCAGACCGCACGCACGCAGGCATCGGGCCCGCACCGTTGCCTGCACCACGACCGTGCGCGCCACCCGCATGCCGCGCCGGCCGGCTGCGCGCCGCGCGAGGCCGGGCGGCGCCCCGGCGCACCGGCTACAATGACGGTTTTCCCGTCTTCGCCGGTCTCTCGCCCATGTCTGCGACTCCTCTCGCCGCTTCCGCCCCGCTCGACGCGCCCTACACGCGTGGCGCCGCACTGCCCGCGCTGCTGAAATCGCGCATCCTGATCCTCGACGGCGCGATGGGCACGATGATCCAGCGCTACAAGCTCGACGAGGCCGCGTATCGCGGCGAGCGCTTCAAGGATTTCCCGCGCGACATCAAGGGCAACAACGAACTGCTGTCGCTCACGCAGCCGCAGATCATCAGCGAGATCCACGACCAGTACTTCGCGGCCGGCGCGGACATCGTCGAAACCAACACCTTCGGCGCGACGACGGTCGCTCAGGCCGACTACGGGATGGAAGACCTCGTCGTCGAGATGAACGTCGAATCGGCGCGGCTCGCGCGCGAATCGGCGGCCCGCTACGCGACGCCCGACAAACCGCGCTTCGTCGCGGGCGCGATCGGGCCGACGCCGAAGACGGCGAGCATCTCGCCGGACGTCAACGACCCGGGCGCGCGCAACGTCACGTTCGACGAGCTGCGCGACGCGTATTACCAGCAGGCGAAGGCGCTGCTCGACGGCGGCGTCGACCTGTTCCTCGTCGAGACGATCTTCGACACGCTGAACGCGAAGGCCGCCCTCTTCGCGCTCGACGAACTGTTCGAAGACACCGGCGAGCGCCTGCCGATCATGATCTCGGGCACCGTCACCGACGCATCTGGCCGCATCCTGTCGGGCCAGACGGTCGAGGCGTTCTGGAATTCGCTGCGCCACGCGAAGCCGCTCACGTTCGGCCTGAACTGCGCGCTCGGCGCGGCGCTGATGCGCCCGTACATCGCCGAGCTCGCGAAGCTGTGCGACACCTACGTGTCGTGCTACCCGAACGCGGGCCTGCCGAACCCGATGAGCGACACCGGCTTCGACGAGACGCCGGACGTCACGTCGGGCCTCCTGAAGGAATTCGCGCAGGCCGGGCTCGTGAATCTCGCGGGCGGCTGCTGCGGCACGACGCCCGAGCACATCGCCGAGATCGCGAAGGCGCTCGCCGACGTGAAACCGCGCCGCTGGCCGAGCCAGTACAGCGACGCCGCCTGACCGACCGCATCAACGCCCGCCCTACCTCATACGAATTCGCACCGCCATGACCGATCACATGATGCGCCTTGCCGGCCTCGAGCCGTTCAACGTCACGTCCGGAACGCTCTTCATCAACGTCGGTGAACGCACCAACGTCACCGGCTCGAAGGCATTCGCGCGGATGATCCTCAACGGCCAGTTCGACGAGGCGCTCGCGGTCGCGCGCCAGCAGGTCGAGAACGGCGCGCAGGTGATCGACATCAACATGGACGAGGCGATGCTCGATTCGAAGGCGGCGATGGTGCGCTTCCTGAACCTGATCGCGTCCGAGCCGGACATCGCGCGCGTGCCGATCATGATCGACTCGTCGAAGTGGGAAGTCATCGAAGCCGGCCTCAAGTGCGTGCAGGGCAAGGCGATCGTGAACTCGATCTCGCTGAAGGAAGGCGAGGACGCGTTCCGCCGCCACGCGAACCTGATCCGCCGCTACGGCGCGGCCGCGGTCGTGATGGCATTCGACGAGACGGGCCAGGCCGATACCTACGCACGCAAGACCGAGATCTGCAAGCGCTCGTACGACTTCCTCGTGAACGAAGTCGGCTTCCCGCCGGAAGACATCATCTTCGATCCGAACATCTTCGCGGTCGCGACCGGCATCGAGGAGCACAACAACTACGCGGTCGACTTCATCGAGGCGACCCGCTGGATCAAGCGGAACCTGCCGTACGCGAAGGTGAGCGGCGGCGTGTCGAACGTGTCGTTCTCGTTCCGCGGCAACGACCCGGTGCGCGAGGCGATCCACACCGTGTTCCTGTATCACGCGATCCAGGCGGGCATGGACATGGGTATCGTGAACGCGGGCCAGCTCGGCGTGTACGCCGATCTCGACCCGGAGCTGCGCGAGCGCGTCGAGGACGTGATCCTGAACCGCCGCGACGATTCGACCGACCGACTGCTCGAGATCGCCGACAAGTTCAAGGCGGGCGGCGCGAAGAAGGAAGAGAACCTCGAGTGGCGCAACCAGCCGGTCGAGAAGCGGCTTTCGCATGCGCTCGTGCACGGCATCACGAACTTCATCGTCGAGGATACCGAGGAAGTCCGCGCGAAGATCGCCGCGGCCGGCGGACGCCCGATCAACGTGATCGAAGGCCCGCTGATGGACGGGATGAACATCGTCGGCGACCTGTTCGGCCAGGGCAAGATGTTCCTGCCGCAGGTCGTGAAGTCGGCGCGTGTGATGAAGCAGGCCGTCGCACACCTGATCCCGTTCATCGAGGAAGAAAAGCGCCTGCTCGCGGAAGCGGGCGGCGACGTGCGCGCGAAGGGCAAGATCGTCATCGCGACCGTGAAGGGCGACGTGCACGACATCGGCAAGAACATCGTGTCGGTCGTGCTCCAGTGCAACAACTTCGAAGTGGTCAACATGGGCGTGATGGTCCCGTGCAACGAGATCCTCGCGAAGGCGAAGGTCGAGGGCGCGGACATCATCGGGCTGTCGGGCCTCATCACGCCGAGCCTCGAGGAAATGGCGTACGTCGCGTCCGAAATGCAGCGCGACGACTACTTCCGCGTGAAGAAGATCCCGCTGCTGATCGGCGGCGCGACGACCTCGCGCGTGCACACGGCCGTGAAGATCGCGCCGCACTACGAAGGCCCGGTCGTCTACGTGCCGGACGCGTCGCGCTCGGTGTCGGTCGCGTCGAACCTGCTGTCGGACGAAGGCGCGGCGAAGTACCTCGACGAGCTGAAGTCCGATTACGAACGGATCCGCGACCAGCACGCAAACCGCAAGGCGCAGCCGATGGTCACGCTCGAGCAGGCGCGCGCGAACAAGACGAAGATCGACTGGGCGGGCTACCAGCCCGTGAAGCCGAAGTTCATCGGCCGCCGCGTGTTCAAGAATTACGACCTGAACGAACTCGCGAACTACATCGACTGGGGCCCGTTCTTCCAGACCTGGGATCTCGCGGGGCCGTACCCGGCGATCCTGAACGACGAGATCGTCGGCGAATCGGCGCGGCGCGTGTTCTCCGACGCGAAGTCGATGCTTGCGCGCCTGATCCAGGGCCGCTGGCTGACCGCGAACGGCGTGATCTCGCTGCTGCCGGCGAACACGGTCAACGACGACGACATCGAAATCTACACCGACGAATCGCGCTCGGAAGTGCTGATGACGTGGCGCAACCTGCGCCAGCAGAGCGTGCGTCCGGTGGTCGACGGCGTGATGCGCCCGAACCGCTCGCTTGCCGACTTCATCGCGCCGAAGGAATCGGGCGTCGCCGACTACATCGGCATGTTCGCGGTGACGGCCGGCCTCGGCGTCGACGTGAAGGAAAAGCAGTTCGAAGCCGACCACGACGACTACAGCGCGATCATGCTGAAGGCGCTCGCCGACCGCTTCGCGGAAGCGTTCGCCGAAGCGATGCACGCGCGCGTGCGCCGCGAGCTGTGGGGCTATGCGAGCGGCGAGACGCTCGACAACGACGCGCTGATCGCCGAAAAGTACGCGGGCATCCGCCCGGCGCCCGGCTACCCGGCCTGCCCCGACCATCTCGTGAAACGCGACATGTTCGCCGCGCTGCACGCGGACGAAATCGGGATGAGCGTGACCGATTCGCTGGCGATGCTGCCGGCGGCGAGCGTGTCGGGTTTCTATCTCGCGCATCCGGACAGCCGCTACTTCTCGGTCGGCAAAATCGGGCAGGATCAGCTCGACGACTACGCGCAACGAATGCAGCTGTCGCTCGACGACGCGCGCCGCGCGCTCGCGCCGCAACTCTGATCCGGGCACGACCGGGGCGGTTCGCCGCCCTTTTGATCAGACGAAATCAAAAAGCCCGCATCGAGCGGGCTTTTTCATGCGCCTTTGCGATCTCGCGATCGGGTCAGGCGGGCAACGCGGCTCAGAAGCCCCAGTGCACGTCGGCCTGACCGGCCTTCGCTTCGCGCAGCATCGTCAGGAACGGTGCGACGCGCTGCGCCAGGCTCGGCGGCACTTCGTGGTGCGCGTGGTCGTCTTCGTCCTCGTGGAAATGGCCGGCGTGCTCGGCACGCTCCTGCTTCGCCTGCGCGACCGCGCCTTCCAGCTTCGCGATCGCGTGGTCCAGTTCGTCGTGCGTAATGACACCGCGTTCGCCCAATTGCTTGCCGACGAGGCCCAGCACGTATACGGCGAAATCCTTCAGCACGTCGAGATCCTGTGCCGCCTTGCTCTTGAACGTAATCATGACTATTCCCTTTTCATCTTGTTGTGCCTGCGCGGCGCGGTTGGGGGACGCCGGCAGGCCGGCGTCCGGCCTCGCGGACGCGGGGCGCCTGAGCGGCATATTAGCACCTGTTAAAATTCTGCGATCCCTGAAACGCGCGCTTAAAAGGCGCGCCGGCCGGCCGGCGTTTCCGGCCGCCACCAACGAAGCCTTCTACCAGCATGCTGCCAGCTCACAAACAGACCCTCGAAGCCCTGCTCGCGGATAGCGTCACGCAGGTCGCACACGCGCTGAAAGGCGCCGACGCAGCGTTCGTCGCCCCGGCCATCACGCTCGAGCGCCCGAAGGTCGCCGCGCACGGCGACGTCGCGTGCAACGTCGCGATGCAGCTCGCCAAGCCGCTCGGCACGAACCCGCGCCAGCTCGCCGAGCAGATCGTCGCCGCGCTCACGGCCCAGCCGGCCGCGCAAGGGCTCGTCGACGCGGCCGAAATCGCCGGCCCCGGCTTCATCAACCTGCGCCTGACGGCCGCCGCGAAGCAGGCGGTGATCGCCGCCGTGTTCGACCAGGGCCGCGCGTTCGGCACGTCGGATCGCGAAAAGGGCAAGCAGGTGCTGCTCGAATTCGTGTCGGCCAACCCGACAGGCCCGCTGCACGTCGGCCACGGCCGCCAGGCGGCGCTCGGCGACGTGCTCGCGAACGTGATCGCGAGCCAGGGCTACGCGGTGCACCGCGAGTTCTACTACAACGACGCCGGCGTGCAGATCGGCAACCTCGCGATCTCGACGCAGGCGCGCGCGCGCGGCCTGAAGCCGGGCGACGCGGGCTGGCCGGAAGCCGCGTACAACGGCGAATACATCGCCGACATCGCACGCGACTACCTGAACCGCGAGACGGTTGCCGCGAAGGACGGCGAGCCGGTCACCGGCGCGGGCGACATCGACGATCTCGACGCGATCCGCAAGTTCGCGGTCGCGTACCTGCGTCACGAGCAGGACATGGACCTGCAGGCGTTCGGCGTGAAATTCGACCAGTACTACCTCGAGTCGTCGCTGTACAGCGAAGGCCGGGTCGAGAAGACGGTCGACGCGCTGATCAAGGCCGGCATGACCTACGAGCAGGACGGCGCGCTGTGGCTGCGCACGACCGACGAGGGCGACGACAAGGATCGCGTGATGCGCAAGACGGACGGCACGTATACGTACTTCGTGCCGGACGTCGCGTACCACGTGACGAAGTGGGAGCGCGGCTTCTCGAAGGTGATCAACATCCAGGGTTCGGACCACCACGGCACGATCGCGCGCGTGCGCGCGGGCCTGCAGGGCCTGCACATCGGCATCCCGAAGGGCTATCCCGACTACGTGCTGCACAAGATGGTCACCGTGATGCGTGACGGCCAGGAAGTGAAGCTGTCGAAGCGCGCGGGCAGCTACGTGACGGTGCGCGACCTGATCGAATGGTCGGGCGGCGCGACGCCGGGCCAGGAAGCAGCCCCCGACCTGATCGACGAGGCGACCATCACGCGTGGCCGCGACGCGGTCCGTTTCTTCCTGATCTCCCGCAAGGCCGACACCGAATTCGTGTTCGACATCGACCTCGCGCTGAAACAGAACGACGAGAACCCGGTCTATTACGTCCAGTACGCGCATGCGCGGATCTGCTCGGTGCTCAACGAACTGAAGTCCCGCTACAACGTCGAAGCGGCGCAGCTGCCGGGTGCCGACCTGTCGCAGCTCACGAGCCCGCAGGCCGTGTCGCTGATGCAGAAGCTCGCCGAGTATCCGGACATGCTCACGCACGCGGCGAACGAACTGGCGCCGCACGCGGTCGCGTTCTACCTGCGCGATCTCGCTGGTGAATTCCACTCGTTCTACAATGCGGAGCGCGTGCTGGTCGACGACGAAGCGCCGCGCAACGCGCGCGCCGCGCTCCTCGCCGCGACCCGGCAAGTGCTCGAGAACGGCCTGGCGGTGCTCGGTGTGTCCGCGCCCGCCAAGATGTAAGCGGCCCGGACCGGGCAGCGAATGGCTGCGGCAGGCGCGCCTGCGACGGGAGCACCCGCCGCCGGATGCCCGTCGCAGCCTTTTCACGATTCTTTTTGCAGGTGACTCAAGCAATGGCACAACCACGCCGAACTTCGAAGCAATCGAAACAAGCCGGAGGGACATTTCTTGGAATCGTGCTGGGCCTGATCGTCGGCCTCGCGATCGCGGTGGTGGTGGCGCTCTACATCACGCGGTCGCCGTCGCCGTTCGTGTCGAAGGTCGCGCCGCCGCCGGCCGACAACGCCGCGAGCCAGCCGCAGCAGTTCGACCCGAACCGCGCGCTGCAAGGCAAGACGCCCGGCCAGCCGGTGCCGCAGGCCGCGCAATCCGCGCCGCCCAACACCGCGCCGGGCCAGGCCGCGAACCAGACCCAGGGCGGCCTGCTGCCCGAACCGCAGATCGTCGAAGTGCCGCCGTCGGGCAACACGAACGGCTCCGGCAACACCAGCGGCTCGAGCAACACCACCGCATCGAACAACGCGTCGTCGGGCAACGGCGTCGCCGTCGCGCCGAAGCCGGCCGACAACCCGCCGCCGCCGAAGAAGACGCAACAGGCGCAGCAACAGCAGCAACAGCAGCAGCAAGGCGGCGAGGACGACCTCGCGCGCTTCGCCGCGCAGAAGCAGGCGCAGCAGGCTGCCGCGCAGAAACAGCAGCAACAGCAACTGGCCGCGAACACGCCGAAGCCGGCGCCGTCCGCGACGTCCGCCGCGGCAGCGAAGCCGCCGACCGCAAGCGACGCGAACACCGGCTACTTCCTGCAGGTCGGTGCGTACAAGACGGAAGGCGACGCCGAGCAGCAGCGCGCGCGGCTGGGCTTCCAGGGCTTCGAGTCGAAGGTGTCGAAGCGCGATGTCAGCGGCGTGACCTATTTCCGCGTGCGCGTCGGCCCGTTCTCGAAATTCGAGGATATGAACTCGGCCCGCCAGCGCCTGTCCGATGCAGGTGTCGACACGGCGGTGATCCGTTTCACGAAGCAGTAAGCAACCGGCCGCGCCCACGCAGAACCCGTTACGTTTCGTAACCCGAGCAACTGATTCGACGTCCACAACATGAAAAAACTGCTTAGCACGCTCCTTCTGTCCCTCGGCCTGGCCGCAGCCGGCTTCGCCCAGGCTTCGCCCGCGGCACCGGTGTCCGGCAAGGACTTCGAGGTGATGAAGTCGCCGCAGCCGGTGTCCGCGCCGGCCGGCAAGGTCGAAGTCATCGAGTTCTTCTGGTACGGCTGCCCGCACTGCTACGAATTCGAGCCGACGGTCGAGGCCTGGGTGAAGAAGCAGGGCAACAACATCGACTTCAAGCGCGTGCCGGTCGCCTTCCGCGACGATTTCCTCCCGCACTCGAAGCTGTTCTACGCGGTGTCGGCGCTCGGCATTTCGGAGAAGGTCACGCCGGCGATCTTCAACGCGATCCACAAGCAGAAGAACTACCTGCTGACGCCGCAGGCGCAGGCCGACTTCCTGGCGACGCAGGGCGTCGACAAGAAGCAGTTCATGGACGCGTACAACTCGTTCAGCGTGCAGGGCCAGGTGAAGCAGTCGGCCGAGCTGCTGAAGAACTACGCGATCGACGGCGTGCCGACGATCGTGGTCCAGGGCAAGTACAAGACGGGCCCGGCTTACACGAACAGCATCCCGGGTACCGCGCAGGTGCTCGACTACCTCGTGAAGCAGGTTCAGGACAAGAAGCTCTGATCCCCGCCCGCGCGCCGGCATGACTACTCCGCTGAAGGTCTTCATCACCGGCGCGTCGAGCGGGCTCGGCCTCGCGATGGCCGAGGAATACGCCCGCCAGGGCGCCACGCTCGCCCTCGTCGCGCGCCGCACCGATGCCCTCGATGCGTTCGCGCGACGCTTTCCCAAGCTGTCCGTCTCCGTCTATTCCGCCGACGTGCGCGACGCCGACGCGCTCGCGACGGCCGCCGCGTCGTTCATCGCCGCGCACGGCTGCCCCGACGTCGTGATCGCGAACGCGGGCATCAGCCAGGGCGCCGTCACGGGCCAGGGCGATCTCGCCACGTTCCGCAACGTGATGGACATCAACTACTACGGGATGGTCGCGACGTTCGAGCCGTTCGTCGGCCCGATGACGGCCGCGCGCCACGGCACGCTGGTCGGCGTCGCGAGCGTCGCCGGCGTGCGCGGCCTGCCCGGATCAGGTGCGTACAGCGCGTCCAAATCGGCCGCGATCAAGTATCTCGAGGCGCTGCGCGTCGAACTGCGCCCGGCCGGTGTCGGCGTCGTGACGATTGCGCCCGGCTACATCCGCACGCCGATGACCGCGCACAACCCGTACCGGATGCCGTTCCTGATGGACGCCGACCGCTTCGCGGCCCGCGCCGCGCGCGCGATCGCGCGGCAGCACGCGTTCCGCGTGATTCCGTGGCAGATGGGCGTCGTCGCGAAGGTGCTGCACGTGCTGCCGCGCTGGCTCTACGACCGCCTGTTCGAGAAGGCGCCGCGCAAGCCGAAGGCCGGTGCGCATTGAGTGCGGCGCCAACGTCGCACGCACCGCTCCTCCTTCCACACGACTCGCCGCAGCCGGCGCGGCGATTCTGGTGATTCTGCCGATTCTGGTGATTCGGTGATTCGGTGATTCGGTGATCCAGCCGATTCGCGTCGATCAGCACCGATCCTCGCCGATCCGCTTTGGCCTGCGCTCTCCCCGCCCCCCATCTCGGCCGCCGGTCGTTCGCCGTCGCGCCTGTCTCATCTCCCCGCCGCTGCGCCGCCCCAGCACGCATTCCGTCGCGAACGCAGCCGTTTCTCGCTCAATTCGCTGCGTTCCGGCGCCTTTTTTCACGCACCGCGCGCTTTGACGGTATGCTATCCGCCAGCCGCGCCGGCCCCGCCTGTTACCGGGCCACGCCCGCATTCCGACACCCAGCAAAAATCACAAGCAACGTGGGAGAACCTATGCACGTCAAGCTGTTCGCCGCGGCCGCCGTCGCCGCCGCCCTCGCCGCCCACGGCCTCGCCGCCGCCAAGCCGCTCACCGTCTGCACGGAATCGAGCCCGGACGGCTTCGACGTCGTGCAGTACAACTCGCTCGTCACGACCAACGCATCGGCCGACGTGATCTTCAACACGCTCGTGTCGTACGACGAAGCGGCGAAGAAGGTCGTGCCCGCGCTCGCCGACAAATGGGAAGCGAGCGCCGACGGCCTCACGTACACGTTCCATCTGCGCCCGAACGTCGCGTTCCAGACCACCGACTACTTCAAGCCGGGCCGCCCGCTGAACGCGGACGACGTCGTGTTCACGTTCTCGCGGATGCTCGACGATGCGAACCCGTGGCACAAGGTGGCCGGCGCGAGCGGCTTCCCGCACGCGCAGTCGATGGGCCTCGTGAAACTCGTGAAGTCGGTCACGAAGGTCGACGACAACACGGTGAAGTTCGTGCTGAACGAGCCGAACGCGACGTTCGTGCCGATCCTGACGATGGGCTTCGCGTCGATCTACTCGGCCGAATACGCGGACCAGCTGCTGAAGGCCGGCAAGCAGGCCGACCTGAACGCGAAGCCGATCGGCACCGGCCCGTTCGTGCTGAAGAGCTACACGAAGGACGCGCTGATCCGCTACGACGTGAACCCGGCCTACTGGGGCGCGAAGCCGAAGGTCGACCGGCTGATCTACGCGATCACGCCCGACCCGTCGGTGCGCATGCAGAAGGTGAAGGCCGGCGAATGCCAGATCGCGCTGTCGCCGAAACCGCAGGACGTGCTCGCCGCGAAGGGCGAAGGCGCGCTGAAGGTCGTGCAGACGCCCGCGTTCATGACCGCGTTCGTCGCGCTGAACACGCAGAAGAAGCCGCTCGACAACGACAAGGTGCGCGAGGCGCTGAACCTCGCGTTCGATCGCGCGACCTACCTGAAGGTGGTGTTCGACAACACGGCGACGGCCGCGAACAACCCGTATCCGCCGAACACGTGGAGCTACGCGAAGGACGTCGCGCCGTATGCGTACGATCCCGCGAAGGCGAAGCAGCTGCTCGCGTCGGCCGGTTTCCCGAACGGCTTCTCGACGACGATCTGGACGCGCCCGACCGGCAGCGTGCTGAACCCCAACCCGAAGGCCGGCGCGGAACTGCTGCAGGCCGACCTCGCGAAGATCGGTGTGAAGGCCGAGGTGAAGGTGATCGAGTGGGGCGAGCTGATCAAGCAGGCGAAGCTCGGCCAGCATGACATGCTGTTCATGGGCTGGGCCGGCGACAACGGCGATCCGGACAACTACCTGTCGCCGCTGTTCAGCTGCAACGCGGTGAAGTCGGGCATCAACTTCGCGCGCTTCTGCGACGCGCAGCTCGACAAGCTGATCGCCGACGGCAAGTCGACCGCCGACCAGGGCAAGCGCGCGAAGCTGTACGAATCGGCGCAGAAGATCATCCATGACGAGGCGCTGTGGATTCCGCTCGGCTACCCGACCGCGGCCGCGCTCACGCGTGCGAACGTGAGCGGCTATCACGTCAGCCCGTTCGGCCGGCAGAACTTCGCGGCAGTCGCCGTGCAGTAACCGCGCGTGGCGCGCAAGCGACGGCGCCCCGGCCCGTCGCTTGCGGCCCGCGCGCCGCGCTTGCTACACTGCGCGCTCATTCCTCATACCGGACGCCAGCCGAAGTGAACAACTAAGCCTTCCCAAAAATGTTTTCGCCGCCGTGCCTCGCACGCCGCGCGCGAAGGGTTTCACGCATTTTCGGAGGTGCTTATGGCTGCTGCCACGCCGACCGGCGCGCTCGTCGCGCTTCATCACGTTTCCTTCCGCTTCGACGACGGCGTCACGCTGTTCGATTCGCTCGACCTTTCCATCGACCGCACGCCGACGGGCATCGTCGGCCGCAACGGCGCCGGCAAGAGCCTGCTCGCGCAACTGATCGCCGGCCGGCGCACGCCGAGCGCGGGCGCGATCGACCGGCAGACGTCGGTCGTCTACGTCGCGCAGCAGCACGACGACGCACCGGCCGGCACGCAGACCGTCGCAGCCATCGCCACACTCGATGCGCCGCTCGCGGCCCTCGCGCGCCTCGCGGACGGCCGCGCGAGCGCACACGACTTCGACCTGATCGGCGATCGCTGGGACCTCGCCGAGCGGCTGCGCGCGGCGCTCGACGCGGCCGGCCTGCACGACGTGCGCGCCGATACACCGGCACATGCGTTGAGCGGCGGCCAGAGGGCGCGCGTCGCGCTGATCGGCGCGTTGCTGTCGGAGGCCGGGCTGCTGGTGCTCGACGAACCGACCAACCACCTCGACGCGCCGGGCCGCGCGTGGCTGCGCACGGCGCTCGACGGCTGGCGCGGCGGCATCGTGATCGTCAGCCATGACCGCGCGCTGCTCGCGCACGTGCAGCGCATCGTCGAGCTGACGCCGCACGGCGTGCGTACTTACGGCGGCAACTACGCGCTGTATCGCGCGCAACGCGACGCGGAACAGGATGCCGCGCAGGCCGCGCTCGAGCATGCGCGCACCGAGCGCGGGCGCGCCAGGCGCCGGCTCGAACAGGAACACGACACGATCCAGCGCCACGCGGCCGGCTCGCTGCGCGATGCGAAGACGGCCAACCTGTCGTCGGGCGCGAAGCAGCGGCGCAAGGGCGCCGCGCGCAACATCATGGGGCAGATGCGCCGCGACCAGAGCGCGTTCAAGGCGACGCTCGACGAACGCGTGCAGGACGCAGCCGCGCGCGTCGAAGCCGACGCGCCGGTGCTCGTGTCGCTGCCGGGCACCGAGGTCAGCGCGCGCCGCCAGCTGTTCACGCTCGAGCGCGCCCGACTGCCGTGGCGCACCGCCGGGCGCGCGGACGCGATCACGTGGTCGGCCAGCGGCCCGGTGCGCATCGCGCTGACGGGCCCGAACGGCTGCGGAAAATCGACGTTGCTGCGCATGCTCGCCGGCGAACTCGCGCCGCGCGCGGGCACCTGCGCGACGCACGTGAGCGCCGCGTATCTCGACCAGCGGCTCGCGCTGCTCGATCCCGAGCGCTCGATCGTCGAGCAGCTGGGCGGCCTCGCTACGCCGCTCGCCGAAGGCGAGCTGCGCAGCCGGCTCGCGCTGCTGCAGCTCGATGCCGCGCGCGCGACGCAGCCGGTGCAGCGCCTGAGCGGCGGCGAGCGGTTGAAGGCCGCGCTTGCGTGCGCGTTGTGGCGCGGCACGCCCGCGCAGCTGCTGCTGCTCGACGAGCCGACCAATCACCTCGATCTCGAATCGGTGCGCGCGATCGAAGCCGCGCTGGCCGGCTTCCCCGGTGCGCTCGTGGTCGCGTCGCACGACGCCGCGTTTCTCGCGGCGCTCGCGCCGACGCACACGATGCAATGGCAGCGCGACGGGTGGCGTTACGAACCCGTCGCGTGATTGACGCTCACGGCCGTTCGTCGTTTCGCGTGATGTCCGATTCGACGAACCGCTGCCTGAGGAGCCGCTCCGATTCGAGCAAGCCTTTGCCGGTCGGGACGACGGATTTCGCGTTGTTGGAACGGCACGGACCGGGTTGAACGCTGAAAACGAGGGAACGTCGGGCCGGCAACGCTCAGGCCCGCGCGAAGCGAATCACGCCGTCGTCGCCCTGCTCGCGCACAAGCTCGCCCGCAAGCCACAGCAGGTTCAGGTGCGCGAGCGCCTCGCCGAGCGCGAACGTCATCTGATGGATGTCGAGCTCGCGGCGGCGGAACATGATCGGCACGATGTCGGCGGCGCTCGCCGGCTTCTCCGCGCAGGCGACGCGTACTTCGTCGAGCCGCGCGTCGTGGTGCGCGCGCAGTTGCGCGATGCGGGTACGCACGCCGCGGAACGGCTTGCCGTGCGACGGCAGCACGAGCGTGTCGGGCGCCATCGTCTCGTAGCGGCCGAGCGATTCGAGGTACAGCGCGAGCGGGTTCGCTTCCGGCTCGAGATCGAACACGGACACGTTGGTCGAGATGCGCGGCAGCACCATGTCGCCGGAGATCAGCACGCCGTCCGCTTCGCTGTAGAGCGCGCAATGTTCAGGCGAATGGCCGTAGCCGGTGACGACGCGCCACGTGCGCGCGCCGATCGTCACCGGGTCGCCTTCGCGCAGGCGCCGGTAGCGCGGCGGCACGGCCGGCACGAGGTCCGAGTAATAGCTGCGACGGTTGCGCAGCTTGTCGAGCGCGGCCGGATCGGTCAGCCCGTGACGCGCGAAGTGATCGGCGGCGGCCGCGCCGCCGGCGTTCGAGCCGTTGCCGGCCGCCATCAGGCAGCCGAACATGTATTCGCCGAGCGTCATCCACAGCCGCACGTTCCAGCGGCGCCGGTCGCCGCCTTCGCAGATCCAGTTCGCCAGGCCGAAGTGATCGGGATGGCAATGCGTGACGAGCACGCGCAGCACCGGCAGCCCGTCGAGATGCGTGTCGAAGATCTGTTCCCAGTGCGTACGGATCGCATCCGACGAGATACCGCAGTCGACGATCGTCCAGCCGGCCTGTCCGTCGATCTCGTCGCGCAGCAGCCAGAGATTGATGTGATCGAGCGAAAACGGCAGCGGCATGCGCAGCCAGCGCACGCCGGGCGCGACCTCGAACGTGTCGCCCGCGGCGGGCAGCGTGTCGGCGAAGGGATAGTCGAGTTGGTGTTCCAGTGCGTTCATCGGTGGGGTGTCTCGTCGTTATCGGTGCGAATGCGAATGCGGGCGCGGGTGCGAATGCAAGTGCAGGAGCGCGCGGCATGCCGCGGCGGGCATCGCGTCGATTCTATCGCCGTCGCGCGAAACGCGTGCCGGCGCGCGCCGGACGGCCAAAAAAAGTTCGTGTCAGAATCGGTTCCGTACCCGTATCTTTACGCGAAGATGCATCGAACGGCATGCAACGGCGAGCAACCCGCCCATTGACGGCGCTTGGGCGCCGGACCCCGAAAGTCCTTGAAACGCCGACTTGGGCGCTAAAATGGCGAGTGCTTACAGCCCCTCTTCAACGAGCCTGCACGCGATGAATCACTTCCCCAAACTGCTGTCGTCGCAAATCGGCTTCGACGTCGCGCAGACGATGCTCGAGTACTTCGACCGCCACTACCGGATCTTCCGGGAAGCCGCCGTCGAGGCGAAGACGCTATTCGAGCGCGCCGACTGGCACGGCCTGCAGCGGCTCGCGCGCGAGCGGATCACGTCGTACGACGATCGCGTCCAGGAGTGCGTCGAGCTGCTGGAGGACGAATACGACGCCGAGAACATCGACGACGAGGTGTGGCAGCAGATCAAGCTGCACTACATCGGCCTGCTCACGTCGCACCGCCAGCCCGAGTGCGCGGAAACGTTCTTCAATTCGGTGTGCTGCAAGATCCTGCACCGCTCGTATTTCAGCAACGATTTCATCTTCGTGCGGCCCGCGATCTCGACCGAATACCTCGAGAACGACGAGCCGGCCGCGAAGCCGACCTATCGCGCGTACTACCCGGGCACCGACGGGCTCGCGGCCACGCTCGAGCGCATCGTCACGAACTTCCAGCTCGAGCCGCCGTTCGAGGATCTCACGCGCGACATCGGCTGCGTGATGCAGGCGATCAGCGACGAATTCGGCCAGTTCGACGCCGCGCCGAATTTCCAGATCCACGTGCTGTCGTCGCTGTTCTTCCGCAACAAGAGCGCGTACATCGTCGGCCGCATCATCAACGCCGATCGCGTGCTGCCGTTCGCGGTGCCGATCCGCCACGTGCGCGCGGGCCTGCTCGCGCTCGACACCGTGCTGCTGCGCCGCGACCTGCTGCAGATCATCTTCAGCTTCTCGCACTCGTATTTCCTCGTCGACATGGGCGTGCCCTCCGCGTACGTGGATTTTCTCTGCACGATCATGCCGGGCAAGCCGAAGGCCGAGATCTACACGTCGGTCGGCCTGCAGAAGCAGGGCAAGAACCTGTTCTACCGCGACCTGCTGCACCACCTGTCGCATTCGAGCGACCGCTTCATCATCGCGCCCGGGATCAAGGGCCTCGTGATGCTCGTGTTCACGCTGCCGTCGTTCCCGTACGTGTTCAAGATCATCAAGGATCAGTTCCCGCCGCCGAAGGAAACGACGCGCGCGCAGATCATGGAGAAGTACCAGCTCGTGAAGCGCCACGACCGTCTCGGGCGGATGGCCGATACGCTCGAGTATTCGAGCGTCGCGCTGCCGCTGTCGCGGCTCGACCATGCGCTCGTGCGCGAGCTGGAAAAGGAAGTGCCGTCGCTGCTCGAATACGAGGACGACAACCTCGTGATCAAGCACCTGTACATCGAGCGCCGCATGACGCCGCTCAACCTGTACCTGCAGAACGGCACCGACGCGGACGTCGAGCACGGCGTGAAGGAGTACGGCAACGCGGTGAAGGAGTTGATGAAGGCCAACATCTTCCCCGGCGACATGCTTTACAAGAACTTCGGCGTCACGCGCCACGGCCGCGTCGTGTTCTACGACTACGACGAGATCGAGTACCTGACCGACTGCAACGTGCGGCGCGTGCCGCCGCCGCGCAACGAGGAAGACGAGCTGTCCGGCGAACCGTGGTATACCGTCGGCCCGCACGACATCTTTCCGGAAACCTACGGACCGTTCCTGCTCGGCGACCCGCGCGTGCGGACGGTCTTCATGAAGCATCACGCGGACTTTTTCGAACCCGCGCTGTGGCAGGCCAGCAAGGACAAGCTGCTGCAGGGCGAGTTGCCCGATTTTTACCCGTACGACGTGTCGCTGCGCTTCAGCGTGCGCTACCCCGAGCGCTTCGACGCGACGCCGGACGCCGGTGACGCCGGCGACGACGCAAGCGACGCGCAGCGCGCCGCCTGACGCACCGTCCGATCGAACCAAACCCGTTATCGACCTGACTTCCGCCAACGGAATCCACACCGATGAATACCCAAGACAATCCGCTTTCACACCTGTTCGACAACAACGACGCCTGGGTCAAGCGCCAGCTCGCCGACGATCCCGACTTCTTTGCGCGTCTCGCCGACCAGCAGGCGCCGGAATATCTGTGGATCGGCTGCTCGGATTCGCGCGTGCCCGCGAACCAGATCATCGGCCTGCCGCCGGGCGAAGTGTTCGTGCACCGCAACATCGCGAACGTCGTCGTGCACAGCGACCTGAACTGCCTGTCGGTGATCCAGTTCGCGGTCGACATCCTGCGCGTGAAGCACATCATGGTCGTCGGCCACTACGGCTGCTCGGGCGTGAACGCGGCGCTGCACAACCGCCGCGTCGGCCTCGCGGACAACTGGCTGCATCACGTGCAGGACGTGCGCGAACGCCACGCCGCACTGCTCGACGAATGGCCGGTCGGCGAAGCGCGCTATCGCCGCCTGATCGAGCTGAACTCGATCGAGCAGGTCGTCAACGTATGCCGCACGACGATCGTCAACGACGCATGGGCGCGCGGCCAGTCGCTCACCGTGCACGGGCTCGTGTACGGCGTGCACGACGGGCGGATGCGCAACCTCGGGATGGCCGTGTCGAGCTTCGACGCGCTGGATGCAACCTACAAGCGCTGCGTCGCGGCGTTGACCGCGCGCGGCCAGCACGCGCCCGACAACGACATGGTCGCGGCGGACGCCGCGCGGCTCGACGACGTCGCGCAGGCGGTCGCCGCCACGCTGAAGCCGTGCGACGACGCGAAGTAACCGACTCGAAGTAGCCGACGTGCGCGGCCACGCGGGCGCGGCACGCCAGCGCCCCGCCGCGCGCCATCCGGCTGAAGGTGCATCATGGTGGCGGGGCCGCGCCCCCTGCATCCCGTCGCGCGACGGGTGCGCCGTGCGCACACGCCAGCCGGCGCAACGGCGGTCATGCGGCCGCGACGGCCGTCGAACTGATCTGACACCGGCACTGCCGCGACGGCGGTGCAATGCAAAGGAGCGGCGAACATGAAAACCGTACTGATCGTCGGCGCATCGCGCGGCCTCGGACGCGAATTCGTCCGGCAATACCGGCGCGACGGCTGGAACGTGATCGCGACCGCGCGCGACGACGCATCGCTTGCCGCACTGCGCGAACGCGGCGCGCACGCGCATGCGCTCGACATCGCGCAGCCCGAACAGATCGCGGCGCTCGGCTGGAAGCTCGACGGCGAACGGCTCGACGCGGCGGTGCTCGTGTCGGGCGTGTACGGGCCGCGCACCGAAGGGGTCGAAACGATCGGCGCCGAGGATTTCGACACGGTGATGCATACGAACGTGCGCGGGCCGATGCAACTGCTGCCGATCCTGCTGCCGCTCGTCGAGGACGCGCGCGGGGTGCTGGCGGTGGTCTCGAGCCGGATGGGCAGCATCGCCGAGGCGACCGGCACGACCGGCTGGCTGTACCGCGCGAGCAAGGCCGCGCTGAACGACGTGCTGCGCATCGCATCGCTGCAGACGCGCCACGCCGCCTGCATCTCGCTCCATCCCGGCTGGGTGCGCACCGACATGGGCGGCGCGCAGGCCGCGATCGATCCGGAGACCAGCGTGACCGGCATGCGCCGCGTGATCGCGGAAGCCGGCGCGGACGTGTCGCAGGCCAACGGCCGTTTCTTCCAGTACGACGGCGTCGAGCTCAGCTGGTGAGCCGGCATGACAACCCGGCGTCGTTAATTCCCGAATCGCATGATTTTGAACCGACCTGACGCGTGCCCGTGCGGCGGCGCGTCCCCCGTCCCTGCCGGCAAAGCCCCGGCGCCACGCTATGCGGCCTGTTGCGGCCGATTCATCGACGGCGGCGAAGCCGCGCCGACCGCCCTCGAATTGATGCGCTCGCGGTACAGCGCGTACGTGCTCGGCGCGACCGACTATCTGCGCGCGACCTGGGACGCGCGCACCTGCCCGGCCGATCTCGATGCGGACCCGAATGCGCCCGACGCGCCTCGCTGGCTCGGCCTCGCCGTCAAACGCCATGCCCGGCTCGACGAACAGCACGCGGAGGTCGAATTCGTGGCCCGCTACAAGGTCGGCGGCCGGGCGTACCGGCTCCACGAGACGAGTCGTTTCACACGCGACGAGCACGGTTTCTGGCGCTATGTCGACGGCGAAGTAAGTGAACGCTGACAAATAGTTGCCATGTCAGACGCCGGGTAATTCCCGCATTGCACAACCTGAATTTGTCGGGCTAGGATGGCCGTCAGATTGGTCATGTTGCATGGCAGGGCTTACGAATGGCGTTCAGCAAGGTATTGGTGGGATGGATGGCGGCCTGCGCGCTGTCGGCCGCTCAGGCCGGTACGGCGCCGAACGCGCAATCTGGCGCGGCCACGGCCAGCGGCTCGCTCGCCCACGCCGAGCGCTTCGATTACGGCGATTCGGGCCTCCCGCAGGTCGCCGCGAACCTCAACGAACAAATCGTCAGCATTCCGGCCGATGCTTCGGGCGCCGTGATGCTCGAGGCCACGCTGTTCAAGCCGAACGGCCCCGGCCCGTTCCCGCTCGTCGTCTTCAACCACGGCAAGAACACCGGCGATCTTCACCAGCAGCCGCGCAGCCGGCCGCTCGCGTTCGCGCGTGAATTCGTGCGCCGCGGCTATGCGGTGATCGCGCCGAACCGCCAGGGCTTCGCCGGTTCGGGCGGCGCGTACCAGCAGGAAGGCTGCAACGTCGGCAAGAACGGCCTCGTGCAGGCCGCCGACGTCGACGCGACGGTCCGCTACATGTCGCGTCAGTCGTACATCGATGCGTCGCGCATCGTCGTCGCGGGCACGTCGCACGGCGGCCTCGTGTCGGTCGCATACGGTACCGAGGCGGCGCCCGGCGTGCGCGGCATCATCAACTTCTCCGGCGGGCTGCGCCAGGACCTCTGCGACGGCTGGCAGCGCAATCTCGTCGACGCGTTCGACCAGTACGGCGCGCATACGGCCGTGCGGTCGCTGTGGCTGTACGGCGACAACGATTCGGTGTGGACGCCCGCGCTCGTCGCGCAGATGCACGACGCCTACGTGTCGCACGGCACGCAGGCGCAGTTCATCGATTTCGGCCGCTACAAGGACGACGCGCACCGGCTGATCGTCGATCGCGACGGCGTGCCCGTGTGGTGGCCGGCCGTGCATGCGTTCCTCGCGGAACTGAACCTGCCGACCTCGGTGCGCTATGCGGTCGCGAACCCGCACGAGCCGAATGCGACCGGCTATGCGTCGATCGACGCGGTCGAGGCGGTGCCGTTCCTCGACGCAGCCGGCCGCGAAGGCTATCGCCGTTTCCTGAGCCAGCATCCGAGCCGTGCGTTCGCGGTGTCGGCTGAAGGCGCATGGTCGTGGGCCGAAGGCGGCGACGATCCGATGGCGCTCGCGCTCGACAACTGCTCGAAGCAGGGCGCGGGCGCATGCAAGCTGTATGCGGTCAACGACCGCGTCGTGTGGAACGCGAACGCGACGCAGACGGCCGACAACGGCGACGCCGACGCGCGCGCCTTGGCTTCGCGCTGACGCGCGCGGGTCGCGACGCGCGTCAGGATCGCGTTCTACCCGTGTCTCTTTCCCCTCTTCCGTTTCGTGAGCGCGCGGTCCGCAACGGCGTTCGCATGCCCGTTCTCGCGCTCTTGTGAGTCCGCGGGCTGAGCACCCCGCTCGTAACATCCTCTGAGAGCCTTTGCGGGACTTTTCCCGCGTTTTCCGAACGCCAGCGGCGCCTGATTCAACGCGCCATTTGCCGGTCGCCGGTCGCCGGTCGCCGGTCGCGGGTCGCCGGTCGCCGGTCGCCGGTCGCCGGTCGCCGGTCGCCGGTCGCTAGTCGCTAGTCGCTAGTCGCTAGTCGCTAGTCGCCATTCGCCATTCGCCGGTCGCATTGCGCCACACTTCGCGCCCCTTTTCCCTTCCCGCCCCGATTTTTCACCCCTCCCGCGCCCGCCCGCCCGACGATTTTTTCTGTCGGGGGGTGTCACTCGAACGTCGTCATCTGCGGTCATTTCGGGGCATCTGGCGCGTACCGTCCCGAGCACCCCGGATCTGCGCCGAACTTCCCCCGGCAAGGCTTTGCGGTGTTTGTAACCGGTAGTGCAACGCGCGGCGGAACACGCTAATCTCAGCGCGTTTTCCGTCTGTCGCCGCGCGGTGTCCCGTTCGATACCCGCCGCCGTTTTACTCCCCGGAGTCGCCTTGAGTACGCCAGCCACCGATGACTGGGTCGCGCGCAGCCTGCGCGCGGTCTGGCATCCCTGCACCCAGATGAAGCACCACGAGCGCCTGCCGCTCATTCCCGTCGCGCGCGGCGCGGGCCTGTGGCTGTACGACCGCGACGGCCGCCGTTACTTCGACGCGATCAGCTCGTGGTGGGTGAACCTGTTCGGCCACGCGAACCCGGACATCAACGCGGCGCTGAAGGAGCAGCTCGACACGCTCGAGCACGCGATGCTCGCCGGCTGCACGCACGAGCCGGCGATCGAGCTCGCCGAGCGGCTGCACGCGCTCACCGCGCGCACGCTCGGCCATGCGTTCTTCGCGTCGGACGGCGCGTCGGCGGTCGAGATCGCGCTGAAGATGAGCTTCCACGCGTGGCGCAACCGCGGCCGCGCGGACAAGCGCGAGTTCGTGTGCGTCGCGAACAGCTATCACGGCGAGACCATCGGCGCGCTCGGCGTGACCGACGTCGCGCTGTTCAAGGACGCGTACGACCCGCTGATCCGCAACGCACACGTGGTCGCGTCGCCCGACGCGCGCGGCGCGCTGCCGGGCGAGACGGCCGCCGACGTCGCGGGCCGCGCGCTCGACGACGTGCGGCGCCTGTTCGCCGAACGCGCCGACCGGATCGCCGCGCTGATCGTCGAGCCGCTCGTGCAATGCGCGGCCGGCATGGCGATGCACGATCCGTCGTACGTGCGCGGGCTGCGCGCGCTGTGCGACGAATTCGGCGTGCACCTGATCGCCGACGAGATCGCGGTCGGCTGCGGCCGCACCGGCACCTTCTTCGCGTGCGAGCAGGCCGGCGTGTGGCCCGATTTCCTGTGCCTGTCGAAAGGCATCAGCGGCGGCTACCTGCCGCTGTCGCTCGTGCTCACGCGCGACGACGTGTTCGCGGCGTTCTACGACGACGACACCACGCGCGGCTTCCTGCATTCGCATTCGTACACCGGCAACCCGCTCGCGTGCCGCGCGGCCGTCGCGACGCTCGACCTGTTCGCGCGCGACGACGTGCTCGCCGCCAACGCGCGCAAGTCGGCCGCGATGCGCGCCGCGCTCGCGCCGCTCGGCGCGCACCCGCAGGTGCGTCACCTGCGCGAGCGCGGCACATTGTTCGCGTTCGACGTCGCGCTCGACGGCGACGCGGCACGCGGCTTCTCGCGACGCTTCTTCGAGCGCGCGCTCGAACGCGAACTGCTGCTGCGCCCGATCGGCACGACCGTGTACCTGATGCCGCCGTACGTGATGAGCGACGACGACATCGCGTGGCTCGCGCAACGCACGCGCGACACGCTCGACGCGACACTCGCGGAGGCGGCGCGATGAAACAGCCGTCGCAGAAAACGACCGCGCCGCTGCTCGACACGCTGCAGCGCGGCCTCGCCGAACTCGATACGCAGGGCCTGCGCCGCGTGCGCCGCACCGCCGACACCGCGTGCGACGCACACATGCGCGTCGACGGCCGCGACATCGTCGGCTTCGCGAGCAACGACTATCTCGGCCTCGCCGCGCATCCGGCGCTCGTCGCCGCGTTCGCGGAAGGCGCGCGGCGCTATGGCTCCGGGAGCGGCGGCTCGCATCTGCTCGGCGGCCATTCGCGCGCGCACGCGACGCTCGAGGACGAACTCGCCGGCTTCGCGGGCGGCTTCTCCGATGCGCCGCGCGCGCTGTACTTCAGCACCGGCTACATGGCGAACCTCGCCGCGATGACGGCCCTCACCGGCAAACACGCGACGATCTTCTCCGACGCGCTGAACCACGCGTCGCTGATCGACGGGATCCGGCTGTCGCGCGCGAACGTGCAGGTCTATCCGCATGCGGACATGGCGGCGCTCGCCGCGCTGCTCGATGCGTCGGAGGCCGAAACGAAGCTGATCGTCAGCGATACGGTGTTCAGCATGGACGGTGACCTCGCGCCGCTCGCCGAACTCGTCGCGCTGGCCGAACGCCACGGCGCGTGGCTCGTCGTCGACGACGCGCACGGCTTCGGCGTGCTCGGCCCGCAGGGCCGCGGCGCGCTCGCGGCCGCCGCGCTGCGCTCGCCGAACCTCGTGTACGTCGGCACGCTCGGCAAGGCCGCCGGCGTCGCGGGCGCGTTCGTCATCGCGCACGAGACCGTGATCGAATGGATGATCCAGCGCGCGCGCAGCTACATCTTCACGACGGCGGCGCCGCCCGCGGTCGCGCATGCGGTATCGGCAAGCCTGAAGGTGATCGCCGGCGACGAAGGCGATGCGCGACGCGCGCACCTCGCCGCGCTGATCGAGCGCACGCGCGCGCTGCTGCGCATGACACGCTGGCAGCCGGTCGACTCGCACACGGCCGTGCAGCCGCTCGTGATCGGCAGCAACGACGCGACGCTCGCGGCGATGCGCTCGCTCGACGCGCACGGCCTGTGGGTGCCCGCGATCCGGCCCCCGACGGTGCCCGCCGGCACGTCGCGCCTGCGCATCTCGCTGTCGGCCGCGCATTCGTTCGACGATCTCGCGCGGCTGGAAACCGCACTCATCGAAGCCAGCGAGCAAACCGCATGAACGCACCGCTTTCCGTTTTCGTCACCGGCACCGACACCGAGATCGGCAAGACCTTCGTGTCGGCCGCGATGCTGCACGGCTTCGCACGTCACGGCCTGCGCGCGGCCGCGCTGAAGCCCGTCGCGGCCGGCGCGTATGAACGCGACGGCGTCTGGCGCAACGAGGACGCCGACCAGCTCGACGCGGCCGCGAACGTCGTGCTGCCGCCCGAGCTGCGCACGCCGTTCCTGCTGAAGGCGCCGGCCGCCCCGCACATCGTCGCCGCGCAGGAAGGCGTGACGATCGACCTCGACACGATCGTCGCGAGCCACCGCGAGGCGCTGACGCGCGCGGACGTCGTCGTCGTCGAAGGCGTCGGCGGCTTCCGCGTGCCGCTGAACGACACGCAGGACACGGCCGATCTCGCGGTCGCGCTCGGCCTGCCGGTCGTGCTCGTGGTCGGCATGCGGCTCGGCTGCATCAGCCACGCGCTGCTGACGGCCGACGCGATTCGCCAGCGCGGCCTCACGCTCGCCGGCTGGGTCGCGAACCACGTCGACCCGGCCATGCCGTACGCCGACGAGAACGTCGCGACGATCCGCGACTGGCTCGCGCGCGAACATCGCGCGCCGCTGCTTGGCCGCATCGCGCACTTGGCGCCGGCCGCCCCCGAATCCGCCGCGGCGATGCTCGACATCGCCGCGCTCGTCGACACGCTGCGCCGCGCGCAGCATTGACGCCCCGATCCCCGCATTCACGACAGGAAAACCACCATGACCCAAGCCCAGACCGCCGCCGTGCAACCCGACGCGATCCCCGTGGCCGCCCCGACGTCGCAGCGCTGGCGCGTCGCCGACGTCGTCGCGCTGTTCGAGCTGCCGTTCAACGACCTGATGTTCCGCGCGCAGCAGGTGCATCGCGAGCACTTCGACGCGAACGCGGTGCAGCTGTCGACGCTGCTGTCGATCAAGACGGGCGGTTGCGAGGAGGATTGCGGCTACTGCTCGCAGTCGTCGCACCACGAGACGGGCCTGAAGGCCGAGAAGCTGATGGACGTCGACGCGGTGCTCGACGCCGCACGCGCGGCCAAGGCGAACGGCGCGAGCCGCTTCTGCATGGGCGCCGCATGGCGCAACCCGAAGGAGCGCCACATGCCTGCGCTGACCGAGATGGTGCGCGGCGTGAAGGAACTGGGCCTCGAGACCTGCATGACGCTCGGCATGCTGGAGGACGAGCAAGCCAAGGAACTCGCCGACGCGGGCCTCGATTACTACAACCACAATCTCGACACGTCGCCGGAGTTCTACGGCCAGGTGATCTCGACGCGCACCTACCAGGATCGTCTCGACACGCTCGACCGCGTGCGCGACGCGGGCATCAACGTGTGCTGCGGCGGCATCATCGGGATGGGCGAATCGCGCCGCGAACGCGCGGGCCTGATCTCGCAGCTCGCGAACCTGAACCCGTATCCGGAGTCGGTGCCGATCAACAACCTCGTCGCGATCGAGGGCACGCCGCTCGAAGGCACCGCACCGCTCGACCCGTTCGAGTTCGTGCGCACGATCGCGGTCGCGCGCATCACGATGCCGAAGGCCGTCGTGCGGCTGTCGGCCGGCCGCGAGCAGCTCGACGACGCGATGCAGGCGATGTGCTTCCTCGCGGGCGCGAACTCGATGTTCTACGGCGACCAGCTGCTGACCACGAGCAACCCGCAGACGCAGCGCGACCGCGCGCTGTTCGAGCGCCTCGGCATCCGCGCGAGCCAGGCCGACGCGCTGGCGGAGAACGCGTAAGCGCCGGCCTCGCGTCGTTCTGCGAAGGTTGCAGACGAAAAAACCGGGGCATGCCCCGGTTTTTTTTCGTCCGATCGTCTGCGCCGGGCCGGCCTGCGCGTCGCGCATCGCGGTCTTGCCCGCGCGCCGGATCGAAGCGTCGAGCCCGATCGTCAGCGTGCGCGTCGGCGCGACTTCCGCCTGCGCGTCACACGTGTGCGGCCGCGCCGTCGAGCGCCGCGCGCACGCGCGCGACGCGCTGTTCGTCGACCGGCGCCAGCACCTCGCCGCGCGGCCGCACGCCCGAGCCGAAGTGCACCGCGCGCACGCCGGTCGCGCGAACGAAATCGCCGACCGCGTCGATCGTGAGGCCCGAGCCGGCCAGCACCGTGCAGGTCGAGCCTGCCGCCTGGCGCACCAGCCGCGTGATCGTCGCGACCGCGTCGAGCACCGACGGATGGCCGCCCGAGGTCAGCACCGACGTGACCGCCGGCACGCGCAGCAGCGCGTCGAACGCGGCATTGAGGTCGCGCGACACGTCGAACGCGCGATGGAACGTCAGGTCGCGCCCGTCCGCGGCCGCCGCGATGCGCTGGAGCGCATCGAGATCGACGTCGCCGCGCGCATCGAGCGCGCCGAACACGACGCCGTTCGCACCAGCCGCGACGGCCGCGCGCACGTCGCGCTCGATCACGCGCAGGTCGTCGGCTTCGTAGATGAACGCGCGGCTGTGCGGGCGCACGATCACGTTCACCGGGATCGCCACGGCGGCCACGACGGCCTCGATCAGGCCGACGCTCGGCGTGAGCCCGCCTTCGCTGATCGCGGTCACGAGTTCGAGCCGGTCGGCGCCCGCGCGGGCAGCGGCCTTCGCGTCGCCGACGGTGGTGGCGATCACTTCGAGGAGAACGGAGGAAGCGGCGGTGCGGTTCATCGGCGGCTCGCGAATCGTCAGGACAATTCGCGCATCCTAGCCGAGCGGCATGAACCGCGCCAGCGCGACGCCGTCGCTATGCGCCGCCCGCTTCCTCGTCGATCCAGTCGATATCGCCGCACAGCACGTGCTGCGCATCGCCGATGCGCACCGCCACCGACAGCGTCACGCACGGCTGCGCCTCGTTGATCGACAGGTACGGGCGCGTCACCTGCACGCGTCCGGGCTCGGCGATCGCCGTGCGGAAATACGGCCGGCGCAGCCAGTTCGCACCCTGCGCATCCGACAGCGGCGAGAAGCGCGCCTCGGCGAGCGCGCGGTCCGCGCGCAGCACGACGTTGCGGCCGGCCTGCCGGCCGCGCGCGTCGAGCAGGAAGCAGCGCGCGGCATCGTCGAGCGCGAGGAAGTTCCAGCACACCTCGTCGAGCGGCTCGCCGGCCGCCACCCGCTCGGCCGCGCGCTCGAACGCGCGCAGGTATGGCGCGAGCCGCTGCGCGTCGCGCCGCTCGCGCGCTTCGGTCTGCTGGCGAAAGCGCTCGGTCAGCTCGCCGATGCAACCGGTCGCGGCCGCGCTGTCAGGTAGCCCGGGGGCCGGGCGGCCGAAGAAATAGCCCTGCACGAAATCGGCCTCGCACGACAGCGCGATCTGCGCGTCGTGCTCGGTCTCGATCCCCTCGACGAGCACCAGCTTGCCGGCCTCGTGCAGCAGCGTGACGAGCCCGTGCAGGATCGCGGTGAGCCCCGTGCGGTGCGCCGCGTGGGACAGCATGATCCGGTCGAGCTTCACGATGTCCGGGTTCAACTGCCAGATCCGCTCGAGGTTCGAGTGCCCGGCGCCGAAATCGTCGAGCGCGATCAGGAAACCCTGCGCGCGGAATTCGCGCACGGCCTCGGCGAGCCGCTCGACGTCTTCCGCGCGCTGTTCGAGCACTTCGAGCACGACGCGGCGCGGCGGCATGCCGATCCGCTTCAGGTTCGCGAACAGCGCGGCGGCCTGGAACGGGTCGGTCAGCACGCCCGGATGCACGTTGAGGAACAGCCACTCGCGCTCGGCGCCGAGCAGCGCGAAGTTCTCGAGATGCAGCGCCTGCGCGAGCCGGTCGAGCTGCAGCAACTCGCCCTGGCGCGCGGCCTCGCCGAACACGTCGAGCGGCGACACCGCGCGGTCGAGCGCGTCATGCGCGCGCAGCAGCGCCTCGTAGCCCACCGCGCGCTGGTGCGACAGGCTGAAGATCGGCTGGAACACGGTCGTGAGCGACAGGTCGTGATGCTGCGTCGCCAGGCGCTCGAGGCCGGAGCTCATCTCCCGCTCGAAACGATACGGCGATGCGGTGGCCGGACGCTCCTGTTGCGCGATCGTCATGGCGCCCTCCTGGTGATGCAGCCGAACGCGGCGGTTGGTTGAGACGGCGCGCGCAATGTCATGGTGGAATCCTCGGTTGTCCGGCCGGTGCCGGACGGTAGGCAAGCATCAAGCAAGGTCCGTGCAAGGGCCGAACACGCGCGCCGCGCCTGCGTGCGGCGCCGCCGCACCAGCATGGCGCAGGCCGGATGCACCGTTCACGTGCATGCGCACCGGCGCACTCGAACGCACCCGCCGCGTCGTCACGCTAAACTCCGTACGGTCGTTTCATTCTCCGCAATCGCCGTCTCGATGGAAATCGTCTTCACAGTCCTGATCCTGCTGCTGACCGTCGCGCTGTCCGGCGCGGTCACACGCATCCTGCCGTTGCAGCTTCCGCTGCCGCTGATGCAGATCGCGTTCGGCGCGATGCTCGCGTGGCCGAAGCTGAACCTGCACGTCACGTTCGATCCCGAAATCTTCATGCTGCTGTTCATTCCGCCGCTGCTGTTCGCGGACGGCTGGCGGATTCCGAAACGCGAGCTGTACCTGCAGCGCCGCGCGATCCTGATGCTCGCGTTCGGGCTCGTGTTCATGACGGTACTCGCAGTCGGCTACTTCGCGCACTGGCTGATACCCGAGTTGCCGCTGCCGATCGCGTTCGCGCTCGCGGCCGTGCTGTCGCCCACCGACGCGGTCGCGCTGTCGGGCATCGCCGGCAAGGGACGGATCCCGCCGCAACTGATGCACATCCTCGAAGGCGAGGCGCTGATGAACGACGCGTCGGGCTTGGTCGCGCTGAAGTTCGCGGTCGCGGCCGCGCTCACCGGCATGTTCTCGCTGCGCGATGCGTCGATCACGTTCGTGATCGTCGCCGCCGGCGGGCTCGCGACGGGCGCGCTCGTGTCGTGGGGGTTCAGCGCGCTGTCGACGCGCTTCCTGAACGCCGAGCAGGAAGGCGATCCGGCCCCCGGCATCGTGATGACGCTGCTCGTGCCGTTCGCCGCCTATCTGTTCGCCGAGCATCTCGACCTGTCGGGCGTGCTCGCGGCCGTGTCGGCGGGGATGATGATGAACTACACGAGCTTCTCCCGCAAAAGCACCGTCGCGTCGCGCGTGCGGGCCGAAAGCACGTGGGCGATGATCGAGTTCGTGTTCAACGGCATGGTGTTCATCATGCTCGGGCTGCAGTTGCCGCACATCATCGGCCGCGCGCTCGTCGACGCGCACCACACGAGCGACGCGCTCGTCGGCCGGATGATCTTCAACGTGTGCGCGATGATGATCGCGCTGTATGCGATCCGCTTCCTGTGGGTCTGGCTGCTGCGCTGGATCGCGAGCCGCCGCGCCGCGCGCCACGGCCTCGCGGGCACGATGGCCGGCGTGCGCACGATCGCGGTGATGACGGTCGGCGGCGTGCGCGGCGCGGTCACGCTCGCGGGCGTGCTGTCGATCCCCGTCGCGCTGTCCGACGGCGCGCCGCTGCCCGGGCGCGACACCGCGATCTTCGTCGCATCGGCGGTGATTCTCGGTTCGCTGATCGTCGCGGTGATCGGCCTGCCGCTGCTGCTGCGCGGCGTGCGCTCGACGCGCAACCCGCTCGCCGACGAGGAGCGCACCGCGCGCGCGGCCGCCGCGCAGGCCGCGATCCGCGCGATCGACTCGTCGCACGACGCGATCTCGGCCGATCTCGACGAATCGGGCGCCGCGCGCTGCGCGGACATCTCGGCGCGCGTGATGGACCAGTACCGCCGCCGCCTCGCCGCGCTCGCCGACGACGGCCCGACCCCGCGCGCGCAAGCCAAGCAGGCGGAGACGATGGAACTGCAGATGCGGATCGCGGCGGTGCGCGCGGAACGTTCGGTGCTGTACCGGATGCGCAGCGAAAGCAGGATTTCCGACGAGACGCTGACGAAGCTGATCCGCGAGATCGACCTGTCGGAAACGGCACTGTCGACGCGCAAGAAAGGACTCGTCTGAGCGGCTGCGCCGCGGTGCGATTGCACGGCCGCTCAAAAAAAACGGCGACGCACGAGCGTCGCCGTTTTCACATCCGCCCGCCGCGGCGTTACTTCGCGACGACGACCGGAATCCCCTTCAGCATTCCCGCGCCCTTCATCTCGTCGAGCGCGTGCTGCACTGCCGCACTCGTCGCCGCGTCAATGCCGAGCTGCAGCGCGAGCTCGCGCTCCGCACGCTTCACGCCCGCGAGGTTGCGCACCTTCACGTGACCGAAGCCGCGCACGCGGGCATGCAGATCGGCCAGTTGCGCGACCTGCGCCGCATTGCCGGCGGTCACCGCGGCGAGCGCGCGCGTGAGCGTGGTTTCGTAGTCGTCCGCGAGCGCGCGCTCCATCCTGCGCTCGGCCGTGCGGCCGAACGGATCGAGCCACGTGCCGCGCAGGCTGCGCACGCGCGCGAGCGTGCCGAGCACCGGCCACATCCACTGGCCGAACACGCGCTTCTTCGGCACGCTGCCGTCGCGGCCGGCCTTCGCGACCGTCGGCGGCGCCAGGTTGAACTTCACGCGATAGTCCTGCCCCGGCACGCCTTCGAACTGCGCTTCGAGCGCCGTGCGGAACGCGCCGTCCGCATACAGCCGGGCAACCTCGTATTCGTCCTTCACCGCGAGCAGCCGGTAGAACGTCGTCGCGACCGCACGCGTCAGCGCATCGTCGCCCTTCGCGCGTGCCGCGTTCACCAGTGCGCGGTAGCGCTCGACGTAACGCACGCCGCCGTAGGCGTCGAGGCGCGCCTCGCGATCGGCGATCAGCTCGGCGAGCGTCTCCGGCGCGGCGTGCACGGCCACCGCGTGACGCGCGTTCCACAATGCGTCGAGGCCCGCCGCGTCGCCGGCCGCCATCCGGCCGATCGCGAACGCGAGCTTGTTCATCGGCACCGCGACGTTGTTCAGCTCGATCGCGCGCATCATCGCGGCGAGCGACACCGGCACGAGGCCGAGCTGCCACGCGTAGCCGAGCATCAGGATGTTCGCGCCGATCGAGTCGCCGAGGAATTTCGCGGCGAGCGCCTGCGCGTCGCAGCTCGACAGGTAGCCGTCGCCGGCCGCGTGATGCATTTTTTCGAGCAGCGCATCCGCGTGCAGGTTCGCGTCGGGGTTCTGCACGAACGACGCGTTCGGAATCCGGTGCGTGTTGACCACGATCCGCGTGCGCTCGTGGCGCACCGTCTGCAGCGCCTCGGCGCTCGCGCCGACGACCATGTCGCACGCGAGCAGCACGTCGGCCTGCTGCGTGTCGATGCGCACCTGGTTCAGCCACCGGTCGCTCGACGCGATCCGCACGAACGACAGCACCGAGCCGCCCTTCTGCGCGAAGCCCATGAAGTCGAGCACCGACGCGCTCTTGCCTTCGAGGTGCGCGGCCATGCTGATCAGCGCGCCGACCGTCACGACGCCCGTGCCGCCCACGCCCGTGACCAGCATGTCGTACGGCGCCGCGTCGAGATGGGTCGCGGGCACCGGCAGCGCATCGACGCGCACGGCGAGCGCGGCTTCGTCGAACGCCGCGCCCGCGGCCTTCTTCAGCGCCGCGCCTTCGACCGTCACGAAGCTCGGGCAGAAGCCGTTCACGCACGAGTAGTCCTTGTTGCACGACGACTGGTCGATGCGGCGCTTGCGGCCGAGCGGCGTCTCGAGCGGTTCGACCGACAGGCAGTTCGACTGCACGCCGCAGTCGCCGCAGCCTTCGCATACCGCGTCGTTGATGAACAGCCGCTTGTCCGGGTCGGGGAATTCGCCCTTCTTGCGGCGGCGGCGCTTCTCGGCCGCGCAGGTCTGGTCGTAGATCAGCACGGTGACGCCCGGCGTCTCGCGCAGCTCGCGCTGCACCGCGTCGAGTTCGCTGCGGTGATGGAACGTCGTGCCCTTCGGGAACAGCCCGTGATGACCGTCGTACTTCTCCGGTTCGTCGGACACCACGACGAAGCGCGACACGCCTTCCGCCTCGACCTGCCGCGCGATCTGCGGCACCGAGATGCTGCCGTCGACCGGCTGGCCGCCCGTCATCGCGACCGCGTCGTTGTAGAGGATCTTGTACGTGATGTTCGCTTTCGCGGCGACCGCCTGGCGGATCGCGAGAATGCCCGAATGGAAGTAGGTGCCGTCGCCGAGGTTCTGGAACACGTGCTTCGTGTTGGTGAACATCGCGTGCGCGGCCCAGTCGACGCCCTCGCCGCCCATCTGGATCAGGCCCGTCGTGTCGCGCTCCATCCACGACGCCATGAAGTGGCAGCCGATGCCGGCCTGCGCGATCGAGCCTTCCGGCACCTTCGTCGACGTGTTGTGCGGGCAGCCCGAGCAGAAGTACGGCGTGCGCTTCACCGCGTCCGCCTCGTTCGACAGTATCTGCGGCGCGACGAGATCGACGACGCGCTCGCGCCGGTCGAGCGCCGGCTTGTGCCGCGCGAGCCAGGTGGCGAACACCGGCAGGATCCGCGACGGGCGCAGCTCGCCGAGCTCGGACAGCAGGCACGCGCCTTCGGCGTCGTGCTTGCCGAGCACGCGCGGGCGCGCACCGTCCGCGCGGTTGTACAGGTAGTCCTTGATCTGCTGCTCGATCACCGGGCCCTTCTCTTCGATGACGAGCACTTCCGACAGGCCGTCGACGAAGGTTTCGATCCGTGTCATTTCGAGCGGATACGACAGGCCGACCTTGTAGATCCGCACGCCGGCCGCTTCCAGGTCGGCGACGGTGAGGTCGAGCCGGCGCAGCGCCTCCATCAGGTCGAGGTGCGCCTTGCCGCACGTGACGATGCCGACGTTCGCGTGCGCGCTCGGCGCGATCCATTTGTCGATGCTGTTGGTGCGCGCGAAGTGGCGCACCGCGTCGAGCTTCGCGGCGAGGCGCGCTTCGATCGTGAGGCTCGGCAGGTCGGGCCAGCGGTTGTGCAGGCCGCCCGCCGGCGGTGTGAAGCCCGCCGGCGCCGGCCATTGCGTCTGCAGCGCGTCGAGATCGACGGTCGAGCCCGACTCGACGGTTTCCGAGATCGCCTTGAAGCCGACCCATGCGCCCGAGTAGCGCGACAGCGCCCAGCCGTACAGGCCGAACTCCAGCATGTCGGCGATGTTCGACGGGTTCACGACCGGCATGTGCCACGCGATCATCGCGAAGTCGCTCTGGTGCGGCATCGACGACGACACGCAGCCATGGTCGTCGCCGGCCACCACCAGCACGCCGCCGTGCGGCGACGAACCGTATGCGTTGCCGTGCTTCAGCGCGTCGCCGGCGCGGTCGACGCCGGGGCCCTTGCCGTACCACATCGCGTACACGCCATCGACGGTGCGCTCCGGGTCCGCCTCGACGCGCTGCGTGCCGAGCACGGCGGTGCCGCCGAGTTCCTCGTTGATCGCGGGCAGGAAGCGCACGCCGCTGCCGTCGAGCAGTTTCTTCGCCTTCCACAGCTGCTGGTCGACCATCCCGAGCGGCGAGCCGCGGTAGCCGCTGACGAAGCCGGCCGTGTTCAGGCCCTGCGCGGTATCGGCTGCGCGCTGCATCAGCAGCAGGCGGACCAGCGCCTGCGTGCCGGTCAGGAAGATCCGGCCGCGCGTGGCGGTCAGGTTGTCGGTCAGGCGGTAGTCGGATAGAGCGGGCGTGCCGTCGACGGGCAGGCGGGCGGTCATGGGGATGTCTCCTGATTGTGTGTTCTGGGCCGCGCACGGGGCGTCGGGCGACGCCGGCCGGGGCTGCGGCTGGATGGCTCTATTTTTTCGCGGGGAGACGAGAAAGTTTTTTCTCATCTTGCTCGGATGACGCCGGAGCGAGAAAAACTGCGCAGGTTTCGGTCGGAAATCGAGAGATTTTTCGCGCGGGGTAGCGGGGGGCTGTTCGGGGCGTGTCGGGGTGGGCAGGCGGGTTGCCTCGAAAAGGCCGGAATGCGCGGGAGGCGGACCGCGGGCGCGGCGGCGGGCGCTCGCAGGCCGTGCGGCAAGGGCTCGGGGGGCGGAACGGGCGAGCCCTCACCCATCGAATGCACAGCGTTCGGATTGGTCGCGGGTGCGGGATGTCCACAATGCCGGGGCTGCGTCCCGGGCTGGCCCGCGCGCTCACCATTCGGTTGCACAGGGTTTCGAGTCGCGCCGGAGGCCGGATGTCCACACCTCGATCGGTCCGCGGTTCGAGCGGATGCCGACGCTCACCGTCGAAATTCACAGCGCGGCGAGTCGATGTTGGCGGGAGATATCCACACCGTCGGATTCCTGCCCCGATGAGGCGGCGTTCGTCCTCACCTGTGGGATGCACAGGTTTGCGAGTCGATTCGGCGGCACGATATCCACACCGCCGTCCGCCCTCGCGACGTTTCGGAGCGTCCGGGCGACGCGGGACAGCGCGCTTCAGTGTGGATGGGCCCGCCTCCGCAAGCGCCCGCACGGCCTTGGCGTTCGTCGGCGCATGCAGTCGCGTCGCCGGACGAGGTGCCGGCACGGGTTTGGATATCGCCCACACCAGGCGCTGAAAATCCAGTGAATTTCGATGATGAGCATCGGCACGCAATCGAACAAGGATGCCGATCCGGGTGTGGACAGCCCAACCCGCGACGACTCGAAACGCTGTGCATTTCGACGGTGAGCGCCGGCACCCGATCAAACGCGAGCGCCGATCCGGATGCGAACAGCCCACCCCACGACAACGCCAAACGCCGTGATTTGCAACGGCGAGTGACTGCACGGCGATTGAACGAGGGTGCCGATTCAGGTGTGGATAGTTCGATCCGCGACCACTCGAGACGCTGTGACTTGCAACGGTGAGCGACGGCACGGCAGTCGAACGAGGGTGCCGATTCGGGTGTGGACAGCTCGATCCGCAACCACTCGGAACACTGTGAAATTCAACGGTGAGCGACGGCACTGCAGTCGAACTAGGACACCGATTCGGTTCGGATAGCTCGATCCACGACCACTCTGAACACTGTGAAATTCGACGGTGAGCGACGGCATGGCAGTCGAACGCGGGCGCCGATTCGAGTGTGGATAGCTCGATTCGCTACCACTCGGAACACTGTGAAATTCGACAGTGAGCGACGGAATTGCAGTCGAACGCGGGTGCCGATTCGGGTGTGGATAGCTCGATCCGCGACCACTCGGAACGCTGTGAAATTCCACGGTGAGCGAAGGCACGGTATCGCACGAAAGCGCCGATTCAGGCGTGACCGGCAGCACCTGCAACCACGCCGAGGCCCACGCATCCGCAGTCGCACCGACGCGGCAGAGCAGCACGCGCGCGCCCTCTCCACCGAAAGACACAGCACGTCGACTGCTTTAGGCGACCGGATATCCACATCGCGGCAAGCACGCGAATGGCACGCGCGATCGCGTGTGCGGTTAGAATGCGCGACCCCGAAGCCGCGTCGAAGATCGGGAACGGGCACGCAAGGCGGCACCTGGCCCGTCCGGGTACCGACGCTCACCATTGAAATACACAGCGCTTCGAGTGAATTCCACGGCAGGATATCCACACCGCGATGAGCGCGCGGCTCTATCGCCGCTCCGCACTCGCCGTTAGAATGCGCGGCGCTCCGGAATTCGCGCGACGCCCGAAAGTCCGCACCAGGCAAGTCTCCCGCGCGATCGGTCGGCGGCGCTCACCGGTCAAAGGCACAGCATTTTTCGTCGTCGCGATTCCCGGTTGTCCACACCCTGCATCGCGCATCCGGCCGCATCCGGTCGCACTCACCGGTGAAATGCACAGTCTGCCGAGTGGTTTCGAGGCCGGGATATCCACAACCGACGCGGCGAAAAAATTCATCGCGGGCGCTGCGGCAACGGCGGTTCACGCACCTGCCCGCGATCGGCGCCGGATGCCGGAAAGCCCCGCAAATTCGGCCTCCGGACGCACGCTCACCGTTCGAATCCACAGCATTTCGAGTGGGCGGAAACCCGGTTGTCCACATCCGCGCCGAAGCGGACGGCGCCCGCAAGCGCGGTCATTCGGCAATCGAACGGATGATCCGCGCCGGGTTTCCGCCAACCAGCGTATTCGGCGGAACGTCGCGCGTCACGACGGCACCCGCGCCGACAACCGAGTTCTCGCCGACCGTCACGCCGCCGATGATCGTCGCACCCGCGCCGATCCACACGTTGCTCCCGATCACGATCGGCCGGGCGACGACGGCGTCGCGCCGGCGGGACGGCTCGACCGGATGGCCCGACGTGATGAGACTGACGTTCGGCCCGATCATCACGTCGTCGCCGATGTCGAGGCCGCCGAGGTCATAGAACGTGCAGTTCTGGTTGATGAACACGTTGCGGCCGATCCGCGTATCGGCGCCGCCCGTCGCATAAAACGGCGGGATCAGCAGAAAACCGTCGTCCATCGCCCTTCCGATCAGTTCTCCGAACAGTGTCCGGACGTCGTTCGCATCGTCGAACGTCAGACGGTTGAGCCGCGCGGTGATCGCCATCGTCCGCCCGAGCTCGGCGCGCATCGCGGCCGATTCCGGCGTGCGCCGGGGAATGATCGTGGTGCGATCGTCGCTCGCCATTCGTTGCCGTTCTCCGTGCGCGATCGAACCGGCAACCCCGCGCATCACGCAGCGCCTGACTCGCCGAATACGATCGCATCGCCTTGAATTCAGTCAGTCGGTCGACCCGCGCAGGGTCACCCGGTTTCCACGTTTCGCGCCCCGCCGACGGCCATCGACCGGACTCGTGCGGGCAGCCGCCGACGCTGCTGCAAAGCCAGCGGAACAGCAGGTCGCGACCGCTGCAGCCGAGCACGCATACGTCAATCTCAAACTAGTTGTTTCATGACTAGTTAATTCATGAACTTCCGCCATACAAGGCTTTCCGGGAAATTCCCTACCCGCCCGCATCCGCCCGGACACGCTCGACACGCGCCCGCGCCAGGTTCCGCCATTCTCGCCGTCCGCCCCTGTCCGAACCTCTCCCGCTCGGGTACGCTTGAGCATCCACCGACCCGACACGCACACCCATACGCGGAGGCGCGATGAAGCTCTACTACTGGCCGAAGACCCGGGCATTCCGGGCGCTGTGGATGCTGGAGGAAATCGGCGCCGTCTACGAGCTCGTGCCGATCGACTTGCGATCGCACGAACAGGGTAGCGACGCGTTCGTCCAGGTCAATCCGATGGCCAAGCTGCCCGCGCTCGACGACGGCAGCGAACCGTTCGCCGAATCCGGCGCCGTGCTGCTCTATCTCGCCGATCGCTGCCCGGGCGCCGGGCTCGGCATTGCACCGGACGATCCGCTGCGCGGCCGCTTCCTGCAGTGGATGTTCTTCACGCCCACCTGCCTCGAGCCGGCGATGGCCGAGAAATTCACCGGCGCGTCGGGCAATCCGGTCGCCTTCGGTTGGGGCAACATCACGCGCGTGCAGCGTGCGCTCGCGCAAACGCTCGCCCACAGCCGCTGGCTCGTCGGCGATCACTTCACCGCGGCCGACCTGCTGCTCGCCAGCACGCTGAAGATCGCGTTCGACGCGCACCTGCTGCCGCACGAAGGCGTGCTCGGCGACTACGTCGCGCGCGCCGAGGATCGCGACGGCCATCGCCGCGCGGTCGCGGTCGAACAGCGCGAAGCGGCGCGCCTGCTGCATGCGTGACGCGTGAACGGCCCGGCCTTCCGGCGCGGCAGCCGCGCCCGGAGGCCGGCGCCCGCTCGCGCCGCGCACGGCCGTCATGCAGCCGGCCCGGGCGTCTGCGCGGCCGTGCCGGCCTCGACCACCACGCCCGGCGAGCCGCGCTCGTCCGTATCGGTGTCGACCGGCACGACTTCGTGAAAATGCGTGTAGTCGATGTGCGTGATGCCGCCTTCGTCGTGCATCAGGTCGACATAGCGGTGACGCCAGCGGATCTCCGCATGCGTCCATGAGTAGCGCGCCTGCATGACTTGCGCGGTCGTCTCGTCGGAGCCCTCGATCGTGATCAGCAGCGACGCGTCGCGCGCGGCGAGCGACTCGGCCGTCTCGCCGAACAGCGGGCTCGTTTCGTCGATCACGTGCATCAGGTTCCAGCCGAGCAGGAAGATCGGATGCTCGTTGCGCACGAGCGGCAAGTCGTGGATCTTGCGCAGCATATAACCCTCGTGCGTGCCTTCGACGCGCATCAGCCGCAGTTTCGCCTGCGCTTCGGCGATCACGTTCTGGCGCGCATTCGCGGCGCGCACCATCAGCGTCATCCGCCCGTTCAGCGGCCGCACGATCGCGTAACGTGCGAACAGGATCTTCGCCTGCGGCCGCGAGAAGCGCGCGAACACGAGGCCGGTCGCGAGCGCGATGCCCGACATCCCGATGAAGATCTCGAAGGTCGAGACGACGTGCGCGTAGACGGTCTGCGGATGCATGTCGCCATAACCGACCGTCGCGAGTGTCTCGACGCTGAAGAAGAACGCGCCGGCGAACCCGGCCGGCGACTGGTTCGCGATCGGCGCGTGGCCGAGCAGGTAGAGCGTCGCGAAGCCGCCGTTGAGCAGCAGAAACAGCACCGCGAGCGACAGGAAGAATACGGGCCAGCTCACCGTCAGCGCGCGGTGATAGAGGTCGCGCCAGCCGAGCGGCGGCATCCCGTACGCGATCACGGGGCGGGTGCCCGACCAGATCTTGCGGCCGCGGCCGCGGGAGGCTGGGGAGGACGAATCGACGTTCATCGCGCAAGGGCCTGGAGCAAGGAGGCGATGAGCGTAGCACGCGCGGGCGGCGGCCGGGAATGCGCAGCGATGCGGAGCGGGCCTTGCGCGTGCGGCGCGAAAAAAAGCCGGCCGCATGGGCGGCCGGCTTCGCGGTCGTTCGGCGTGCTCGCGGCGCGGCCTGGGGCTTGCCGCCTGCCGCCGAACTTACTTGCGGTCGACGATCACGCGGTCGAACGTGCCGCCGTCGGCGAAGTGGGTCTTCTGCGCATTCGCCCAGCTGCCGAAAACCTGCTCGACGCTGAACGTCTTCAGCGGCTTGAACTCGGCCGCATGCTTCTTCAGCACGGTCGCGTCGCGCGGGCGCAGATGGTGCTGCGCGATGATCTCCTGCGCCTGCGGCGTGTACAGGTAGTCGAGATACGCCTGCGCGACCTTGCGCGTGCCCTTCTTGTCGACGACCTTGTCGACGACGGCGACGGGCGGCTCCGCGAGGATGCTCGCCGACGGATACACGGCGTCGAATTCCGCCCCCGACGCACCGGTGTCCATCAGCGCGACTTCGTTCTCGAACGTGACGAGCACGTCGCCGATGCCGCGCTGCGTGAAGGTCGTCGTCGCGCCGCGGCCGCCCGAGTCCAGCACCGGCACGTTGCGGAAGATCGCCTTCTCGAAGTCGAGCGCCTGCTGGTCGGTCGCGCCTTTCTGCTTCTGGTAGCCCCACGCGGCGAGGTACGCGTAGCGGCCGTTGCCCGACGTCTTCGGGTTCGCGATGATCACCTGCACGCCCGGCTTCGCGAGATCGCTCCAGTCCTTGATCGCCTTCGGATTGCCCTTGCGCACGAGGAACACCATCGTCGTCGAGTACGGCGAGCTGCCGTCGGGGAAGCGCGCGCGCCAATCCTTCGGCAGCAGCTGGCCGCGCTCGGCGAGCAGGTCGATGTCGTTCGGCTGGTTCATCGTCACGACGTCGGCCTGCAGCCCCTGCAATACCGACAGCGCCTGCGCGCTCGACGCGCCGTGCGACTGCTTGATCGTCACCGTTTCACCCGTCTGCTGCTTGTAGGCGGCGGCGAAGCTCGTGTTGATGTCCTTGTACAGCTCGCGCGTCACGTCGTACGACACGTTCAGGATCGACGTGTCCGCATGCGCGGCCGTGGCCGCCACGACCAGCGCCGCCGCGGCGCCCGTGTGCAGCCAGCGGCCGATCCCCTTGATGCTTGCCATCGTGATATGCCCCGTTTCCAGTGGTGATGGATATGCGTGACGGCACGCGTACGCGCTGTCATCGAAACGTAAGCGGGCATTTTAACGGCCGGGCGCGACGCACTTTCCAATCTGTCGTGGAAAGCAAATCTCTAATTCTGCTAAGCGGCGCGCGTCGCTCGCGTACGCGCCGGATCCGGTGTTAAGATCGCCGTTCAGCCCCTTTCACGGTTCATCCATGTCCGTTGCCCCGCGTTCGCCGTCGATCCTTGCCGCCATCGCGGCAGGCGCGCCCGCGGCCGGGCTGAAACTGAAAAAACGACACCTCGACTGACGGGGGCGTCGCGTCCCGTCAGGCGAATGCCGGACGGGATGCCCGCAGGTCGTTTCTTTCTCCTTGCTCGCACGCCTCGCTCCGGCACCCCGCCGGCGGAACGGTTCCTTCCCACTCCGTTTCCACCATGAGGCTTTGCATGTACACACGTTTCGAAGGTATCTGGCTGCCGCTCGTCACGCCGTTCCACGACGGCGAGGTCGACCACGGCGCGCTCGCGCGGCTCGCGCGTCACTATGCGGCGGTGGGCGTCGCCGGGTTCGTCGCGGGCGCGACGACCGGTGAAGGCGTGCTGCTCGACGCGCGCGAACAGGACGCCGTGTTCGCGACGCTGCGCGATGCGGTGCCCGACCTGCCGATCGTCGTCGGCCTCACCGCGAGCGCGACGCACTTCGCGGCCGCCCGCGCACGCGAACTCGCCGCGCTGCGGCCCGACGGGCTGCTCGTCACGCCGCCCGTCTACGTTCGGCCGACGCAAGACGGGATCCGCCGCCACATTGAGGCGATCGTCGAGGCGGCCGACCTGCCGGTCCTCGTCTACAACATCCCGTATCGCACCGGCGTGAACGTCGAACTGGAGACGCTGCAGGCGCTCGCGCGCGATCCGCGCGTCGCGGGCATCAAGGAATGCGGCGGGACGCTCGACCGGATGAGCCGGCTCGTGCACGAGACGCCGCTCGCGATCCTCTCCGGCGACGACAACCAGAACTTCGCCGCGCTGTGTGCCGGCGCGCATGGCGCGATCGCCAGCAGCGCGCACGTGCTGCCCGAATGGCACGTGCGCATCCACGCGCTCCTGCGCGACGGCCGGCTCGCCGACGCGCGACGGCTGTCGGTCGCGCTGCAGCCGCTCGTCGCGGCGCTGTTCGCGGAGCCGAATCCGGCGCCGGTGAAGGCGGTGCTGGCTGCGCAGGGGTGGTGCGAGGACGGGCTGCGGTTGCCGTTCGTGCCGGCGAGCGCGGGGTTGCGGGAGAGGCTCGGCAAGCTGTGCGCGGCGCTGGAGGCTTCGGCGCAGGGGGTCGCGGCAGCGTAGGATTTCGCTCCGAAAACTGTTTCAGACCGTCAGAATCCGCGACGCGCCATACTGCGCAAGATGGCCGTCGGCGGTGATGAGCAGCATCGGTTCGGACCAGGCCTGCGCGACCAGCAAGCGGTCGAACGGATCGCGATGGTAGTGGGGCAGATAGCGCACGGCCGCGCCGTGCGCGGCCCGAACCGGCAGCTCCCGATATCGGCTCATCGCAATCGCTTCGACCATCCGGTCCACATCCACGTCCAGCTTTCCCGTCCCGGCCTTGATCGCGACTTCCCAGATGCTCGCGCTGCTGATGAACACCTCGTCGGCTTCGGCAATCAGATTGCGCGCGCGAGCGCTCAATTTCGGATCATTGGCCCACATCCAGAGAAAGATGTGCGTATCGAATAGCAGCCGCATCACTTTCCTTCGAACGCATCCAGCAAATCATCGGGAAGCGGTGCGTCGAAGTCGTCCGCGATCCATATCTGCCCCTCGAGGAGCCCGTAATGATGAATCGGCTTGAGCGGCACGAGCCGGACCGACTGCTTGCCGTCCTGCATGATCACGACGCGTTCGCCGGCGATCGCGGCATCGAGAAGCCGCTGAAGATCGAGCGCGGCTTCCGGGACAGTGGCAACTTGCATGATGGCCTCCGTTGAGTGATCCACCATTGTCACGACATTCGCCCCGTCCCTCCAATAGGCCGAACGCCCAGCCGGGCGCAGGCGCGTCGATCGCCATCACGCCGCCAGCGCCCCCGCGTCCCCTCGCGTCGCGTCCCGCACCGCCTGCGTGACGATCCGCGCGAGCCGCTCGACGGTCGGCGTCGCCGACGACGTCCGCCGCAGCAGCATCAGCGGCAGGCCCGGCAGTGCCGGCAGCCCGGACGACGCCGCGTCGAGCACACGCACCGACGCGGGCAGCCCGTAGTGCGAGCGCACGGTCAGCCCGAGGCCGGCCGCCGCCGCCGCCCACAGCCCGGCCAGGCTCGGCGTCGTGAACGCGACGCGCCACGGCACGCCCGCACGGTCGAGCGCATCGGTCGCCGCGCCGAAGAAGCGGCACGGCCGGTCGAACACGACGAGCGGCAACGGCTCGCCCGATGCGCGCATCGCACGCAGACGCGCGGCGCCGTCGTCGACCGCATCCGCCGGTCCGTCGGCGTCCGGCACGCCGAAACCGTTCACGCCGCCCGCCGCGATCCACTGCATCGGCACCTGCGCGATCGCGTCGCTGTCGATGCCCGCGCGCGACACCAGCGCCGCCGACGCCGGGTCGCCCCACACGAGCGCGAGATCGAGCTGGTTCGCGTCGAGCCGCTCGAGCAACTCGGCATTGCGTGCGACGCGCGCCTCGATCCTCACCTTCGGGTGCGCACGCGCGAAACGCCCGAGCACGTCGGGCAGGATCGCTTCGCCGAAGTCCTCCTGAAGGCCGACCCGCACCCAGCCGTCGAGATTCACGCCGCGCACGGCCGCGGCCGCTTCGTCGTTCAGCTCGATCATCCGCCGCGCATAGCGCAGCATCGCGTCGCCGGCGTCGGTCAGCGCGAGCCCGCGGCCGGCCTTCACGAACAGCGGCGTGCCGGCCTGCTCCTCGAGCTTGCGGATCTGCGCACTCACCGCCGACGACGAACGCGCGACGCGATCGGCGGCCTTCGCGAAGCTGCCGAGATCCACACCCGCGACCAGGCTGCGCAGCGCCGCGACGTCGAAGTTCGGCCGGGCCAGCGTGGCGTCGGGTGCCACGAGCGACACCTCGCCGTGGGCAGGGTCTTGTCCGGACATCTCAATCATCCCGTTTTATCGAACGATTCATCAAAAACTTTCCGATTTTCAGGATGAATGTAGGCCGCCACACTGGCGATGTCAATTTCCACACGGGCCCTGTCGCCATGGATACCTCCTGCCTAGCATCCCCGTCCTCGTCCTTGCCAGCGCGCGACGCGCGCGGCCCGGCCCATCGCTGGCGCGTGCTCGCGGCCGGCGTCGCCGCGAACATGAGCTTTTCCGCCGCCGCGGCGGGCATTCCGACCACCGCCGTGTGGATGCGCTCGGCCTATCACCTCGACAACGGCGCGCTGGGCCTCGTGCTCGGCGCGCTCGGCTTCGGCGTCGCACTGTCCGAACTGCCGTGGGGGATCGCCGCCGACCGCTTCGGCGATCGTCGCGTACTGCTCACCGGCCTCGTCGCGACCGCCGCGATGCTGGCGCTGATGGTGGCCACAATCGTCCCGGCCGCGCACGCGGTGCCGCCGCTCATGCGCGTCGTCGCTGCGATGTGCTGCGTCGGCCTGCTCGGCGGCAGCGTGAACGGCTCGAGCGGACGCGCGGTGATGCGCTGGTTCGGCGAGCGCGAACGCGGGCTCGCGATGAGCATCCGCCAGACGGCCGTGCCGCTCGGCGGCGGCGTCGGCGCGGCGCTGCTGCCGTCGCTCGCGTCGCATGCGGGCTTCGCCGCGGTGTACGGCGCGCTGATGCTGCTGTGTGCCGGATCGGCCGCGCTCACGTGGCGCTGGCTGCACGAACCGCCCGACGCGGCGGCCACCGCGCCCGCCGACGCGAACCGCGCCGTCGGGCACCAATCGCCGGCCGCGCCCGCGCGCAGTCCGCTCGCGAGCGGCCGCGTCTGGCGCATCGTGCTCGGCATCGGCGCGCTGTGTACACCACAGTTCGCGGTACTCACGTTCGCGACCGTGTTCCTGCACGATTTCGGCCGGCTCGGCCTCGCCGGCATCAGCGCGGCGATGGTCGCGCTGCAGTTGGGCGCGATGGTGATGCGCGTGTGGAGCGGCCGCCATACCGACCGGCACGGCAACCGGCGTGCGTACCTGCGCGGGTCGGTCTGCGTCGCGTCCGGATCGTTCGCGCTGCTCGCGGCCGCGACCGCCGGCAGCCCGCACGTGCCGCTCGCCGCGATCGTCGCGATCCTCGTGTTCGCCGGCATCTGCGTGTCGGCCTGGCACGGCGTCGCGTACACCGAACTCGCGACGCTCGCGGGCGCGAATCACGCAGGCACCGCCCTCGGGATGGCGAACACGGTCGTCTATCTCGGGCTGTTCGCGACGCCGCTCGCGATTCCGCCGCTACTCGCCGTCAGCTCGTGGAGCGTGGTGTGGCTCGCGACCGCGCTGATCGCGGCGGCAACGTACCCGTTGTTTGCCCGCTAGCCAGCAAGCGGGCGCCAGCGGCGACGCCCGTCCTGCCGACCGCATGGCGCGGCATTCAGAACTTGTACACGGCCGACAGCATCGCCGAGCGGCCGTCGCCGAACTCGACGGCCGACGATTGCGATGCGTTTCCCGCCACCTGCCGCACACGTTCGACATAGGCGCGATCGAACAGGTTGTCGACGTTCAGCTGGAAGCGCAGCCTGCGGCTCACGTCGTACGACGCCATCAGGTTGTGCACCCAGTACGCGCCGAGCTTGCCGTCGCCTTGCGACGTCACGTTGCGCCGGCCGACGAAGTGCGAACCGTAGCCGACCGTCCAGCCGGCCGGCAACCGATAGGTCGTCCACAGGTTGAACGCGTGCCGCGGCGTGTTGCCGAGCGCCTGTCCGTCGCGGCGCGGCGTGGCCGGTGAACTGAGCGTGACGCTCGCGAGATACGTGTAGTTGGCGAACACGTCCCATTGCGGCGTCACCTTGCCGGCGACCCCGAGCTCGATGCCGCGAACGCGCTGCCGGCCCACGAGCGCGTAGCTGCCGTCAGCCATGCGTTCGCGCGCGTTGTTCTTTTCGGTCTGGAACAGCGCGCCGTTCAGCGCGACGCCCGCGAGCCCCTCCCATTTCGCGCCGAGCTCCAAACTCTCGTTCGTCTCGGGCGCGAGCGCACCGGTCGCCGCGCTCACGCCGGAGCCGGAGGTCGCGAGAAATTCGGCGGACGGGTTGAACGACGTGCCGTACGCGAAATACGCGCGACCGTTGTCGGTCGGCTTGAACACGAGCCCCGCGCGCGTGCTCAGGTGACGGTCGGAACTGTCCGCGCGCTCGGCGGGCTTGCCGGCCGCGGCCCCTTCCGCCCAGCCGTCGATCCAGTCGTGCCGCAGCCCGACGTCGATGTCCCAGTAGCGGCCGACCGAGATCGTGTCGAACGCGTACAGCGCCTTCACGACCAGCGCGGTGTCCTGGCGGGCACTGTCCTCGCGCTGCGCCGGGCCGCGCCACACGCCGGGCGGCGCCGCGAGCGCAAAGCCGTCGGCCGGGTAGAACCGGTTGAGCCCGTACGAATAGGTCGTGCGGCCGTACGTTTCGCGCGAGATCTCGAAGCCCGTGACGAGCGTATGCCCGACGCCGAACGTCGTGAACGTGCTCGTCACGTTCGTCTGGTTCGCCCACATCGCGGTCGACGCGTCGCGGCCGTAGCCTTGCGGCCCGGCCGGCTTGTAACGCCCGGGCGGCAGCCCTTCCAGGCTCACGCGCGCTCCCGAAATCACCGTATCGCGATTCAGGTGCGCGTAGCGGCTCAGGTTCTGCACCTTCAGGCCGGACGACACGTCGTGCTCGGCCTTCACGGTGACGGCATCCGCAGCGATCCGTTCGCGATCCAGATTGCGCCAGCCGAAATAGCGGTCGCGCGACATGCCGGCCAGCACCTGGCCGTTGTGCGCAGGCAGCCCGTAGTCGGGCAGGTTGTTGTCGTACTGGTGAAAATAGCCGAGCGTGACGCGCGTCGGCGTGCCGAGGCCTAACGCGAGCGACGGCGCGACGCCCCAGCGGCGCTTGCGGATGTCGTTGCGGCCCGGCACGTCGTTCACATGCGCCATCGCGTTCAGGCGGAACGCGGCCCGGCCTTCGGTGCCGGGCACCGGCCGGTTCGCATCGAGCGTCACGCGGCGGTAGCCGGACGTACCGAGCATCGTGCCGGCCTCCGTCAGCGCGCCGGCTTTCGGCGTCTTGCTGATCAGGTTCACCGAGCCGCCCGTCGTGCCCGCGCCGCCGAATACCGAGTTCGGCCCCTTGATCACCTCGACCGCCTCGATGTTGAACAGGTCGCTGCGATTGTTCTGCGCACTGTCGCGCAACCCGTCGAGCTGCAGGTTCGCGTTCGCGCCGAAGCCGCGGATATTGAACATGTCGCCCGACCCGCCGCCGCCTTCTCCAGCGTTGAACGTGATGCCCGCGACGTTCGACAGCGCGTCGCGCAGGCTCAGCGCCTGCTGTTCGTCGAGCACCGCGCGCGGCACGACGGTGATCGTCTGCGGCACGTCGAGCAGCGGCGTCGCGTATTTGGCGGAACCCGACCGGTCGACGCGCGTACCGGCGTCGCGATTGCCGTGGACGAAGATCGGGCTCAGGTGCGGCGCGTGGCGCGGCTCGTCCTCTTCCGCGCACGCAGGCGCGGCGGCACAGGTCACCATCGCGAACGCAACGGACGCGGTCGCGCGACGCGGCGGCGTCGCGCTCGACAGAATGCAACGACTCATGTTCACTCCACCCCATTAACGAGAATGGTTCTCATTCAATAGAAATGGAGTCGACGTGGCAATTGGACACGTACGAACTTCGGGATCCGAATGAATCGTCGAACGACGCGGGCACGGCGCAGGCCAGCATGACACAGTGTGGCGTCTCGATCATTCGCACGGAGCGTGCGACAGCTGGCTGCGCGCGGTCTTCGCGTTCAGGAGGCCGCCGACGCTGTACACGCCACCGATGCGCGGCACCGTGAAATGGCAGCCGTTCGTCACACGCGGGCGGCGCAGCACGCCCCACGGCGCCCGCGCATTCGTCAGGCCGCCTCGCGCGCCAGCGCGCGCCGCGCGGCCGGCCGCTCGGCCTCGCGCTGCGCGTGGGCTGTCCACGCCGCATGCTGCGTCATGTCGAGTCCGATCGCGACACCCCAGCGATACAGCACCAACAGGAACGGATCGACGATCGAATGCGCACCCGGTTCAGCCCACGTTCGGCCATCGGCGAGCGCGGCCTCGATCGAAGCGTTCGCGGCTTCGATCGTGCCGCGCCCGTGTGCGCTGACCGCGCCGTGCAGCGCCGGATCGCCGATGAAGCGGCCCGGCCGCCACAACGCGCCGTAGCCGACGCCGTGCACCCAGCCGACCAGCCAGGCGAGCCATTCATGACACCGCGCCTCGCGCAGCGGTTCGCCGAGCGGCAGCAATTGCGCATCCGGATAGCGGTGCGCGAGATACGTGAGGATCGCTGGCGTTTCGGTCAGCACGCTCGGCTCGCCCGGAATCGCGAGCACGGGCACGCGCGCCTTCGCGTTGACCGCCAGATAGGGCGCTGCGAGGTTCTGCTGCTTCTGCACCGAGACGATCTCGACGTCGAACGGCGCGCCGGTTTCCTCCAGCGCGATATGAGCGGCTAGCGAGCAGGCGCCCGGCGAAAGATAGAGACGATATGCGTTCATGGTGTGTGGCCCGACGGCGCTGTGGAAGACGGAACCGAGTGTAGGAACGCATCCCGATGCGCGGCAAACGAAGAATTGTCGTGCTTGAGCATTAGTGTTACTAATACCCGCATGCGACGCATCCACCTCCCCCCGCTCCAGACGCTGCGTGCGTTCGAAGCCGCCGTGCGGCTGCAGAGCTTCACGCGCGCGGCCGATGCGCTTGCGCTCACGCAAGGCGCCGTCAGCCAGCACATCCGCGCGCTCGAGGCGCAGCTCGGCTACCCGCTCTTCACGCGCGAACGCAACGGCGCAACGCCAACGCATGCCGCGCATGCGCTCGCGCTACAGGTGCGCCAGGGCCTGAGCGTGCTCGAACGCGCGTTCGAGCCGGCGCTCGCCGTACGCAGCCGCCCGCGTACCTGCGACGTGACGCTGAACGTCAGCGTGCTGCCAAGTGTCGCCGAGCGCTGGCTCGCACCACGCCTGCCGCGCTTCACGGCCGCGCATCCGCACATCGCGATCGCGCTGCACCCGGACGTGGCGCTCGCGCCGCTGCGCAAGCGCGACCGCATCGACGTCGCGCTGCGCTACGGGCCCGGCAGCTGGCCGGGCGTCGTCGCCGAAAAGCTGATGAACGAGACGATCTTCCCGGTCGCGAGCCCCGCGTACCGCAATCGCGACGGCATTGCGCCGCGCGTGCCGGCCGATCTCGTGCGCGCGACGTTGCTGCGCCATCCCGCGCAGCCATGGGAACCGTGGCTCCAGGCTGCGCGGCTCGACCTCACCGAATCCGCTCGCGCGCCGCGTTTCACCGATGCGAATGCGCTGATCGACGCGACGCTGAAAGGGCGCGGCGTCGCACTCGCGCGCCGCTCGCTGATCGAGCCCGAGCTCGCGGACGGCACGCTCGTGCGCGTATCGACGGTGCGCGTGACCGACGTGTATGCGCACTACGTCGTATGGCGCCCCGGCCATCCGCAGGAAGCGGCGATCCGCACGTGGCTCGACTGGCTGCGCAGCGAAGCGCGGCGCAGAACGCCGCGCCGCTGACGCTGCGGCTGACGCTCACGCGCGCGTCGGCATCGCCACCTTGTCGAGCGTGATCGGCAGATCGCGCACGCGCACGCCCGTTGCGTGATAGATCGCATTCGCGATCGCCGCCGGCACGCCCGTGATCCCTATTTCGCCGATGCCGCGGATGCCGAGCGGGTTGAAATGCGTGTCGCGTTCGTCGACGAAGCTCACGTCGAGATCGCCGATATCCGCATTCACGGGTACGTGATATTCGGCGAGGTTCGCATTCGTGAAGCGGCCATGCCGCACGTCGAGGAACGAGCCTTCCTCGAGCGCGGTGCCGAGCCCCCACACCATCCCGCCGATCAGCTGGCTGCGTGCGGTCTTCGCATTCAGCAGGCTGCCGACGCTGTACACGCCGACGATGCGCGGCACCCGGATCGTGCCGAGTTCGGCATCGACGTGTACTTCGGCGAACACCGCGCCGAACGAATGAGATGCATAGCGCGACTTCTCGTCGCCCGGCTTCGCGGTCGCCTGCGCTTCGAGCGGCCGTCCGCCCGCGCGCGCGATCACCGCGGCGGCCGGATCGCGCCGCGACGTTTCGCCGCGATGCACGAGCCAGCCGTCGTCGACCGTCACGTCGTCCGCCGCGACGCCGTGCAGCGGCGAGCCCCGATCGGCGACCGCCAGCGCGATCAGCATCGCGCGCGCCCGCAGCGCGGCGTCGCGCACGGCCGGCGCGACGCTCGCCGCCGATTGCGAGCCGCCCGACACCGGCGCGCGCGGCAGGCTCGAATCGCCGAGCACGAAGCGCACGTTCTGCAGCGCGAAGCCGAGCGCATCGGCGGCGACCTGCGTCATGACCGTGTAGGTGCCGGTGCCGATGTCCTGCGTGCCCGACGCGACTTCGGCCGTGCCGTCCGGCAGGATGCGCGCACGCGCAGACGCCTCGCTGCGATTCGCCGGATACGTCGCGGCGGCCATCCCGAGACCGACCAGCGTGTCGCCGTCGCGCATCGTGCGCGGCCCGCCGGTGCGCCGCGACCAGCCGAAGCGTTGCGCGCCGGCCTGGTAGCACTCGCGCAGCTTGTTGCTCGACCACGGCTTCCCGTCCTCCGGATCGACTTCCGCGTAATTCGCGAGCCGCAGCGCGACCGGATCCATGCCGAGCCGCCACGCGAGCTCGTCCATCGCCGATTCCAGCGCGAACGAACCGGACGCCTCGCCGGGCGCGCGCATGAACGTCGGCGTGCCGACGTTCAGCGACACGATCCGGTGCGTGGTCGCCTGGTTCGGCACCGCATACATGATCCGCGACGGCATCCCGCACATCTCCGTCCAGTCCTCGAACGTCGACGTGGTGACGATCGAGTCGTGGCGCAGCGCGGTCAGCGTGCCGTCGGCGCGCGCGGCCAGCACGACGCGCTGCTCGGTGAACGGGCGGCCGCCGACCGGGCCGAACATCTGCGGCCGCGTCAGCGCAAGGCGCACCGGGCGGCCCACCTGGCGCGCGGCCATCGCGCACAACGACACGTGCGACCACGACGATCCCTTGCAGCCGAAGCCGCCGCCGAGGAACGGCGAGATCACGCGCACCTGCTCCGGCGCGATGCCGAACACCGCGGCCACCGCCGTGCTGGCGCCCGACACGCCCTGCGTCGCGTCGTGCAGCGTAAGCGTCGGGCCGTCCCAGTGCGCCATCGTCGCGTGCGGCTCGAGCGGGTTGTGATGCTGCATCGGCGTCGTGTAGGTGGCGTCGATGCGCACCGCGCCCTCGCGCAGGCCTGCATCGACGTCGCCGCGCTGCGTGTCCATCGCGCGCCCCTGCTGCTTCGGCGGCACGCGCGCGCCGCGCTTCGCGCGCGCGAAATCGAGCGCGGCATCGCTCGCGCGATAGCGCACCTGCACGGCATTCGCGGCGTCGGTCGCCTGCTCGAGCGTTTCGGCGACGACGACCGCGACAGGTTCGTTGCTGTAGCGCACCGTGTCGTCCTGCAACAGCGTGAGCCGGCGCCCGGCCGGCGGCGACAGCGGCGTGCGGCCGCCGTTGGGCAACCGCATCGCGTTCTCGTGCGTCATCACGAGCAGCACGCCGGGCATCGCGCGTGCGCGTGCCGCGTCAATCGATTCGATGCGCCCCGCTGCGATCGTGCTCGTCACGAGCACCGCGTGCGCGAGGCGCGTATCGGCGAATTCGGCCGCATAGCGCGCGCCGCCCGTCACTTTGAGTACGCCGTCGACACGGTCGAGCGGCTGTCCGGTCACCGTGTTCATGCCGCATCTCCCGTCGTGCCAGCGGCCGCATGCACCGCACGGACGATCGCGCGCTGCGCGAGCGCGACCTTGAATCGATTGCCGTCGAGCGGCCGCGCGTCGCGCAACGCGAGCGCAGCCGCCTCGCGCAGCGCCGCATCGGTCGGCGCGCGGCCGACGAGATGCCGTTCCGCGGCCGTCGCACGCAGCGGCTTGTGCGCCACGCCGCCGAGCGCGATGCGCGCCTCCGTCACCTGCGCACCGTCCAGCCGCAACGCGGCGGCCACCGCGACCAGCGCGAACGCGTAACTCGCGCGGTCGCGCACCTTCAGGTAGTGCGCATGGTCCGCAAAGCGCGGCGGCGGCAGATCCACCGACGTAATCAGTTCGCCCGGTTCGAGCGTCGTGTCGAGGTCGGGCCGATCGCCGGGCAACCGGTGAAACGACGCGAACGGAATCTGCCGCGCGCCGCGTGGGCCGCTCACCTGTACGACCGCGTCGAGCGCCGCGAGCGCAACACTCATGTCCGACGGGTTCACCGCGACGCACTGCTGGCTGGCGCCGAGAATCGCGTGCATCCGGTTGTGCCCGCCGATCGCCGCGCAGCCGCTGCCCGGCTCGCGCTTGTTGCATTGCGCGAACGCGGGATCGTAGAAATACGGGCAGCGCGTGCGCTGCATCAGGTTGCCGCCGACGGTCGCCATGTTGCGCAATTGCGCGGACGCCCCGGCGAGCAGCGCCTGTGACAGCAGCGGATAGTCCGCGCGGATACGCGGATGAGCGGCCGCATCGCTGTTGCGCACGAGCGCACCGATACGCAGTCCGCCATCCGGCAACGCGTCGACCGTATCGAGGCCCGCGATGCGCGTGATGTCGATGAGCGTGACGGGCCGCGCGACGCCGCCCTTCATCAGGTCCAGCAGGTTCGTGCCGCCGCCGATGAAGGCCGCGCCCGGCCGCTGCGCCGCCCGCACGGCGCCCGCGACGTCGGTTGCCCGTTCGTAGGAGATCGCTTCCATGGCCGGGGCCTCCCGCGCTAGCCGTTCGCCGCGTGCGCGGCGCGCACGGCGGCGACGATGTTCGGGTACGCACCGCAGCGGCACAGATTGCCGCTCATGCGCTCGCGGATCTCGTCGTCCGACAGTTGTGCGGGCCGGCGTCGCACGTCGTCGGTGACGGCGCTCGCCGCGCCCGCCGAAAACTCGTCGAGCAGCGCGGTCGCAGAACACAGCTGGCCGGGCGTGCAGTAGCCGCACTGGAATGCATCGTGATCGACGAACGCACGCTGCATCGGGCTCAGCACGCCGCCGCGCGCGAGCCCCTCGACGGTCGTGATCCGCTCGCCTTCGTGCATCACCGCGAGCGTCAGGCACGCGTTGATGCGCCGCCCGTCGACGAGCACCGTGCACGCGCCGCATTGCCCGCGGTCGCAGCCCTTCTTCGTGCCGGTGAGGCCCGCGTATTCGCGCAGCGCGTCGAGCAGCGTGACGCGCGGTTCGAGCTGCAGCGTGTATTCGCGCCCGTTGATGTCGAGCCGCACGGGGTGCGCCGGGACCGTATCGCGATGTGTCGCCGCAGGCGTGAATGTCGTGTGCGGCTGCTGCGGATGAACGTGCGATGCGGCGCCGACGGTCGCGGCCGCCGCCGCCGATTGCAGAAAGCGGCGCCGCGCGGCGCTGGAGGGCGTATCGTGCGGCAACGGCGGCGACGCCGCATGGCCGGCCGCGAGCGGCGATGGGGCAGCATCGCTCGCGGGTCCGGTGGACGGGGGGATGGGTCGATCGCTGGACATGGCTTCTGCTCGCTCCCTGGTTGATGGATGCGGATACGCCGCCCGTGCCCGGTTGGCCGCGCGGGACAGCGCTGCATCGGCGCTGCGAGCAATTCCGGTGCCGCAAGCCGACACGGGTCTTCGCCTGCGCCGGGCAGATTGCGTTCATGCGTTGCGAACGGACCGCACGCAGGTATCGGTTACCGCTCCTGTCACGTGCGTGCCGCTACGCTGGCGCGTGGCTGACCGCCGGCTGTCGATGCGGTAAAAAACACGCATTCGGCAGTGGCGCGGGCGACACATCGACCGACGCTGGCCAAAGGCGTCCGCAACGCCGTGCACGACACGTCGCATCGCGTGCATGGTTCGTCGCGTTGCACGCGCGTGTAAATGCGCGCGGCCACTACATCCGCCATGAAAATTCGGCGGGTCGACCCGGCTCCGCCGCCGTGAAAGCATATGGTCAGCATCACGAAAGCCGTTCGCGATCACGCGCCGGTCGCAAACGATTCACCGAATCGTCGCATCGCACGGGCATACTCGAAAACGTTTCCCGATCCGCCTGCCAGGAGAGAAGTGATGCGTCGTGTTGCCCTCGTCGTCGTTCTATGTGCCGCCGCATTCGCCGCCGCCTGCAGCGACGACGCGCCGCACGACGCGCACGCGACCGACGCCTCGCAACAGGCCGGCGCATCGTCCGGCGCCGCGAGCGCGTTCAACAGCGGCGCGGGCGCGAAAGCCGCCGCGTCCGATGCCGCGCCGCTCGCGCCGCCCGTCGTCCACTACCCGCCCGACGATGACGACGACGCGAAGCCCGCGACGAACGCGGGCGCGTCCGCCATCGCCGCGTCGTCGCCGCACTGATCCCGCCGTTCCTGTTGGTGTCCCCAGTCCCCAATCGCAGAACCGAGGTGAAATAACATGACGTCATCCAGCCGCCGCCGTTTCCTGCATACCGTCGCACAGTCGGCGGGCGCGGCCGTCGCGCTCAACGCGTTCCCCGAATCGATCCGCCGCGCGCTCGCGATTCCGGCCGCGCGCGGCACCGGCACGATCCGCGATGTCCAGCACATCGTCGTGTTCATGCAGGAGAACCGCTCGTTCGACCATTACTTCGGACACCTGCGCGGCGTGCGCGGCTACAACGACCGCTTCCCGATTCCGCTGCCGAACGGCAAGCCGGTGTGGTACCAGCCGTCGAAGGAAGACCCGGCGAAGCCCGTGCTGCCGTTCCGGCTCGACACGAAGACGACCAGCGCGCAGTGCCTGGGCGCGCTCGACCACTCGTGGGCGAAGACCCACGCGGCGATCGACGGCGGCCGCTACGACCAGTGGCCCGCGAACAAGACCGACATGACGATGGGCTATCACGTGCGCGAGGACATCCCGTTCCATTACGCGCTCGCCGATGCATTCACCGTGTGCGACAACTACTTCTGCTCGCTGCCGGGGCCGACGCACCCGAACCGTTCGTACCTGATGACGGGCACGGTCGACCCGACCGGCAAGTTCGGCGGCCCGCTGCTCGACAACGCCGACTACGTCGACGGCGACCTGCCGCCCGCGTACCAGCTGCTGTCGTGGACGACCTTCCCCGAACGGCTCGAGGCGCGCGGCGTGTCGTGGCAGATCTACCAGCAGGGGCTCACGTGGGCCGATCCGTACAACGGCAACTACGGCACGAACATCCTGCAGAACTTCACGAACTTCATCAACGCGAAGCCGGGCTCGTCGCTGTACCAGCGCGCGCAGACGGTGCGCACGCTCGACAACCTGAAGGACGACGTGATCAACGACCGGCTGCCGCAGGTATCGTGGCTGCTGCCGCCCGCCGTGTTCTCCGAGCATCCGAAATACACGCCGGCGTACGGCGCGAACTACACGTCGCAGATCCTCGACGCGCTGACGTCGAACCCGGACGTGTGGGCGAAGACGGTGCTGTTCATCATGTACGACGAAAACGACGGCTTCTTCGATCACGTCGTGCCGCCGCAGCCGCCGACCTCGGCCGCGCAGGGCGCATCGACCGTGACCACCGACGGCGAGCTGCATACGGTCGTGAATCCCGGCCGCGGCGGCAGCTACACGGCCGACGGGCTGCCGTACGGCCTCGGGCCGCGCGTGCCGATGACGGTCGTGTCGCCGTGGTCGAAGGGCGGCTTCGTGTGCTCGCAGGTATTCGACCACACGTCGGTGATCCGCTTCATCGGCGAGCGCTTCGGCGTCGACGAGCCGAACATCACGCCGTGGCGCCGGACCGTCTGCGGCGATCTCACCGCCGCGTTCGACTTCCGCTCGTCCGACGCGACGTTCCCGACGCTGCCCGATACGAGCCAGTACCGCTCGATCGCCGACCAGCAATGCACGTCGCAACCCGCGCCGAGCGTGCCCGCGACGCCGTTGCCGATCGACCCGCAGGAACCCGGCGTGCGCCCGGCGCGCGCGCTGCCGTACGAACTGCACGTGAACGCGAGCCTCTACGGCGGCAACACGCTGCGCATCGAGTTCGCGAACCGCGGCAACCAGGGCGCGCACTTCCAGGTGTACGCGACCAACCGCACCGACGGCCCGTGGCGCTACACGGTCGGCGCGCGCCGCGTGCTGCACGCGGACTTCGACGTGATGGAGACGAACGGCGCGTATGCGTTCTCGGTGTACGGGCCGAACGGCTTCGTGCGGATGTTCGCGGGCAACGTGTCGGCCGCGACGGCGCGCCGGCGCAACCAGGCGCAGCCGGAGGTGAAAGCCGGCTACGACATCGCGAACGGCAACCTGTACCTGAAGCTGCGCAACCACGGCAGCGGTCACGTGACGCTGACGCTGACCGACAACGCGTACGGCACGCCCGCGCGCCAGGTGACCCTGCACGGCGGCGACGAACGCGTCGAGCAATGGGCGCTCGCGTCGAGCCACCACTGGTATGACGTGACGGTGAGCGACGGCGTGAACGGCACGTTCTCGCGCCGCTTCGCGGGCCACGTCGAGAACGGCCGGTCGAGCTACTCGGATCCGGCCGCGGTGCGCCCGGTCTCCGCGCCGTAAGCGCGGCGGCACGACGGCGCGCGGCGTCGGCCGCGCGGCGCGTGCCGTCGAATCTCAGATCGCGTGCGCGAGCGCGCGCTCGACGGGCGCGACGTCGAAGCCGTCGTCCGCGTCGCGAAAGCGCAGCGGCGCCGCGCAGTGCACCAGCGTGTCGATGAAGTACTTCGCGCGCGGCCACGGCCCGAAGCCGGCCGCGGTGTTGATGTGCCCCGCGTCGCCGAGGTTCACGAATGCGCTGCCGAGCCGCTGCGCGAGCGTGCGCGCATCGGCGAGCGGCATCCACGGATCGGTTTCGCTGCCGATCACGATCGACGGCACCGCTAGCCGGCGCGCGTCGAACGGCCCCGCGAACGTGAATTTCTTCGGACTGGCGGGCGCGACGAGCAGCACGCCCGCGACGTCGGCCTCCTGCGGCCATTGCGCGAGCGCATGCGCGGCCGCGAGGCAGCCGAAGCTGTGCGCGGCCAGCACGAACGGGCCGCGCTCGCGTTCGAGCAGCACGCGCACGGACTGCGCCCAGCGCGCGAGATCGGGGGCGTCCCAATCGGCCTGCTCGACCCGCAGGGCACGCGGGAACTGCCGCTCCAGCCAGGTCTGCCAGTGGGCGCCTTCGCTGCCGTGCAGGCCCGGAACGGTCACGAGCCGCGGCGGCCACGCCGATTTGCTGCATGCGCGCATGATTGCCCTCGCTTGCTTTGCTTGGAGACGAGGTTCGATTGTGGCGTGGCGTGCGCGGCGGCCGAACCAATATTTTGTGCTTTGCTTTTGCGCGGGACGGTAGCCGGGCGACCGCCGGCGCGGGCCTCGCGGTGCGGGCCGGCGGCCTCGCGGCGGCGCAATGCGCCGCGAAACCGTAGAATGTGGGCTTCCCGCTTGCCTTGCATCGGATCGAACCGGGCTCCCCGCGCCGGTTCCGATCGACAGGAGACGCCCGATGTCCGCTACGCCCGCCGGCGCGCTGCGCCCGTTCCATCTCGCCTTCCCCGTGTCGAGCCTCGCCGGCGCGCGCGCGTTCTACGGCGGCCTGCTCGGCTGCCCAGAGGGCCGCAGCTCGGAACACTGGGTCGACTTCGACTTCTTCGGCCATCAGCTCGTCGCGCACCTCGCGCCGGACGAAACCGGCAAAAGCGCGGTGAACCCGGTCGACGGCGACGACGTGCCCGTGCGCCATTTCGGCGTCGTGCTGTCGATGGACGAATGGCATGCGCTCGCCGACAAACTGAAGGCCGCGCATACGCGCTTCGTGATCGAGCCGCATATCCGCTTCAAGGGCGAGGTCGGCGAGCAGGCGACGATGTTCTTCCTCGATCCGTGCGGCAACGCGCTCGAGTTCAAGGCGTTCGCCGACATCGGCCAGCTGTTCTCGAAGTAAGCGCATGAAGATCCTGTTCTACTCGCCGCACCAGGAAGCCGGCGCCTGGCGCGACGCGATCGCGCAGGCGCTGCCCGAGGCCGAGCTGCGCGCGTGGCAGCCGGGCGACACGGCCGCCGCCGACTACGCGCTCGTGTGGCGCGCGCCGCGCGAGCTGTTCGCGCCGCGCGACGGCCTGCGCGCGATCTTCAACCTCGGCGCGGGCGTCGATGCGCTGCTCGCGCTCGATCGCGCGCATCCCGGCACGCTGCCGCGCGACGTGCCGCTGGTGCGCCTCGAGGATTCGGGCATGGCGCGGCAGATGATCGAATACGTGACGCACGCGGTGCTGCGCTACCTGCGCCGCTTCGACGAATACGACGCGTTGCAGCGCGAGCGCCGCTGGCAGGTGCTGGAGCCGCATCCGCGCGCGAGCTTCACCGTCGCGGTGCTCGGCCTCGGCGTGCTCGGCGCGCAGGTCGCGCAGGCGCTCGCCGCGCTCGGCCTGCCGGTGCGCGGCTACAGCCGTAGCCCGAAACGGCTCGACGGCGTCGCGACCTTCGCGGGCGACGACGCGTTCGACGCGTGCGTCGACGGCGCGAAGGTGCTCGTCAACCTGCTGCCGAGCACGCACGATACCGACGGGATCCTGTCGGCGCGGACCTTCGCGAAGCTGGCGCCGGGCGCATACCTGGTGAACGTCGCACGCGGCGCGCATCTCGTCGAAGCCGACCTGCTCGACGCGCTCGCGAGCGGCCAGGTCGCCGCCGCGACGCTCGACGTGTTCCAGCACGAGCCGCTGCCGGTCGACCACCCGTTCTGGCACGCGCCGCGCATCACGATCACGCCGCACAGCTCGGCCGAGACGCTGCGCGACGAAGCCGTCGAGCAGATCGCCGGCAAGATCCGCGCGCTCGAGCGCGGCGAGCGCGTCGGCGGCATCGTCGACTACGCGCGCGGCTACTGAATTCCACCTATACGAGACCGGAGACAACCATGACGTTCCCCACCGCCGTCAAGATCGTCGAAGTCGGCCCGCGCGACGGGCTGCAGAACGAAAAGACCTTCGTACCGACCGACGTGAAGATCGCGCTCGTCGACCGGCTGTCGCGCGCCGGCTTCCGCAATATCGAGGCCGCATCGTTCGTGTCGCCGAAATGGGTGCCGCAGATGGCCGACGGCGCCGACGTGATGGCCGGCATCGAGCGTCGCCCGGGCACCGTGTATTCGGTGCTCACGCCGAACCTGAAAGGCTTCGAGAACGCGCTCGCCGCACGCGCCGACGAAGTGGTGATCTTCGGCGCGGCGAGCGAGGCATTCTCGCAGCGCAACATCAACTGCAGCATCGCGGAGAGCATCGCGCGCTTCGAGCCGGTCGCGAAGGCCGCGAAGGATGCCGGCCTGCGGCTGCGCGGCAGCGTGTCGTGCACGCTCGGCTGCCCGTACCAGGGCGAGGTGCCGGTCGCGTCGGTCGTCGACGTCGTCGAACGCTTCGCCGCGCTCGGCTGCGACGAGATCGACATCGCCGACACCATCGGCGTCGGCACGCCGAAGCGCACGCGCGAAGTGCTGTCGGCCGTCACGCGCGTGTTCCCGCGCGAACGGCTGTCGGGCCACTTCCACGACACCTACGGCCAGGCGCTCGCGAACATCTACGCGGCGCTGCTCGAAGGGATCGAGATCTTCCACGCGTCGGTCGCCGGCCTCGGCGGCTGCCCGTACGCGAAGGGCGCGACCGGCAACGTCGCGACCGAGGACGTGCTGTACCTGATGCAGGGCCTCGGCATCGACACCGGCATCGATCTCGCGCAGGTGGTCGCCGCCGGCGACTTCATCTCGAACGCGATCGGCCGCGCGAACGTGTCGCGCGCCGGTCGCGCGCTGCTCGCCAAGGCGCAGAGCGCGGCCGACGCGCCGAGCTGCGCGTGACCCCGACACTCACCGGACTCCCCATGACGACACCCGCTTCATTCGACTCTCTCCCCGATTCCGCGCGACGCGTCGCGCTGCTGCTGCGCGAACGCGGGCATGCGAAAGGGATCGTGATGCTCGCCGAAACCGGCAAGACCTCCGCCGAAGCCGCGGCCGGGCTCGGCTGCTCGGTCGCGCAGATCGCGAAGTCGATCCTGTTTCGCCGCGAATCCGACGGCCTGCCGGTGCTCGTCGTCGCGAGCGGCGTGAATCGCGTCGACGAGAAGAAGGTCGCCGCCCAGGTCGGCGCGGTCGGCCGCGCCGATGCGAAGTTCGTGCGCGACCATACCGGCTACGCGATCGGCGGCGTGTGCCCGATCGGCCATCTCGTCGAACCGGTCACGCTGATCGACGCCGACCTGCTCGAGCTCGACAGCCTGTGGGCCGCCGCCGGCCATCCGCACGCGGTGTTCAACCTGTCGCCGCAGGAACTCGTCGCGCTGACGGGTGCGCCGGTCGCCGACGTCGCATTGCGTAACGACGCATGAGCGACGCGCCGGTACCGGTCGGCACGGTCGCCTCGCCGTGCACCGACGTCTGCAGGATCGATCCGCGCACCGACTGGTGCGCGGGCTGCCTGCGCACGCGTGACGAGATCAAGGGATGGCGCGCGTCGGACGACGACGCGAGACGCGTGTTGCTCGCGCGGCTCGACGCGCGGCGGCGCCTGCTCGCGCGGAGCGGCGCATAAAAAAATGCCGTTCGGCCTGCTTGGCGAACGGCATGAGATCGGAATCCTGTGAACGTGATCAACGTCACAGCCGCATCATACGAGCGACGCTGCAGCGTCGCATCGGGTGTTTCCCTACAACTCCTTACGGCCTGTCTGGCGCGCAATCCGCGTGCCCGGAGGCGACGCCGACGGGCCTGGCGGCAGGCCGTAGCGGCAAGTCGAATCGCACGACCGTTTCAGTTGCCGACCGCCGCGCGACGCGCCGGCACGATGCGCCAGCCGAGGTTCACGCCGGCCGCCGCGAGCAGGATCAGCAGCGCGCCGAGCACCTGCGTCCACGCGAGCGTCTGCCCGAACGCGATGCGATCGACGATGATCGCGACGACCGGATAGACGAACGACAGCGCGCCCGTCATCGCGACCGGCAGCTTCTGGATCGCGCCGTACAGCAGCACGTACATCAGGCCGGTGTTGACGACGCCGAGCACGACGAGATCGAGCCACTGCGCGGCCGTCGCCGGCAGCGTGTCGAAGTGCGCGAACGGCGCGAGCAGCACGATGCCGAGGCCGGCCTGCAGCAGTGCCAGCAGGTGCGGCGGCGTGCCCTTCAGGTGCTTCGTGACGATCGACGACACCGCGTACAGGAACGCCGCGCCGAGCGACAGCGCGACGCCTTCGAGATATTCGCCGGGCACCGCGAGCACGGCCGGCTCGACCCGCACCACGCAGACGAGCCCGATGAAGGCGAGCGCGAGCCACGCGATCGTCGACGCGCTGATCCGTTCGCGGAACACGAGTGCGCCGAGCGCGACGAGCATGAACGGCTGCGTGTTGTAGACGGCGGTCGCCATCGAGATCGACGCGCGCGAATACGCGGCGAACAGCAGCAGCCAGTTCGCGACGATCGCGACGCTGCCGAGCGTCGCGAGCACGAGCATGCGCGGCGAGAACAGCGCGCGCCGCAGCAAGCCGAGCGCCGCGCAGACGATCGCGAGCGTCGCGGCGCCGAACAGGCAGCGGAAGAACACGACGTTGGTGAGCGGTTGCTGCGACGACATCACGAGCCAGCCGATCGTGCCGGACATCAGCATCGCGACGATCATCTCGGCGGCACCGCGGCGGATTTCGTTCGAGGCCATCATGGACTCCGTTTGGCGAGAGAAGATGACTTCGATTCTAGAAACTTGCTTTCCGTGCATCCACGGCTAAACTGAAGCGAAACGACCGATTCACCTTCGAAAGCAAAGCGATCATGTCGAAACGCCTTTTCCCGCCCGCCGTCGCGTCGCTGGACGCGACCGACCGCGCGATCCTCGCGGCGCTCGCCGAGGATGCGCGCATCGCCACCAGCGAGCTGGCGCGACAGATCGGGCTGTCGGCGCCCGCGACCGCCGATCGCGTGCGGCGGCTCGAGGCGCAGGGCGTGATCGCGGGCTTCACCGTCGAGCTCGATCCGCGCGCGCTCGGCTACACGCTGCAGGCGATCGTCCGCGTGAAGCCGCTGCCGGGACAGCTGCATCTGGTCGAGGAGGTGTTGCGGCGGATTCCGGAATTCGTCGAGTGCGACAAGGTGACCGGCGAGGACTGCTTCATCTGCCGGCTCTACCTGCGCACGATCGAGCACCTCGACGACATCCTGTCGAAGGTGACGGAGCGCGCGGAAACGAGCACGGCGATCGTGAAATCGACGCCCGTGCCGCGCCGCCTGCCGCCGCTGGTCGAAGACGACGCCGCGCGCCGCTGATCCTCGAACGCTGACCGTCGACGCGCAGCAAGCGCCGCGCGACCGGCCGCGGCCGGCCCCGCTCACGCGGCCGCGTCGCGCGCTTCGAAGAACGCGAGCAGCTCGTCGATCAGCGCGACGGGCGCCTCTTCCGGAATGTAGTGCCCGCAATCGAGCGCGCGGCCGCTGACGTCGCGCGCGACGCGCCGCCATTCGTCGAGCGGATCGAAGCAGCGGCCGACGATCCCGTGCTCGCCCCACAGCACGCGCAGCGGGCACGCGACCTTGTTGCCGCGCTCGAGATCCGCGCGGTCGTGTTCGAGATCGATCGTCGCCGACGCGCGGTAGTCCTCGCACATCGCGTGTACGGCGCCCGGCTGCGCGAGCGCGGCGCGATACGCGGCGAGCGCCTCCGGCGCGAACGGCGCGAGCCCGGCCGAGCGGTTGCCCATCACGCGCTCGATGTACGCATCGGTGCGGCCTTCGATCAGCGTTTCGGGCAGCGGAGCCGGCTGGATCAGGAAGAACCAGTGGAAATACGCGGTCGCGAACGCACGGTCGGTCTGCTCGTACATCGCGAGCGTCGGCGCGATGTCGAGCAGCATCATCCGCTCGACGGCCGCCGGATGATCGAGCGCGAGCCGGTGCGCGACGCGCGCGCCGCGATCGTGCGCGCACACATGGAATTGCTCGAAACCGAAATGGCGCATCACGGCGACCTGGTCGGCCGCCATCGCGCGTTTCGAATACGGCGCGTGCCGCGCGTCGCTCGGCGGCTTGCCCGACGCGCCATAGCCGCGCAGGTCGGTCGCGATCACCGTGAAGTGATTCGCCAGCGTCGCGGCGACGCGATGCCAGATCATGTGGGTCTGCGGGTGGCCGTGCAGCAGCAGAAGCGGCGGCCCCGCGCCTCCTTTGACACCGAAGATGTCGGTGTCCTGCACCGTCACGCGAAACGGAGCAAACGCCTCAAACGACATGGTTTGTTTCTCGTTGGTTTGTTATGGCGGATATTGTAGGAGCGCCCGGCCGGCTGCTGCGCGCGCCAGATGCCCGAACGCGTAGAAAGAGAACACTCACTCGATTGTCGCCACGCCGCGCGGTTTGTTAAGCTCGCGTAGAATCGCACGACCGTTCGTATTAATATGAACGCGCGGCTGTACCGCTACACTCGAAGCACCGTTCGACCGCCAAGCATGCATGCCGGCGTCGGCGCGACCCGCGCCGGGCCCGGCCGCCCCTCGAGACTGGAGACATCACATGGCATTGCCCGCCGTCCTGCAGAACCTGACGCTGCCCGTCATCGCGTCGCCGATGTTCATCGTCAGCTACCCCGAACTCGTGCTCGCGCAATGCAAGGCGGGTATCGTCGGATCCTTCCCCGCGCTCAACGCCCGTCCGGCCGAACTGCTCGACGAATGGCTCACGCAGATCCAGTCCGAACTCGCCGACCACAAGGCGAAGCACCCGGACGCGGTGATCGGCCCGATCGCGGTCAACCAGATCGTCCACCAGTCGAACGCACGGCTCGAGCACGACGTGCGCGTGTGCGTCGAGCACAAGGTGCCGATCTTCATCACGAGCCTGCGCGCGCCGGCGCGCGAGATCGTCGACGCGGTGCACAGCTACGGTGGCATCGTGCTGCACGACGTGATCAACCTGCGCCACGCGCAGAAGGCGCTCGAAGCGGGCGTCGACGGACTGATCCTCGTCGCGGCCGGCGCCGGCGGCCATGCGGGCACGACGTCGCCGTTCGCGCTCGTCGGCGAAGTGCGCAAGATGTTCGACGGCCCGATCGTGCTGTCCGGCGCGATCGCCAACGGCGGCTCGATCCTCGCCGCGCAGGCGATGGGCGCCGACTTCGCGTACATGGGCACGCGCTTCATCGCGACGCAGGAAGCGCACGCGGTCGAGGACTACAAGCACGCGATCCTCAACGCGAAATCGTCCGACATCGTCTACACGAACCTCTTCACCGGCGTGCACGGCAACTACATCCGCGAGAGCATCGAGAAGGCCGGCCTCGATCCGGACGCACTGCCGGAATCGGACAAGTCGAAGATGAATTTCGGCGGCGACAAGGCGAAGGCGTGGAAGGACATCTGGGGTGCCGGCCAGGGTGTCGGCCTGATGGACGACCTGCCGAGCGTCGGCGCGCTCGTCGAGCGCCTGAAGCGCGAGTACGACGACGCGAAGGCACGACTCGGCATCGCGCGCTGACGCGGGCGGCGGGTTGCGCCACCGGCGCGCACGACGTCGGACCAAACAAAAAAGCGCGAACCGCAACGGCTCGCGCTTTTTTCATGTCCGCCACGCGGCCGGCCGGCGCCGGTCAGCCCGCGCGCTTGATCCGCGTGATCGGCAGCACGCGCAGGCGCGACTCGATCGACGGGCACAGCGACTGCCCTTCGAATCGTGCCGCGAGGAAGTCGACGAACGAGCGCACCTTCGCGGATACGTGGCGACGGCTCGCGTACACAGCATAGATCGGCGCCTCGTGCGGCGGCACGGCGTCGAGCAGCACCGGCACGAGCCGGCCGGATTCGATGTCGTCGCCGACCACCTCGGTGCCGAGCAGCGCGATGCCCGCGCCCGCGAGCACGGCTGCGCGCAGCCCCTCGAGATGGTTCACGATCAGGTTGCCGTTCAGGTTCACGCGCGACGCGGCGGCCGCGTCGATCACCAGCGAATCGAGCATCGTCGAATTCGAATCGCGACGCAGGTAGTTGTGGTGCGCGAGATCGGCGATCGTCTGTGGCGTGCCGTGCTTGTCGAGATACTCGGGCGACGCGACCAGCAGGATGTGCGCGGTCGCGATCTGCCGCGCGACCAGCGACGACGATTTCAGCCCGTTCGGCGCCGCGCGCACCGCGACGTCGTAGCCTTCCTCGATCAGGTCGACCACGCGATCGGACAGCGTCACGTCGACGGTCACGTCCGGGAACCGACCCGCATAATCGGTGACGGCCTGCATCACGTGCCGCAATCCGAACGCGGACAGCGACGTCACGCGCAGGCGGCCCTGCGGCACCACGCTCGCGGCGCCGACCGCCTGTCCGGCTTCGTCGAGTTCCGACAGCGCCTGCACGAGGCGCTCATAGTATTCGCGTCCCGCCTCGGTCGGCGCGACACGTCGTGTCGTGCGATGCAGCAGCCGCGCGCCGAGCTGCTGCTCGAGATGCATCACGTGCTTGCTCGCCATCGCGGCCGACATCTGCATGCGCTCGGCCGCGCCGACGAAGCTGCCCACTTCGACGACGTAGCGAAACACATTCATGCTGACGAGGGTATCCATCGAACTAGCTCGCAATTCCTGGGAATTATGCAATTACGAGATAGGGTAACAAAGGCGAGGAAACAAAAAGGTCAACAAAGGCAAAACGGCGCCGCGAATAGCGGCGCCGTTTTTTCGGGGCGCAATGCCGGCACATGCGACGCGCGTTGTGTGCGCGTCCGAACCGACGAATCGTCAGAACTTCGCGCGGATGCCTGCGCCGAACGTATTGCCGCTCGACAGGCCGCTGATGTGGTCGTTCATGTACGCAGCGTAGACGTCGGTGCGCTTGGACAACGGATAGTCGTAGCCGACGGCCCAGGTCTGGCGCGTCTGGTCGAGGCCGCCGCCGTCGCGCGAGTACGCGTACGACGCCATTGCGTTGCCGACGCCGAGCGGCACCGACACGCCGCCCTGCGCGGTGTTCACGTGCCAGCTGCCGGCGACCTGGTCGTTCTTCGTATACATGTACTGGCCGAACAGCTTCACGTATTTCAGGTCGTAGGTCGCGCCGACCAGCCCGATGCCCTGGCTCTTCATGCCGGTCACGAGCGAGCTCAGGTCCTGCGGGCCGTTGTTGAAGTTCACGTACTGGTAGACAGCGGTCGCCGCGAACGGGCCGTTCGCGTAGTTGAACTGCGCGCTCCACTTCTTCGAGCGGTTGTCGCCGGCCGTGTTGCCGAGCGCGTACATCGCCGCGAAATTCAGGCCCCCGAACGAAGGTGACGTGTAGGACAGTGCGTTGTTCCAGCCCGAATCGCCGACCGCGCCCTGGTCGCTCGGATAGGTCGGGAACGTGCCGAGGCCGAGGAACACGTGGTACACCATCGGCGAGAAGGTGTACGAATCGTAGAACGGGTTGAACAGGATCGTCGACAGGAACAGGTGCGTGGTCAGGCGGCCCGCCGTCACCGTGCCGTACGGCGAGCTGACGCCGACGTATGCGTTGCGCGCGAAGAACGTGTCGCCCTGGAAGCGGCCGAACTGGCCGTTCTGCGCACGGAAGAAGCTCTCCAGCGTGAAGATCGCCTTGTAGCCGTCGCCGAGATCCTCGGCGCCGTGCAGGCCCCAGTAGGACGTCGACATCCCGCCGCCCGACACGTTCCATGCGCGATCGCCGCCCGGGAACTTGGTGGCGCCGACCCATTCGTCGACCTGACCGTAGAGCGAGACGCTCGACTGCGCGTGAACGGGTGCGGTTGCGGCCACGCAGGCGGCCGCGGCGATCAGCTTGACGGACGTGCGCGACGCACGGCGAGCGAATGCTTTCATGGGATCTCCAGGGTTTTGTCGAATGTCGATAAGTGGCGCGAGCGTTGTTGTTTGGAGCCGATTGCTTGCGTCGTATGGGGCGCAGCCATCTTTACGGAACCTGCGTCCCGTCAAAATTGCGCACACTTATTGCGGGTATAGCGGCAGCATTAACTTCGCGGAATCGGCACATGGCCAGGCGCGCCGCAGCGGCCCCGCGCGGTGCGGGCACGCGACGGGACGGCCGCGAGGGGCGCGCGTGCCGGGCGCGAAAGATAGCGCAATGCGACGGGAAAATCAGCGGAAATCTATGCGCGACTGTGGCGAATTCGCATCACAGCCGGCGGGGGAACGAACGCGCGAGGCGCGCTCGGCGAACGCGCGAGGCGCGCTCGGCGAACGCGCGGGGCGCTCAGTTTCGGTAGAACGGGGAGAAAAACGGCGAGTGGGAAGGCTCTTCCTGCGCGCGGGGCGGCGGCATCGGACGGCCGCCACGCTCTTCGTTGTAGCGCGCGACGTCGGCGCGGATCGAGCCGGCCCGCAACGGAACGTTGCCGCCGCCCGGCGGGCGCGGCATCTGGCGGGACTCGGCGCTGATCGGACGATACGGGCTCTGCGCGGCGTAGTGCCCGTAAGACGGCGTCGGACGCAGGCCCCAGCGGGAACCATAGCCGCTCACGCCGCCGGCACGCGCGCCGCCCGGCGGCAGCGCCCGGCGCCATACCTGCGCGTTGCCGGCCGGCTGGCCGTACATGCGCATGTCGCCGCCACCGAAACCGTGACCGAAGCCATGACCGCCGCCGAACGCCTGACCGCCATGCGGCGGTTGCGCGAGCGCGAGCGGCATCAGCAGCGCGCCGAGCACGCCTGCCACCCATCGTCCGACCTTCAGTTTCACCCGTTCCGTCATCATTCAGTGCCTGTTGCCGCTCGCCGCCGGCTGTTTCCAGCCGACGCAAGCCTTTCAGCAGTAATTTATGAGCGGTCCCAAACGGTGTCGAGCCAAAAAGTGTTATGTCGCGGGCATCGGTGTAACACCATGTTACTGCTAGGTTTTTTCACTTCAGGGTGGGATCGCGACAGAACATTCTTCTGCCGCTTCGCGCGTCGCCGGGCCGCCGCGGGTGTGCCGTGTTGCGCAGCCGCATCATGCAATTGATTCATCAATGGATTCGTACAATGAATTTGTTTATTGAATGACCAACCGGGACAATACCGGCTTCGCGCGCGCGACATGTGCGTCCGCCGTTTCCGAATCGAGTTCCCCGATGGCCCGTCCCCGTTTTCTTCCCGACAACTTCACGCTCGCGCTCGTCGGCACCGTCGTGCTCGCGAGCCTGCTGCCGTGCCGCGGCCCGGCCGCCCATGCGTTCAATTGGGCGACCAACATCGCGGTCGGCCTGCTGTTCTTCCTGCACGGCGCGAAGCTGTCGCGCGAAGCCGTCGTCGCGGGCGCGACCCACTGGCGGCTGCATGCGGTCGTGCTGCTCAGCACGTTCGCGCTGTTCCCGCTGCTCGGCCTCGCGCTGAAGCCCGTGCTGCAGCCGCTCGTCACGCCGACGCTGTATGCCGGCGTGCTGTTCCTGTGCACGCTGCCGTCGACCGTCCAGTCGTCGATCGCGTTCACGTCGATCGCGAAGGGCAACGTGCCGGCCGCCGTGTGCGCGGCATCGGCGTCGAGCCTGCTCGGGATCTTCGTGACGCCGGCGCTCGTCGGGCTGATGATCACGTCGCAGTCGGCCGCGGCCGCGTCGCCGTGGAGCACCATCGGCAGCATCGTGATGCAGCTGCTCGTGCCGTTCATCGCCGGCCAGCTGCTGCGGCCCGTGATCGGCGGCTGGATCGAACGCAACCGCGGCGTGCTGCGCTTCGTCGACCAGGGCTCGATCCTGCTCGTCGTCTACGTCGCGTTCAGCGAGGCCGTGAACCAGGGGCTGTGGCACCAGATTCCGGCGCGCGCGCTCGGCGGCCTGCTGATCGTCAACGTCGTGCTGCTCGTGATCGCGCTGGGGCTGACCGCGTTCGTCAGCAAGCGGCTCGGCTTCAACCGCGCCGACCAGATCACGATCATTTTCTGCGGGTCGAAGAAGAGCCTCGCGGCCGGCGTGCCGATGGCGAAGGTGATCTTCTCCGCGCAGGCGGTCGGCGCGATCGTGCTGCCGCTGATGCTGTTCCACCAGATCCAGCTGATGGCCTGCGCGGCGCTCGCGCAACGCTGGGGCGCGCGCGACACGAGCGGCGAGCGCGACGGCGACGCGGGTGCGGCCGGTGCCGCACGCGGGCGCGGTGCGCTGAGCGCGGGCAAGCGCTGACGCGGGAGGCTGCGCGGCCGGCATGACTGGCCGCGCTGGGGTGTTCGTCTTGTTCCTTTCGTCCCTGCCTCTCGCCTCTCGCCTCTCGCCTCTCGCCTCTCGCCTCTCGCCTCTCGCCTCTCGCCTCTCGCCTCTCGCCTCTCGCTTCCCGCTTCCCGCTTCCCGCCTCCCGCCTCCCGCCTCCCGCCTCCCGCCTCCCGCCTCCCGCCTCCCGCCTCCCGCTTCCCGCCTCCCGCTTCCCACTTCCCGCCTCCCCGCCGCGCAGCCCGCCGCGACGCATGCACCATCGACGCGCATCGCGTCACGAAATCTTCATTCAATTCTCCGCACGCACTGCCGTTAAAGTCGGGCGTCCCGTCGTCTCGGCCGCCCCCCTCCATGCCCGCGCCCCATCCCGACTCGTCCGCCGCCCCGACCACCCGCCTGATCGCGGAACGCGCGCTCGCGGCCGTGTTCCAGCCGATCGTCGATCTCGGATCGGGCACGGTCGTCGGTTACGAAGGCCTGATCCGGGGCCCGCGCGGCACCGACCTCGAGCCGCCGGCCGCACTGTTCGCGCAGGCCGCCCGCGACGGCACGACCGTCGCGCTCGAACAGGCGGCCGCGCGCACCTGCCTCGACGCATTCGCGGCGCTCGGCTGCGACGGCAAGCTGTTCCTCAACTTCAGCGCGGGCACGATCCTGCAACTCGCGCGCGAACGCGAGCGCGCGCGGCAACTGCTCGTGCGCGCGCGGATCGGCGCCGAGCGCATCGTGATCGAGCTGACCGAGCAGACCGCGCTGCCGGACGTCGCACGCATCGGGCCGGCGGTCGCCTCGCTGCGCGACGCCGGCATCCAGTTCGCGCTCGACGACTACGGCACCGCGAACGCGAGCATGAACCTGTGGCTGCGCCTGCACCCGGATGTCGTGAAGATCGACCGCTTCTTCATCCACGACATCGCGCGCGATCCGCTCAAGTTCGAGGCGGTCAGGGCGATGCAGCACTTCGCGCAGGCAAGCGGCGCGCAACTGATCGCGGAAGGGATCGAGAACGAGTGCGACCTGCTCGTCGTGCGCGACATGGGCATCGGCTGCGTGCAGGGCTTCCTGCTCGGGCGGCCGGACGCGCAACCCTCGCCGGTCGTCGCGCCGGCCGCGCGCGACGCGATCCGCGCCCCGCACATCGCGGTGTTTCCCGGTGCGACCCGCGCCGTGCGGCCGGCCGGCACGATCGCGGCGAAGATGCTCGTCGCCGCGCCGGCGCTGCCGCGCGACGCGACCAGCAACGACGTGCTCGACCTGTTCAACCGGATGCCCGCGCTGCACGCGGTCGCGCTCGTCGAACGCGACCGGCCGGTCGCGCTCGTGAACCGGCGCGGCTTCATCGACCGCTTCGCGCTGCCGTACCACCGCGAGGTGTTCGGGAAGAAGCCGTGCCTGCAGTTCGCGAACGACGCGCCGCTGATGATCGACAACGCGACGACGGTCGAGCAGCTCGCGATGCTGCTCGCGAGCCACGACCAGCGCTACCTCGCGGACGGCTTCGTGATCACCGAACACGGCCGCTACGTCGGGCTCGGCACCGGCGAAAGCCTCGTGCGCGCGGTGACCGAAATGCGCATCGAGGCCGCGCGCTACGCGAATCCGCTGACGTTCCTGCCCGGCAACATCCCGATCAGCGCGCATATCGAGCGCCTGCTGGCGCGCGACGCCGGCTTCCACGCGTGCTACGTCGACCTGAACCAGTTCAAGCCGTTCAACGACCAGTACGGCTACTGGCAAGGCGACGAAGTGCTGAAGTTCGCGGCGACGGTGCTGGCCGGCGTGTGCGATCCGCAACGCGACTTTCTCGGACACGTCGGCGGCGACGATTTCCTCGTGCTGTTCCAGCGCGACGACTGGCACGCGCGCGCGGCCGACGCGATCGCGCGCTTCAACGACGGCGCGCAGCGCTTCTACACGCAGGCCGACCGGCTGGCGGGCGGGCTGCGCGGCGAGGACCGCTACGGCAACCCCGCGTTCTTCGGCTTCGTGACGATGGCGATCGGTGTGGTCGGCGTGCCGGCCGGCGCGAACGGCGCGATACGCTACGGCAGCGACGAGATCGCGTCGGTCGCGGCGCTCGCCAAGCGGCGCGCGAAACAGCAGCCGGGCGGGCTCGCGGTCGTCGATCTGGACGCGGGCCGCGCGGCGCTGCGCGATCGCGGCGAGCCGCCACTCGCGGCGGCAGGCTGAGTGGCGGCCCGTTGCCGGTCGCAGGCAGGTCGCCGGCCCGCCCGAGCGACGGTGCCGGTGCCGCGCCAGCCCGGCCGGGCCGCGCCCCGGCAACCGCCGGCCGATCGCCCCGCCGGCTCCGTTCACGCCGGGCAGCGGAACGTGCCGGACGCTCCACCTGCCGGCACCGCCACATTCCGCGCGATCACCTTGCCTTTTCCGCGTTTTGTTTAGTATTTTTAGTAACGGCGTTTTCGCAGATTAGCTCGCAAAAACCCGCTATTTCCGGGTATTCCCCGGTTATCCGGCCCGAATTAGGCGCCGCGTTTACTATACAATCGCCGTCACCCTAAACAAACCGGATCCCGAACGATGGGCACCACCATTCGCGACGTAGCGCGGGCGGCAGAGGTCTCGATCGGCACCGTCTCCCGCGCGCTGAAAAACCAGCCGGGCCTGTCCGAAGCCACGCGGGCGCGCATCGTCGAGATCGCGCAGCGGCTCGGCTACGACCCGGCCCAGTTGCGGCTGCGCATCCGCCGGCTCACCTTCCTGCTGCACCGCCAGCACAACCGCTTTCCCGCCAGCCCGTTCTTCTCGCACGTGCTGCACGGCGTCGAGGACGCGTGCCGCGAGCGCGGCATCGTGCCGACGCTGCTCACGGTCGGCCCGAACGACGACGTGCTGCGCCAGATGCGCCCGCACGCGCCCGACGCGATCGCGGTGGCCGGCTTCATCGAGCCCGAGACGATCGAGGCGCTCGCCGCGACCGGCCGGCCGCTCGTGCTGATCGACCTGTGGGCGCCCGGCCTGCGCTCGGTGAACATCGACAACGCGACGGGCGCGGCGCTCGCGATGCGCCACCTGCTCGCGATCGGCCGCTCGCGGATCGCGTTCATCGGCGGCTCGGCCGCGCACTACAGCATCGCGCAGCGCGCGATCGGCTACCGGCGCGCGTTCTTCGAGGCCGGGCGGCTGTTCGATCCCGCGTACGAAGTGACGATCGACGCCGGGCTCGACCCCGACACCGGCGCCGCGCGGGCGATGCAGCAGCTGCTCGACGCGCCGGGCCCGCGCCCGGACGCCGTGTTCGCGTACAACGACGCCGCCGCGCTGGCCGCGCAGCGCGTGTGCCTCGCGCGCGGCGTGCGGATTCCGGAAGACATCGCGATCGTCGGCTTCGACGACATCCCGGCCGCCGCGCACGCGAACCCGCCGCTCACGACGCTCGCCGTCGACAAGGAAGCGCTCGGCCGCCGCGGCGTCGAACTGCTGCTCGCGGAAGCCCCCGAGCGCACCGAGATCTCCCTGCCCGTCGAGCTGATCGTACGGGCCAGCAGCCAGCCCGCCGGCTCACCGGCGCTCGATACCGCCACGGTCACCGAATCATGAACATGCCCCCGGCCCAATCCCGCACGGCCACGCCGGCCAACCACACGCAAGCGGCACCGTTCGTCGCGAGCTTCCGCGATCCGTCGTTCCTGCTGTCGCACATCGAGGACACGCTGCGGTTCTACGCGACGAACGCGTTCGACCCGACGGGCGGCTTCCACCACTATTTCCGCGACGACGGCAGCGTCTACAACCGCACGTCGCGGCACCTGGTCAGCAGTTGCCGGTTCGTCTTCAACTACGCGATGGCGTACCGGCATTTCGGCGATCCGCGCCATCTCGACTACGCGCGCCACGGGCTGCGCTTCCTGCGCGACGCGCACTGGGACGAGGCGCTGCAAGGCTACGACTGGGAGCTCGACTGGCGCGACGGCACGAAGCACGCGACGCTCGACGGCACGCGCCATTGCTACGGGCTCGCGTTCGTGCTGCTGGCCGCCGCGCACGCGACGATGGCCGGCATCGACGAAGCGCGCGCGCTGATCGCGTCGACCTACGAGCTCGCCGAACACCGCTTCTGGGATGCGGCCGCCGGCCTCTACGCGGACGACGCGACGCCGAACTGGATCGTGTCGTCGTACCGCGGCCAGAACGCGAACATGCACATGACGGAAGCGCTGCTCGCGGCATACGAGGCGACCGGCCACCTCACCTACCTCGATCGCGCGGAAAAGCTCGCGACCCACATCACGCAGCGCCAGGCCGCGCTGTCGGGCGGCCTCGTGTGGGAGCACTACCACGCGGACTGGTCGGTCGACTGGGACTACAACAAGGAAGACAGCTCGAACATCTTCCGTCCGTGGGGCTTCCAGCCCGGGCACCAGACCGAATGGGCGAAGCTGCTGCTGATCCTGGAGCGGCACCGCCCGCTCGACTGGCTCGTGCCGCGCGCGGCCGAGCTGTTCGACGCGGCGCTCACGCACGCATGGGACGCCGATCATGGCGGCCTCTGCTACGGCTTCGGCCCCGACTTCACGATCTGCGACCACAACAAGTATTTCTGGGTGCAGGCGGAGACCTTCGCGGCGGCCGCGATGCTCGGCGCGCGCACCGGCAGCGAGCGTTTCTGGGATTGGTACGACGAGATCTGGCGCTACAGCTGGGCGCATTTCGTCGATCACCGCTACGGCGCGTGGTATCGGATCCTCACCTGCGACAACCGCAAGTACAGCGACGAGAAAAGCCCGGCCGGCAAGACCGACTATCACACGATGGGCGCGTGCTACGACGTGCTCGCGACCCTCGCGCGGGCGGCGCGCAGCGAGCCGACGCAATGAGCGGCGGCACCTTTCCGGCCTTCGTGTCGGCGGGCGACATCCTGACCGACATGGTGCGCGCAGGCGACGCGCAGTGGACCTCGGTGCCGGGCGGCGCCGGCTGGAACGTCGCGCGCGCGGTCGCGCGGCTCGGCCTGTCGAGCGCGCTCGCGGGCGCGATCGGCGAGGACTGCTTCTCCGACGTGCTGTGGCGCACCAGCGAGGCCGCCGGGCTCGACCTGCGCTTCCTGCAGCGGGTCCCGCGTGCGCCGCTGCTCGCGATCGTCCACGAGACGCGGCCGCCCGCGTACTTCTTCATCGGCGAAGCGAGCGCGGACCTCGCGTTCGACCCGGCGCGGCTGCCGGCCGGCTGGGCCGCTCACGTGAAATGGGCGCACTTCGGCTGCATCAGCCTGGTGCGCGAGCCGCTCGCGGGCACGCTCGTCGCGCTCGCGGCCGACCTGCACGCGCGCGGCGTGAAGATCAGCTTCGATCCGAACTACCGGAACCTGATGACGGCCGCGTACCGGCCGACGCTGGAGAAGATGGCCGCGCTCGCCGACCTGATCAAGGTCTCCGACGAGGACCTGCGCCACCTGTTCGGCGGCGACGGCCCCGACGCGGTCGCGGCGGTGCGCGCGCTGAATCCGCGCGCGGCCGTGCTCGTCACACGCGGCGCGCAGGCGGCGACGCTGTACGCGGACGGCGACGTGCTCGAGGCCAGCCCGCCGCGCGTCGAGGTGGTCGACACCGTCGGCGCCGGCGACGCGTCGATCGGCGGCATGCTGTTCAGCCTGATGGCCGCGCCGCAGCGGTCGTGGCGCGAGCATCTCGCGTTCGCGCTCGCGGCGGGCGCCGCCGCATGCCGGCACACGGGCGCGCACGCGCCGACGCTCGACGAGGTCGTCGCGCTGCTCGAAGGGTGACGGGATGATGACGGCGCGCTGATCGGTCGCCGATATGCGGCGCTGTACATGCTGCGCCGCAGTGCTACGATGAAGTGTCCTATTGCGGGAGAGGCACGATGGACACGAACACGTTCACGAAGGGCATCTACACGGCCAAGGCGCATACGCAGCACGCCGCCAACGGACAGTTCCAGGGCTACGTGATCCTCGCCCGGGACGACGGCGACGAGACGGAGAACGTGCGCTACGACGTCCACACGACGAGTCCGAGCGAGGAAGAGGCGTTCGACGAGGCGAAGGCGCTCGCGCACCGGATCCTCGGCGAAATCGAGCTGTAATGCGCGAGCTTCAATGCACGAGCCGTCATGCACGAACTACCCCGCGCCGAACCCGTCACGTGCGCGCCGCGGCCGGACCGCGACGCGCCGTCTTCGGCACGGCTCAGAGCAGCCGCGCCACCAGCGACACCAGCATCGTCAGCACCAGCGTCGACATGAACGGGAACGGATAACGCCGCCCGCCGAGCGTCAGCGTGACGTCGCCCGGCATCCGCCCGATGCCGAACTTGCCGAGCCACGGCCAGCAGCGCGTCAGGATCATCACCGCAACGAACGACGCCATGAACCAGCGCAGCATCCCGGTCTCCGCCGTCAGAGCGCGTGCGAGCGGTCGCCGCGCGCGAACGCGTCGAGCGTGCCGTCGATGCCGCGCGAGAACGCGATCACCTTGAACAGCTCGCCCATCTCGGCTTCCGAGATCAGCTTCTGCACCGCGTTCGCGGCCGGCAGGAACCGGTGGATGTCGGACGGATCGATCGCGGCGAGCGCGTCGGTGATGCCCGCGTTCAACAGGAAACGCGCCTGCGACGTGTAGCCGAGCAGGTCCGCGCCGGTCGCGACGCCCGCGTCGTAGATGCCGGTGAATTCGACGTGCGCGGTGATGTCCTGCAGGCCCGGGTAAAGGAATGCGTCGTCGTGCGCGTGGTGGCGGTAGTGGCACATCAGCGTGCCGCGGTCGCGCTGCGGGTGGTAGTACTCGTGCGCGGGGAAGCCGTAGTCGACCAGCAGCACCGCGCCGCGCCCGAGCATCGTGCACACGGTGCGCGTGAACGCCAGCGCGGCTTCATGTGTTTCGGTCACGTAGCCGTCGTCGACGTCGAGCGTCGCGAGCACCGGCGGCAGGCCGGCCGCGCCCACGGGCCGGTCGTCGAACACGAACGCGTGCCGCGCGTCGAGCGCGACGCCGCGCTCGCGCCACGCGCCGCCCGCCTTCGCAAAGAGGCGCACCGGCATCGCGTCGAGCACCTCGTTGCCGACCACGACGCCGTCGAAGCGCTCGGGCAGCGCGTCGAGCCAGCGTACTTTCCCCGCAAGCGCCGGCGCAGCCGCCGCGATCGTGTCGCGCTGCCGTTCGCGCAGTTCGCCGGACAGGTCGACGATCAGGTATTCGTCGAGCTCGACGCCGAGCGCATCGAGCGCCGCGAGCAGCCCGGCCGCGAGCTTGCCGGTGCCCGCGCCGAATTCCATCACGCGGCGCGTGCCGCTCGCCGCGAGCGCGTCGGCGACGGGATTCGCGAGCGTCTGCGCGAACAGCGGCGACAGCTCGGGGGCCGTCACGAAGTCGCTGCCGTCGTCGGCGCGGCGCCCGAACTTGCGCGCGCCGCCGCTGTAATAGCCGAGGCCGGGCGCGTACAGCGCGCGCTCCATGAAGCGATCGAACGGCAGCCAGCCGCCGGCCGCCGCGATCTCGTCGCGCAGTTGCGCGGCGAGGGTTTCGGACTGCGCGAGCGCGTCAGGGCCGGGAGCAGGTAAACTAGCGGGTTCGTGAGCTTTCGGGTTCATCCCGGCATTGTAAATGACCGTTTCAGCCGATACGTCGCCCCCGCGCATCGCGCTCGTCGCGGGCGCGCTGGGCAGCGCGGCCGACGCCGCGTCGCTCGGCCGTGCGCTCGCGACCGGATTCGCGCAGCGCGGCTGGGACGTCGCGCTGCAGCGCAGCCCCGGCGCGCCGCGCGCGGCTGGCGACGCGCTGGTCGCCGAAGTCGCCGCACTGGGCCGCCGCGCGGCCGTGCTCGATGCCGATCTGGCCCTGGAAGCCGATGCGGCCGCGCTCGTTGCCGCGTGCGGCGTGGCACTCGGCCGGCCCGCCTGTGCGGTGTTCGTGAGCGCTTGCGCCGGCACCGACGACGCGCATACCGTGGACGGCGCGTCGCTCGCCGGCGCGCTCGCGCGCAACGTGACGGCGCCGCTCGCGCTGGCCCGCGCGCTCGCCGACGCGACGCCCGATGCCGCGCGCGACGACGAATCGCTGCGCGCCTGCGCGATCCACGTGCTGGACCAGGCCCTGTTTCACCCGGCGCCGGCGCAGCTGTCGCACGCGCTGATGCAGGCCGCGCTGAACCGCGCGACCTCGGCGCTCGCGCTGGCGCTGGCGCCGAAGGTGCGCGTCGCGGCGCTCGTGCGCGGCCACGCGCCGCACGCGAACGACATCGCGGCGGCGGCCTGCTATCTCGCGAGCGCGCCCGGCGTCACGGGCGCGACGCTGACCGTCGACGGCGGCGAGCACCTGGTGCCGCCCGCCGCCGGCCCGAATGACTGAACTGCGCGGAGCGCGCGGCCCGACCGCCGCCGCCCGCGCCGCTTTGCGTGCACGCACGCCAATTTGACTGGGACGACCATGTTTTCCGCTCTCCTGCACCCCCGCCTCGCGGACTGCCGCAGGCTCTACCTGCGCGACTACGAGGTGCACATCAACATCGGGGCCTTCGAACACGAGAAGCGCGGCGAGCAGCGCGTCGTCATCAACATCGACCTGTTCGTGCCGCTCGCGCTGTCCACCCCCGTCGACGACCGGCTGCATGAAGTCGTCGACTACGACCTGATGAAGCAGAGCGTCGCGCAGTGCCTGGCGCGCGGCCACATCCACCTGCAGGAAACGCTGTGCGACGCGATCGCCGCGAACCTGCTGGCGCACGACAGCGTGCGCGCGGTACGCGTCTGTACCGAGAAACCGGACGCCTATCCGGACTGCGACGCCGTCGGCGTCGAAGTCTTTCGCATCAAGGACGAGGAGCGCGCATGAACGCCCCCCACATGAACCACACGGCGGCCGATGGCGCCGCCGCCGAAGCCACCGTCGCCGACACCGGCCGCCGCGCGCTGACGCGCCGCGAGCAGAAGGAAGCGTACGAGAACAACAAGCTGTTCAAGCGGATCGTGCGCCAGGTCGGCCAGGCGATCGGCGACTACAACATGATCGAGCAGGGCGACAAGGTGATGGTGTGCCTGTCGGGCGGCAAGGACAGCTACGCGATGCTCGACGTGCTGCTGCGCCTGCGCGAGCGCGCGCCGATCGACTTCGACATCGTCGCGGTCAACCTCGACCAGAAGCAGCCGGGCTTCCCCGAGCACGTGCTGCCCGAGTACCTGACGCAGGTCGGCGTGCCGTTCCACATCGAGAACCAGGACACCTACAGCATCGTCAAGCGGCTCGTGCCCGAAGGCAAGACGACCTGCTCGCTGTGCTCGCGGCTGCGCCGCGGGATCCTGTACCGCGTGGCGGGCGAGCTCGGCGCGACCAAGATCGCGCTCGGCCACCACCGTGACGACATCCTGCAAACCTTGCTGCTCAACATGTTCTACGGCGGCAAGCTGAAGGGGATGCCGCCGAAGCTGCAGTCGGACGACGGCCGGAACGTCGTGATCCGCCCGCTCGCGTACGTGAAGGAAACCGATCTCGAGAAATACGCGGAGCTGCGCGAATTCCCGATCATCCCGTGCAACCTGTGCGGCAGCCAGCCGAACCTGAAGCGCGCGGAAATGAAGGCGCTGATCCGCGAATGGGACAAGCGCTTCCCGGGCCGCGTCGACAACATGTTCAGCGCGCTCGCGAACGTCGTGCCGTCGCACCTGATGGATACGACCCAGTTCCCGTTCGCGTCGCTGCGCGCGACCGGAGAAGCCGATCCGCAGGGCGACATCGCGTTCGACGAGGAGCCGTGCGCGTCCGGCGAAGACACCGCCGTGCCGGGTGCCGCGAAACCGATCTCGATCGTCCAGTTCGACGACCTGTAAGCAGGGTCCGAACATCGCCGGAACGGGGCCCAGCGTGCCCTGTTCCGGCACTGTCGCCCGGTCGCGACAGGCCAGGAATGCCAGGGGCCGCATGCTAAAATGGACGGCTACGAACTCCTCTGACAAGCTGGCGCCATGAATATCGTGATTTTGGCGGCAGGCACCGGCAAGCGCATGCGTTCCGCGCTGCCGAAAGTGCTCCATCCCCTGGCCGGCAGGCCGCTCCTCTCCCACGTCATCGCCACCGCGCGCACGCTGCAGCCGTCGCGGCTCGTCGTCGTCGTCGGTCATGGCGCCGAGCAGGTCCAGGCCGCCGTCGCCGCGCCCGACGTCCAGTTCGCGGTACAAGCCGAGCAGCTCGGCACCGGCCACGCGGTGCGCCAGGCGCTGCCGCTGCTCGATCCCGCGCAACCGACGCTGGTGCTGTACGGCGACGTGCCGCTCACCCGCGCGTCGACGCTGCGGCGTCTGGTCGACGCCGCGCGCGAGGGCCGCTACGGGATTCTGACGGTCACGCTCGACGATCCGACCGGCTACGGCCGCATCGTGCGCGACGCGTCCGGCTTCGTCACGCGCATCGTCGAGCAGAAGGATGCGTCGCCCGAGCAACTGAAGATCGCCGAGATCAACACCGGCATCATCGTCACGCCGACGGCCCAGCTGTCGATGTGGCTCGGCGCGCTGAAGAACGAGAACGCGCAGGGCGAGTACTACCTGACCGACGTCGTCGAACTCGCGATCGAGGCCGGCTTCGAGATCGTCACGGCGCAGCCCGACGAGGACTGGGAAACGCTCGGCGTGAACAGCAAGGCGCAGCTCGCGGAACTCGAGCGCATCCATCAGCGCAACGTCGCCGATGCGCTGCTCGTCGACGGCGTCACGCTCGCCGATCCGGCGCGCCTCGACGTGCGCGGCACGCTCCGGTGCGGCCGCGACGTGTCGATCGACGTGAACTGCGTGTTCGAAGGCAACGTGACGCTCGCCGACAACGTGACGATCGGCGCGAACTGCGTGATCCGCAACGCGTCGATCGGCGCGGGCACGCGCATCGACGCGTTCACGCACATCGACGGCGCCGAACTCGGCGCGCACACCGTGATCGGCCCGTACGCGCGGCTGCGCCCGGGCGCGCAGCTCGCGGACGAAGCGCACGTCGGCAACTTCGTCGAGGTGAAGAACGCGGTGATCGGCCACGGTTCGAAGGCGAACCACCTGACCTACATCGGCGACGCCGACATCGGCGCGCGCGTGAACATCGGCGCCGGCACGATCACCTGCAACTACGACGGCGCGAACAAGTTCCGCACCGTGATCGAGGACGACGTGTTCGTCGGCTCGGACACGCAGCTCGTCGCGCCGGTGCGCGTCGGCCGCGGCGTGACGATCGCGGCCGGCACGACGATCTGGAAGGACGTCGCCGAGGGCGTCCTCGCCTTGAACGAGAAGACGCAGACCGCGAAAAGCGGCTACGTCCGACCGGTCAAGAAGAAGAGCTGAACCTTTTGCGGGCGCCCGAACGGCGCCCGCGTCGACTTACAGGATTGACCATTCATGTGCGGCATTGTCGGCGCAGTTGCGCAGCGTAATATCGTTCCGGTGCTGATCGAAGGATTGCGGCGCCTCGAATACCGTGGCTACGACTCGTGCGGCGTCGCCGTGCTCGAGCCGGACGCACCGAAGCGCGCGCGCAGCGTCGCGCGCGTCGCCGATCTCGACGCGCAGGTGCAGGAATCGCACCTCGCAGGCACGACCGGCGTCGCGCACACGCGCTGGGCGACGCACGGTGCGCCCGTCACGCACAACGCGCACCCGATCTTCTCGTCGAACGCGCTCGCGCTGGTGCACAACGGCATCATCGAGAACTTCGAGACGCTGCGCGACGCGCTGCGCGCGAAGGGCTACGAATTCGTGTCGCAGACCGACACCGAAGTGATCGCGCACCTCGTGCACAGCCTGTATCGCGGCGACCTGTTCGAGGCCGTGCGCGAAGCCGTGCAGCAGCTGCACGGCGCGTATGCGATCGCGGTGACCCACAAGGACCAGCCGCACATCGTCGTCGGCGCGCGCCAGGGTTCGCCGCTCGTCGTCGGCCACGGCGACGGCGAGAACTTCCTCGCCTCCGACGCACTGGCGCTGGCCGGCAGCACCGACCATTTCACGTTCCTCGAGGAAGGCGACATGTGCGAGCTGTCGCTCGACGGCGTGAAGATCGTCGACCGCCACGGCGCGCTCGCGCAGCGCGAGATCCGCGTGGTCAGCGCATACGGCGGCGCGGTCGAGCTGGGCCCGTATCGCCACTTCATGCAGAAGGAAATCTTCGAGCAGCCGCGCGCGATCAGCGACACGGTGCCGCAAACCGAAGCGTTCGACGCAACGCTGTTCGGCGACGCGGCGCCCGCCGCGTTCGCGGACATCGACAGCCTGCTGATCCTCGCGTGCGGCACGAGCTACTACTCGGGCCTCACCGCGAAGTACTGGCTCGAATCGATCGCGAAGATTCCGACCCAGGTCGAGATCGCGAGCGAATACCGCTATCGCGAATCGGTGCCGAACCCGCGCCAGCTCGTGCTGGTGATCTCGCAGTCGGGCGAGACGGCAGACACGCTCGCCGCGCTCAAGCACGCGCAGTCTCTCGGCCACACGCATACGCTCGCGGTCTGCAACGTCGCGACGAGCGCGATGGTGCGCCTCACCGAGATGCAGTTCCTCACGCACGCGGGCACCGAGATCGGCGTCGCGTCGACCAAGGCGTTCACGACCCAGCTCGTCGCGCTGTTCGTGCTGGCCGCGACGCTCGGCAAGCTGCGCGGGCACGTCGACGCCGCGCAGGAAGCGCAATTCCTGAAGGAGCTGCGCCACCTGCCGGCCGCGCTGAACAGCGTGCTCGCGCTCGAGCCGCAGATCATCGCGTGGTCGGAGGAATTCGCGCGCAAGGAAAACGCGCTGTTCCTCGGCCGCGGGCTGCACTACCCGATCGCGCTCGAAGGCGCGCTGAAGCTGAAGGAAATCTCGTACATCCACGCCGAGGCCTATCCGGCCGGCGAACTGAAGCACGGCCCGCTCGCGCTCGTCACGGAAGCGATGCCGGTCGTCACGGTCGCGCCGAACGACACGCTGCTCGAGAAGCTGAAGTCGAACATGCAGGAAGTGCGCGCGCGCGGCGGCGAGCTGTACGTGTTCGCGGATGCCGACACGCAGATCGTCAACGACGACGGCCTGCACGTGATCCGGATGCCGGAACACTACGGCCAGCTGTCGCCGATCCTGCACGTCGTGCCGCTGCAGCTGCTCGCATATCACACCGCGTGCGCGCGCGGCACCGACGTCGACAAGCCGCGCAACCTCGCGAAGTCGGTGACGGTGGAGTAAGCAATCGGCGCAGCGCAGTCCGGCGCGCCGGCGAGACTGACGGAGAGACCATGGTAAGACTGTTTGGATGCGGATTGCTGGCGCTGAGCTTCGCGTCGACGGGCTGGGCGACCGAGCACTACGTCGAAGTCTGGAACCCGCCCGAGGCGCGCGTGCCGGCGGCACGTACGCCGCCCCCGCGCGCGGCCGCCGACGCGCACGCCGGCAACAAGACCGCGGAAAAGCACGCGAGCGTGCAGCCGAAGGTCGCCGTCAAGCCGCACAAGCGCCGCGTCGCACAAGCCGTGAAAGCCGCGCCGCATCGACCGACCGCCGCGACGGTCGATGCGCCGGCCGCACCGCGCCCCGTCGCGCAGCCCGCGCCGGGCCGGCTCACCGTGATGCAGCCGACCGTGCCCGACACGCCGCACGCACTCAAATTCTCCGATATCCCACGGCAATACACGCCGGACGGCAACGTGCTGCGTGTCGGCGCGAGCCGCCGTTCCGCGGAGGTGACGCGATAATGGAAGCGCAGACCTATCACGGCTACCAGATCTGGGGCCATTCGATCCTGCAGCAAGACGAAATCCTGCAGCCCGAGCGCTTCGCGGCGAGCGGCACGATCACGCAGAACAACCGGCTCGTCGAAGCGTCAGGCGTGCTCGGCGTGTTCGATACCGAGGACGAAGCGCGCGAAGCGGGGCTCGAATGGGCCCGCGCGTGGATCGACAGCCATCGCTGAACGGAGCGCGAACCGTCAACGCAAGTAACAAGGGGCGTCCACGACGCCCCTTTTTGCATTCGGCCCCGCCCGCTCAGGCGACGGGCCGCGGCGGCGGCACGACCGTCCGCGGCCGGCCGACGAGCCGCGCCAGCACGACGATCGCAACCAGCGTGACCAGGTACGCGGCGATCTGGATCCCCGCCGGACGCGCGGTATAGCCGATCAACGTATGCAGCGCCTTGCCGACGATGCTCGTTTCCTTGAGCAGCCACGAGGTATCCCAGACCGCGTCGCCCCACGACGGCACGAGGCCCGCGGCAAGCAGGAAGCCGACGCACTGGCTCGCCATCCCCGCCGCGAGCAGCACGATCAGCGCATTGGTGACGGAAAACAGGCGCTTGAGCGGAATCTGCAGCAGGCCCGCATACATCGCATAGCCGAGCCCGGCGCCACCCAGCACGCCGAGCAGCCCGCCGACGATCATCTGCGGCGTCTGTCCCGGATCGCCCGCCGCGATGCCGTACAGGAACAGCACGGCCTCGGAGCCTTCGCGCAATACCGCGACGCCGACCACGATCGCGAGCCCCGTGAGCGGCCGGCTGCCGGCCGCGACGGCCCGCCCGACCTCGCCCATGTGCAGCGCCATCTCGCGGCCGTGGCGGCTCATCCAGATGCAATGCCACGCGAGCATCAGCGTCGCGACGAACATCACGCCCGCGTTGAAGACTTCCTGCCCCATGCCGGATGCCCACTGCGAGATCACGTCGGCGAACGCGGCGATCAGGCCGGCGCCGATCACGCCGCCGACGAGCCCGCCGCCGACCCACCAGCCGCGCCGCGGCACGCCCTTCGTGGCGGCCATCACGATCGAGACCACCAGCGCGGCCTCGAGCACTTCACGAAAGACGATCAGGGCAGTAGACAGCATGGCGATATCCGCTTACTTGACGGTCAGGTGCGTCTTCGACTGCGCTTCGTGATACTCGTCGTGGAACTCGTAGGTGCCGGCCTTCAGCGGCCCGACGAGGATCTCGACCGACTTGCCGGCCGGCACGACCTTCTCTGCCTTGAAATCGTCGCTTTCGAATTCCGCGGGCGTCGCGTCGAGATTCTTCACGACGAACTTCACCTTCTTGCCGGCCGGAATCGTCACGCCGTCGGGCGAGAACTTGTGGTCCTTCAGGGTCAGGTTGACGACGTCGTCGGCAGCGAAGGCGGACGATGCCGATACGCCCAGCAGGGCCAGTGCGAAACCGAAAGCGAAGCGATTCATATGGGTAACGAAATGAAATATCGAGGGGGAACCGATAGTAAGATCGATTCGCATTTCCCTCTCGAAGTACCCTTACTGATGGCATGGGCATCGGGCGTCGTCGACGCGACACGCACCTTTTCGTGCAAGGCTCCGCCAGATTTCGCCGACAATGCGCGACCGTCAATCGGGAAAAATTCCGACTGACGTACATCGGCGCATCACGATTCGTCTGACTTATGCTTTACAAATAGCTTTCGCGATGCCGAACGCGACGAATCGCTTGACCTTCCCACCATGGCAAGCTTCATGCTGGCGACGTTTGTGAATCGCCACCCAACCCAGGAGAACACGATGGAATTCGAAGTCCAGGACATGACCTGCGGCGGCTGCGCCAACGCCATCACGCGTGCCGTGACGGCAGCCGACCCCGCTGCGAAGCTCGACATCGACGTGGCCGCGAAGACGGTCAAGGTCGAATCGGCGCAAGGCGCCGAACGCGTGCAGTCGATCATCGAAGCCGCGGGCTTCCACCCGGCGCTGCGCACGGCCTGACGCGCGCATGCGCAGCACGGGCGCGGCGCCCGTCGGCACCGCGCCCGCACACCGGCCGCGTCAGCGCAGCCGGATCAGCGTCGACTTCAGTTCGGTGTACTTCTCGAGCGCATGCAGCGACTTGTCGCGGCCGTTGCCCGACTGCTTGTAGCCGCCGAACGGGAAGTTCATGTCGCCGCCTTCGTCGTAGCAGTTCACCCACACCGTGCCCGCCCGCAGCCGGCGCGACACGTCGTGCGCGGTCGTCAGGTCCGACGTCCACACCGCCGCCGCGAGCCCGTACTCGGTATCGTTCGCGATCCGCACCGCCTCGTCGACATCGTCGAACACGATCACCGACAGCACGGGACCGAAGATCTCCTCGCGCGCGATCTTCGCATCGGGCTTCACCTCGAACACCGTCGGCTCGACGTAGAAGCCGCCCGTCTCCGCCTTCACGCGCGCACCGCCCGTGACGAGCGTGCCTTCCTTGCGCCCGGCGTCGATGTAGCCGAGCACGCGCTCGAGCTGGATGCCGTCGACGATCGCGCCCATCGATACCGACGGATCGAGCGGGTTGCCCGGCACGTACGCACGCGCGGCCGCGACCAGCTTCTCGATGAACGCGTCCTTGATGTCGCGATGCACGAGCAGGCGCGAGCCGGCCGTGCACATCTCGCCCATGTTGTAGAAGATCGCGCCGGCCGCGGCCTGCGCGGCGCGGTCGAGATCCGGGCAATCGGGCAGCACGATGTTCGGCGACTTGCCGCCGAGTTCGAGCCATGCGCGCTTCAGGTTCGACTGCGCGGCGTACTGCATGATCAGCTTGCCGACTGCCGTGGAGCCGGTGAACGCGATGCAGTCGACGTCGCGATGCAGCGCGAGCAGCCTGCCCGGTTCGCCCGCGCCCGGCACGACGTTGAACACGCCGGCCGGGATGCCGGCCTCGTAGGCGAGCTGCGCGACGCGGATCGCGGTCAGCGGCGATTTCTCCGACGGTTTCAGCACGACGCTGTTGCCGGCCGCGAGCGCCGGGCCGAACTTCCATGCGGCCATCAGGATCGGGAAGTTCCACGGCACGACGGCCGCGACCACGCCGACCGGCTCGCGCGTGACGAGGCCGACGAGATGATGGTCGGCCGGCGCGACTTCGCCGCCGACCTTGTCGATCGCCTCGGCGAACCACTCGACGCAATACGCGGCGCCCGGCACGTCGACCGTCGTCGTGTCGCCGATCGGCTTGCCGGCGTCGAGCGTCTCGAGCAGCGACAGTTCGTCGAGATGCTCGCGCATCAGTGCGGCCCAGCGCAGCAGCACGGCCTTGCGCGCGCGCGGGTTCAGTCCGGCCCACACGCCGGCGTCGAACGCGCGGCGGGCGGCCGCGACGGCGGCGTTCACGTCGGCCTCGCCGCAATCGGCCACCTTCGCGAGCACGCGGCCGTCGATCGGGCTCACGCAGTCGAACGTCTTGCCGCCGTGCGCGTCGCGCGACGCGCCGTCGATGAATGCGCGCCCCTCGATCTCGAGCGACGCCGCCTTGTCCTGCCAGTCAGCCAAAGTCAACTTGTTCATTCAGGATGCCTCAACGGTTGTGGCATTCGCGCTGCGGCACGCCGTGCAACGGCAACGCTGCCGGCGGTGGCGAATGCGGTGATGCGCGGTCAGAAGGTGGCCGGCGAATTGGCCGACACGACCTCGCAGAGCTGTTCCGCGCTGGGATTGCGAAAACGGTGCGGCAAACGGCTTTCGAAGTAGTAGCCGTCTCCGGGGTCGAGCAGCCAGGTCGCGCCGTCGACGGTGAGCTCGAGCCGACCCGACACGACCACGCCACCCTCGTGCCCCGCGTGCACGAGCATCTCGGGCCCCGTATCGGCGAGCGGCTGGTAGACCTCGCGCATGATGCACATGTTGCGGTCCTTCACGCCCGCGCCGACGAGGTGAAACGCGAGCGCGTCGTTGCCGAGGTTCGGCATCTCGTCACGTCGCGACACGACCGAGCGCGATTCGACCAGCTCGAACGTGAAGAACTCCGCGAGACTCATCGGGATGCATTCGAGCAGTTTCTTCAGCGAGCCGACCGACGGGCTCACGCGCCCCTGTTCGATCAGCGAGATCGTGCCGTTGGTCACGCCGGCCCGCTTCGCGAGTTCGCGCTGCGACAGGCCATGCTTGTTGCGCACGAAACGCAGGCGCTCGGCGACTTCGGTGGACATCGATTCGGTTTCGGACACGATAGAAGTGCGGTGAAAAAGTGAAACGACGCGTTGGACAGCGTTGAGCAGCCGTTGAATATTCTAATCACTTTATGCCACACATCAGCGGGGAAAACCCTGAAAGGCGTTCGAAATAATGAACACCCCGCGCGTCATTCCATTTACGAATATTTTGTTCGCAATGCCTCGGGAAAGCCCTGACACGAGACCGTCAAAAAACATTTGACGCCGTTTTTGGCTCGTATATGCTGGCTCTCAGGTCAGCGTCATTGGCCATTCATCGGCACCGAAAAACGTTATTGCAACGTAAAAATTGATGCCCATCAATGTAAATGACGCAGGCCGGGCACCTTGATTATTTTAAACGCCTCGCGCGCCGAAACGATCAGGTGTTCAATACTTTCAACAAACCAGTCGAGTGTAATCGTGAGAGTCCGTGGCCCTCTGGTGAGGTGGGATCGAGGCGATGTGCGAAGTTTGCGCAGCGCTGCTCCCGCTTCCGATGGCAGTTGCGGCTGGCATAGTCCTCGCCTGCTGCATCTGTCGATCTACACCATCCTGTCCCGTCGTTCCGTTCGCCGTCACAACGCCGTTTCCGCACGCGCGTTCGTGGCCGTCGATACCGACGAAGTCGCGTCGCTGCTGCCATAGCGCCTCTCCTCCTTTTCTCGTCGTTCGTTTCAACTGCCTGTTCGTCAGCCGCGTCGTCTGCGCGGTGACGGAACGCGTTCGCGCATTCATTGCCGCGTCGCACGGCACGACGAAACGAACGATGGCCTGACCGTCGCGCGCAGCGCGGATCGCCATGCGAACCCGTTGCGCCCATTCACCAGCGGCCTTGCGCGCTTCGCGAGGCTGCGGGGCCGTGTCGCGCCTGCATTTTGCGGTTTTCCCGCGTGATGCACGCAACGGTCCTACGGACAACTGATTGACGTCATGGAAAGGAAACCCCTCGTCGGCATCACCGCCGACTTCACGCAGATCGGCGCACATGCGTCGCACACGGTCGGCGACAAGTACGTCGCGGCGATCGTCGACGGCGCACACGCGCTCGCGATGGTGCTGCCCGCGCTCGGCGATCGCCAGTCGGTCGACGACGTGCTCTCAACGGTCGACGGCCTGTTGTTTACCGGCAGCTATTCGAACGTCGAGCCGCACCTGTATGGCGGCGAGCCGAGCGCGCCCGGCACGAAGCACGATCCCGCACGCGACGCGACGACGCTGCCGCTGCTGCGCGCGGCGATCGTCGCGGGCGTGCCCGTGCTGGCCGTGTGCCGCGGCTTCCAGGAGCTGAACGTCGTTTGCGGCGGCACGCTGCATCAGCGCGTGCACGACGTGCCGGGCCTCGCCGATCACCGCGAGGACGACGACGCGCCGATGGACACGCAATACGGCCCCGCGCACGTCGTGCGCCTGACGCCCGGCGGCGTGCTGCACACGCTCGCCGGCGGCCGCGACGACGTGCACGTGAACTCGCTGCACAAGCAGGGCATCGCGCAGCTCGGTTCCGGCCTCGCCGTCGAAGCCGTCGCGCCGGACGGCCTGATCGAGGCCGTCAGCGTCGTCGATGCCCCGGCCTTCGCCCTCGCCGTGCAGTGGCACCCGGAATGGCGGCATGCGCATGACCCGCTGTCGAGCGCGATCTTCCGCGCCTTCGGCGACGCCTGCCGCGCGCGCCGCGACGCCCGCACACGTGCCACGGCCGCCGCCGCGCTCGCCTGAGCGCGCCGACCCACATAACGAGAACAGACATGCAAGACATCGAAGACTTTCTGAAGCAGCACCGGATCACCGAGATCGAAGCGATCATTCCCGACATGGCCGGCATCGCGCGCGGCAAGATCACGCCGCGCAACAAGTTCACGTCCGGCGAATCGATGCGGCTGCCGCAGGCCGTGATGGTGCAGACCGTCACCGGCGACTATCCGGAAGACGGCTCGCTGACCGGCGTGACCGATCCCGACATGGTGTGCGTGCCCGACACGTCGACCATTCGCCTGATCCCGTGGGCCGTCGATCCGACCGCGCAGGTGATCCACGATTGCGTGCACTTCGACGGCTCGCCGGTCGAGATCTCGCCGCGCTACGTGCTGCGCCGCGTGCTCGACCTCTACAAGGCGAAGGGCTGGAAGCCGGTCGTCGCGCCGGAGCTCGAGTTCTACCTGGTCGACATGAACAAGGACCCGGACCTGCCGCTGCGTCCGCCGGTCGGCCGCACGGGCCGCCCCGAAACGGGCCGCCAGTCGTATTCGATCGAGGCGGTCAACGAGTTCGACCCGCTGTTCGAGGACATCTACGAGTACTGCGAAGCGCAGAACCTCGACATCGACACGCTGATCCACGAAGTCGGCGCCGCGCAGATGGAGATCAACTTCATGCACGGCGACGCGCTGTCGCTGGCCGACCAGGTGTTCCTGTTCAAGCGCACGGTGCGCGAGGCCGCGTTGCGCCACAACATGTACTCGACCTTCATGGCCAAGCCGATGGAAAACGAGCCGGGCTCGGCGATGCACGTGCACCAGAGCATCGTCGACGAGGAAACGGGCCGCAACCTGTTCACGTCGCCGGAAACGGGCGGCGCGACCTCGCTGTTCTACAACTACCTCGCGGGGCTGCAGAAGTACACGCCCGCCTTGATGCCGATCTTCGCGCCGTACATCAACTCGTATCGCCGGCTGTCGCGCTTCATGGCCGCGCCGATCAACGTGCAGTGGGGCTACGACAACCGCACGGTCGGCTTCCGCATCCCGCACTCGGGCCCGGCCGCGCGCCGCATCGAGAACCGGATTCCGGGCGTCGACTGCAACCCGTACCTCGCGCTCGCGGCGACGCTCGCGGCCGGCTATCTCGGCATGACGCAGCGTCTCGAGCCGACCGAACCGCTCGTCAGCGACGGCTACGAGCTGCCGTACCAGCTGCCGCGCAACCTCGAGGAAGGGCTCACGCTGATGGCCGCGTGCGAGCCGCTCGGCGAGATTCTCGGCCACAAGTTCCTGAAGGCGTATTTCGCGCTGAAGGAAACCGAATACGAAGCGTTCTTCCGCGTGATCAGTTCGTGGGAACGCCGCCATCTGCTGCTGCACGTCTGAGCGTGCGCACGACCGAATACGGAATCACGGAGGAAACATGACGTACCGCAACGAATCTGCCTGGATCCAGCCGGCCGCGCCGGCCACCGCACCGCGCACGACGCAGGCACGCTCGACCGCCGAATACCGCGCGCTCGACGCCGCGCATCACATCCATCCGTTCTCGGACATGGGTGCGCTCAATCGCG